>JALYZI010000250.1 GCA_030948915.1 Acidobacteriota bacterium
GCCCAAAGACTTCGAACGCCTTCTTCTCCGCACGCTCGCCTCAGTCAAGAAAGGCGATTTCTCCGTGCGCATGCCGGTCGAGTTCACCGGCACCGCCGGAAAGATCGCCGACCTGCTCAACGAGATCGTGGAGATGAACGAACGCACGACCACCGAGATCGTCCGGATCTCCGACGTCGTCGGAAAAGAAGGAAAGCTCAATCAACGGGCAAACATCCCGAACGCCAGCGGCTCGTGGGCCGTGGTGGGCGAATCGGTCAACACGCTGATCGGCGATCTCGTCCAGCCGACCAACGAGATCTCGCGCGTGATCGGCGCCGTCGCGAAGGGCGACCTCACCCGCACGATGGCCACCGAGTTCGACGGCCGTCCGCTGCGCGGGGAATTCCTCCGCACCGCGCGCACCGTCAACACGATGGTCGAGCAGCTCGCGTCGTTCGCCTCGGAAGTCACGCGCGTCGCGAAGGAAGTTGGAACCGAAGGAAAGCTCGGCGGTCAGGCCGATGTGAAGGGCGTGTCGGGCACGTGGAAGGACCTCACCGACTCCGTCAACTCGATGGCCGCCAACCTGACGTCGCAAGTCCGCAACATCGCTGAAGTCACCACCTCGGTCGCGAATGGCGATCTGTCAAAGAAGATCACGGTCGAAGTGCGCGGCGAAATCCTCGAGCTCAAGAACACCATCAACACGATGGTCGATCAGCTCCGCTCGTTCGCCTCGGAAGTCACCCGCGTCGCCAAGGAAGTCGGAACAGAAGGAAAACTCGGCGGGCAGGCCGACGTGCAGGGCGTGTCGGGCACCTGGAAAGATCTCACCGACTCGGTCAACTACATGGCCGCCAATCTGACGAATCAGGTGCGCAACGTCGCGCAGGTCACCACCGCTGTCGCGAACGGCGATCTCTCGAAGCAGATCACCGTCGATGCGCGCGGCGAGATCCTGGAGCTGAAGGAAACGATCAACACGATGGTCGATCAGCTCCGCTCGTTCGCGTCGGAAGTTACGCGCGTCGCGAAGGAAGTCGGAACGGAAGGAAAGTTAGGCGGGCAGGCGGATGTCAAAGGCGTCGCCGGCACGTGGAAAGATCTGACCGATTCCGTCAACTCGATGGCCGCCAATCTCACCGGCCAGGTGCGCAATATCGCCGAGGTCACGACGGCCGTCGCGAACGGCGATTTGTCGAAGAAGATCACCGCCGAGGCGCAGGGCGAGATCGCCGAGCTGAAGAACACGATCAATACTATGGTGGACCAGCTCCGCTCGTTCGCGTCTGAGGTCACGCGCGTGGCGCGCGAGGTCGGCAGCGAAGGCCGCCTCGGCGGACAGGCCGATGTGCAGGGCGTCGCCGGCACGTGGAAAGACCTCACTGACTCCGTCAACGCGATGGCGTCGAACCTCACCGGACAAGTGCGCAATATCGCGGAGGTCACCACCGCGGTCGCGATGGGCGATCTGTCGAAGAAGATCACGGTCGAAGTGAAGGGCGAGATCCTCGAGCTGAAGGACACGATCAACACGATGGTCGATCAGCTCAACTCTTTCGCGGCCGAGGTCACGCGCGTCGCGCGCGAGGTCGGCACCGAAGGGAAACTCGGCGGCCAGGCGGAAGTGAAGGGCGTCGCCGGCACATGGAAGGACCTCACCGACAGCGTCAACTCGATGGCGTCGAATCTGACGGGACAGGTGCGCAACATTGCCGAGGTGACGACCGCGGTCGCAAAGGGCGACCTGTCGCGGAAGATTACCGTCGATGTTCGCGGCGAGATCCTCGAGCTGAAGAACACGATCAACACGATGGTCGATCAGCTCGGCGCGTTCGCGTCGGAAGTCACGCGCGTCGCGCGCGAGGTCGGCACCGAAGGCCGCCTCGGCGGTCAGGCCGACGTCCAGGGCGTCGCGGGCACGTGGAAAGACCTGACCGATTCCGTCAATGCCATGGCGTCGAACCTCACGGGACAGGTGCGCAACATCGCCGACGTCACGACCGCGGTCGCCAACGGCGATCTGTCGAAGAAGATCACCGTCGAGGTGAAGGGCGAGATCCTCGAGCTGAAGAACACCATCAACACGATGGTCGACCAGCTCAACTCGTTCGCGGCCGAGGTCACGCGCGTGGCGCGGGAAGTCGGTACCGAGGGGATGTTAGGCGGACAGGCGGACGTCAAAGGCGTCAGCGGAACGTGGAAGGACCTCACCGATTCGGTCAACTACATGGCGTCGAACCTCACCGGGCAGGTGCGCAACATCGCCGACGTCACGACCGCTGTCGCAAGGGGCGATCTCTCCAGAAAGATCACGGTCGAAGTCAAAGGCGAGATCCTCGCGTTGAAGAACACCATCAACACGATGGTCGATCAGCTCAGCGCGTTCGCTTCGGAAGTCACGCGCGTGGCGCGCGAAGTCGGCACCGAGGGAATGTTAGGCGGACAGGCCGAGGTCAAGGGCGTCGCCGGCACGTGGAAGGACCTCACCGACTCGGTCAACTACATGGCGTCGAACCTGACCAATCAGGTGCGCAACATTGCCGAGGTCACCACCGCCGTCGCGAACGGCGATTTGTCGAAGAAGATCACCGTCGAAGTGAAGGGCGAGATCTCGGAGCTGAAGAACACCATCAACACGATGGTCGATCAGCTTCGATCGTTCGCGGCCGAGGTCACGCGCGTCGCGCGGGAAGTCGGCACGGAAGGAAGACTGGGCGGACAGGCGGATGTGCAGGGCGTCAGCGGCACGTGGAAGGACCTGACCGATTCGGTCAACTACATGGCCGCGAATCTCACGAATCAGGTGCGCAACATCGCCGAGGTCACGACGGCGGTTGCGAACGGCGATCTGTCGAAGAAGATCACGGTCGAGGTGAAAGGGGAGATCGCGGAGCTGAAGGTCACCATCAACTCGATGGTCGATCAGCTCAACTCGTTCGCGGCCGAGGTCACGCGCGTGGCGCGCGAAGTCGGCAGCGAAGGAAAACTCGGCGGACAGGCGCAGGTCAAAGGCGTCAGCGGCACCTGGAAAGACCTGACCGACTCGGTCAACTACATGGCCGCGAACCTGACTTCGCAGGTGCGCAACATCGCGGAGGTCACGACCGCAGTCGCGAATGGCGATCTCTCGAAGAAGATCACCGTCGATGTGAAGGGCGAGATCTCGGAGCTGAAGAACACCATCAACACGATGGTCGATCAGCTCAACTCATTCGCGGCCGAGGTCACGCGCGTTGCGCGCGAAGTCGGAACGGAAGGGAAGCTGGGCGGGCAGGCGCAGGTCAAAGGCGTCGCGGGAACGTGGAAGGACCTCACGGATTCCGTCAACTCGATGGCGTCGAATCTCACCAACCAGGTGCGCAACATTGCTGACGTCACGACCGCCGTTGCGAATGGCGATCTGTCGAAGAAGATCACCGTCGATGTGAAGGGCGAGATCCTCGAGTTGAAGAACACGATCAACTCGATGGTCGACCGGCTCAACTCGTTCGCGGCCGAGGTCACCCGCGTGGCGCGCGAAGTCGGCACGGAAGGAAAACTCGGCGGGCAGGCGCAGGTCAAAGGCGTCGCCGGAACGTGGAAGGACCTCACCGACAACGTCAACTTCATGGCGTCGAACCTGACGAATCAGGTGCGCAACATCGCGCAGGTGACGACCGCGGTCGCCAACGGCGATCTGTCGAAGAAGATCACCGTCGAAGTGAGGGGCGAGATCGCGGAGCTGAAGGAGACCATCAACACGATGGTCGATCAGCTCAACTCGTTCGCGGCCGAAGTCACGCGCGTGGCGCGCGAAGTCGGCACGGAAGGAAAACTGGGCGGGCAGGCCGTGGTCAAAGGCGTCGCCGGAACGTGGAAGGACCTCACCGACAACGTCAACTCGATGGCCTCGAACCTCACCAACCAAGTGCGCGGCATCGCGAAAGTCGTTACGGCCGTCGCGAACGGAATCCTCAAGCAGAAGCTGACCGTTGAGTCACGCGGCGAGATCGCCGAGCTCGCGAACACGATCAACAACATGATCGATACGCTCGCGACGTTTGCCGATCAGGTCACGACCGTCGCGCGCGAAGTCGGCGTGGAAGGAAAACTCGGCGGATTCGCGAACGTTCCGGGCGCCTCGGGCACGTGGCGCGATCTCACCGACAACGTCAATCAGCTGGCCGCCAATCTCACCACGCAGGTGCGCGCGATCGCCGAGGTCGCAACCGCGGTGACGAAGGGCGATCTGACGCGATCGATCGCGGTGCAGGCCGAAGGCGAAGTCGCCGCGCTGAAGGACAACATCAACGAGATGATCCGTTCGCTGCGCGACACGACGCTGCGGCAGAACGAACAGGATTGGCTCAAGACCAATCTCGCCAAGTTCACGCGCATGATGCAGGGCCAGAAGAATCTGAGCTCGGTCTCGCAGACGATTCTCAGCGAGCTGGCGCCGGTGGTCAGCGCAGCACACGGCGTGTTCTACATCATGGATGCGCCGAAGGACGGAGAGGCGCGGCTCAAGCTCGCGGCGACGTACGCGTATCGCGAGCGCAAGCACCTCAACAAGGAATTCCGGATCGGCGAGGGCCTCGTCGGCCAGGCGGCGTTCGAGAAGCAGCGCATCCTCATCACGAACGTTCCCGACGATTACGTGCAGATCAACTCCGGCCTCGGCGAGGCGAAGCCGCTGAACATCATCGATCTGCCGATCATCTTCGAAGGTCAGGTCTACGCAGTGATGGAGCTGGCGTCGTTCACGCCATTTACGGAGACGTATCTGTCGCTGCTCGATCAGCTCACCGAATCGATCGGCGTTGTGCTCAACACCATCCAGGCCAACATGCGGACCGAAGAGTTGCTGGCGCAGTCGCAGTCGCTCGCCGAAGAGCTGCAGGCGCAGCAGGAAGAGCTGACCGAGACGAACAAGCGGCTCGAGCAGCAGGCGAAGTCGCTGCAGGCGTCGGAGGAGTTGCTCAAGACGCAGCAGGAAGAGCTGCAGCAGACGAACGAAGAGCTCGAAGAAAAAGCGCGGCTGCTGACGACGCAGAACGAAGAAGTCGAGCAGAAGAACCGCGAGGTCGAGCTGGCGAAGCATCAGCTCGAGGACAAGGCGCATCAGCTCGCGCTGACGTCGAAGTACAAGAGCGAGTTCCTCGCGAACATGTCGCACGAGCTGCGCACGCCGCTCAACTCGCTGCTCATCCTCGCGAAACTGCTGGCCGACAATCCCGATTCGAACCTCAGCGACAAGCAGGTCGAGTTCGCGAAGACGATTCACTCGTCGGGACAGGATCTGCTGACGCTCATCAACGACATCCTCGACCTCTCGAAGATCGAGTCCGGCATGATGACGGTCAGCCTCGGCGATCTGTCTTTCCGCGACCTGGACGACATGATGCAGCGGACGTTCGGACAGGTGGCGCAGGACAAGCGGCTCGACTTCAACATCGAGCTGGCGCCCAACCTCCCGCCCGCCATCCACACCGATGCGACGCGGTTGCAGCAGGTGCTCAAGAATCTCGTCGGCAACGCGTTCAAGTTCACGGAAAAGGGCGGCGTGACGCTGAAGGTCGAGCGCGTCAACGGCGGATGGACGCCGGGACACGAGACCCTCGACCGCGCATCGAGCGTCGTGTCGTTCGCGGTCAGCGATACCGGCATCGGCATCGCCGACGAGAAGCAGAAAATCATTTTCGAGGCGTTCCAGCAGGCGGATTCGTCGACGACGCGCAAGTTCGGCGGCACGGGACTCGGACTGTCGATCAGCCGGGAGCTCGCCCGGTTGTTAGGCGGCGAGATCCGGGTTGCGAGTCAGCTGGGCCTCGGTTCGACGTTCACGCTTTATTTGCCGCAGAGCTACGTGATGCCGGCCCGCAGACCGGAGGAGCGTCAGCCGGAAGTGGTGGAAATTGCGGAGGCGGGCGCCATCGCACGCCCGATGCCTCAGCCGCCGACAGAAGCACCGCTGCGAAGGGCCGCGGTACCTCGCACTGCCACAGCCGAGGAACCGATCGTCGTCATCGAGGAACAGGTCCCCGATGATCGCGACAAGATCAGGCCTGGCGACCGCGTCGTCATGATCGTCGAGGACGATCTCAACTTCGCGCGAATCATGGTCGACATGGCGCGCGACAAGGGATTCCGCGGCATCGTGGCCACGCGCGGCGAGGCAGCGATCGCGCTTGCGAAGCGCTACCACCCCGATGCAATCACGCTCGACATTGCGTTGCCCGACATGGAAGGGTGGACGGTGCTCGATCGCCTGAAGCACGACAAGGCGACGCGGCACATTCCGGTGCACATCATCTCCGCCGAAGATGAGAGCGGACGCGGACTGAAGTTAGGCGCGTTCGCACAGATTCAGAAGCCGGTCACCAAGGAAGGACTCGACGAGGCCTTCGCGAAAATCAAGGGGTTCGTCGAGCGGCCTAACAAGTCCCTGCTGGTCATCGAAGACAACGCCGTACAGCGCACAGCGGTGGCGGAGCTGATCGGCGGCGAAGGCGACGTCGAGATCACGACGGCGTCGAGCGGCGAAGAGGCTCTCCAGATTCTCCGCGACCGCCGGTTCGACTGCATGGTCCTCGACCTCGGGCTGCCCGACATGAACGGATTCGAGTTCATCAACCGGATGAAGAACGATCTCCACATCGACGACATCCCGATCGTCGTCTACACCGGACGCGAGCTCAGCAAGCGCGAAGAGACGGAGCTCAAGCGGATGGCCGAGGCCATCATCATCAAGGATGTGCGCTCGCCGGATCGACTCCTGGATGAGACCGCACTTTTCCTGCATCGCGTCGAGGCGAATCTGCCGGAGAGCAAGCGGCAGATCCTCGAGCAACTGCATGAATCCGATCCGGTGCTGGCCGGCAAGAAGGCGCTCATCGTCGACGACGACATGCGCAACATCTACGCGCTCACCAGCCTCCTGGAGCGCCACAAGATGCAGGTGCTCTACGCCGAGAGCGGCGCGGAAGGCATCGACGCACTGGCGAAGCATCCCGAAGTCGACGTGGTGCTGATGGACGTGATGATGCCCCAGATGGACGGCTACGAGGCGATGCGCCGCATCCGTGCGATGGACGCATTCAAGAATCTTCCGATGATCGCGCTGACCGCCAAAGCGATGAAAGGCGACCGCGAGAAATGTATGGAGGCTGGAGCCAGCGACTACATCACGAAGCCGATCGACGCGCAGCAACTCGTGTCACTCCTGCGCGTGTGGTTATACCGATGACCTGAGGGCGCGTAGGCGCGGGGCGCGAGGCGCACGGTACATTGCGCCCCGCGCCTCGCGCCTCGCGCCTCTGATTCGGCGCACAGTTTGCTCTCTAACACGCATATGTCCGAGGTTGTCAGCGCAGTCGACGAACAGCAGAAACTAGATCTCGAAGCCATCGAGATCAAGCTGCTGGGCGAGGGCATCTATCAGCACTACGGTTTCGATTTCCGCGATTACTCCCAACCGTCGCTGAAGCGCCGCATCTGGAAGCGCATCTACGCCGAGGGTCTCAGCACGGTCTCGGGTCTGCTCGAGAAAGTCCTGCACGATCCGGCGTGCATGGAGCGTCTGCTTCTCGATCTCTCGATCAACACGACGTCGATGTTTCGCGATCCGACCTTTTACCTCGCGTTCCGGCAAAAGGTCGTGCCGCTCCTGCGCACGTATCCGTTCGTTCGGATCTGGCACGCGGGATGTTCGACGGGCGAGGAAGTCTATTCGATGGCGATTCTTCTTTACGAAGAAGGACTCATCGATCGCTGCCGCATCTACGCCACTGACCTCAACGAAGCGGTGCTGCAGCGCGCCAAGGAAGGCATCTTCCCGATCAACACGATGAAGGAGAACACCAGCAACTACATCGCGGCCGGCGGATCGGGAACGTTCTCCGCGTACTACGTCGCGAAATACGACTACGCGATTTTCCGGCCGACGCTGCGCGAGAGCGTCGTGTTCGCGCAGCACAACCTCGTCACCGACGCGACCTTCAATCACTTCAACGTGATCTTCTGCCGCAACGTGCTGATCTACTTCAACGGCGCGCTGCAGGAACGCGTTCAGAAACTTTTCCTCGACAGCCTCGAAAACTTCGGCATCCTCGGCCTCGGAAAAAAAGAGACGATCAAGTACACCTGCGTCGCCGATAACTACGAAGTCGTCGATGCCGAAGAGCGGCTTTATCGGAGGGTGAGATGACAGGCGTCGGGAGCACGGCACGTGCGGGCCTGACGCCTGACGCCCGACGCCTGACGCCTGAGCTGGTCGTCGTCGGCTGTTCCCTCGGCGGAATGTATGCGCTCGAGACGATTCTCAAAGCGTTGCCGGAGGGATTCTGCATTCCGATCGCGGTCGCGCAGCATCGCCACCGCCAGTCGAACGAAAGCCTGCCTGCGTTTCTGCGGCGTGCGACGCACATGCACGTCGTCGACGCCGAAGACAAGCAATACATCAAGCCCGGCAAGGTGTACCTCGCGCCTGCCGACTACCACCTTCTCGTCGAGAAGGGAGAATTCAATTTGTCGGTCGATGATGCCGTCCGTCACTCGCGCCCATCGGTCGACGTCCTCTTCGAATCGGCGGCCGACGCTTACGGTCCGAATCTCATCGGCATCGTGCTCACCGGCGCGAATGCCGATGGAGCGGAGGGCGCGCGCCGCATCAAGAAACGCGGCGGCGTCGTGATCGCGCAGGACCCGAAAACCGCCGAGTCGGCGGCGATGCCCGAGGCGGTAATCGCCACAGGCGTCGTGGATCAAATCTTGCGTCTTGAAGACATTGCAGCATTCCTGGTCGAGCGTTGCCGGCTCGCCCTGACACCATGACCAGCGCCGACGAACGCGTCAACATCCTTCTGGTCGACGACCAGAGCGCCAACCTTTTGGCTCTGGAGTCGATCCTCACCGACATGGACGAGAACCTCGTCAGGGCGGACTCGGGCCGCGCCGCATTGCGCGCGCTGCTCGATCGCGAGTTCGCGGTCATTCTGCTCGACGTCCAGATGCCCGATCTGAACGGATTCGACACCGCCAACCTGATTCGCGAGCGCGATAAGTCGCGCGACACTCCAATCATCTTTCTCACCGCCCTGAGCCGGAACGAGACGCACATGTTTCGGGGTTATGAGCTCGGCGCGGTCGACTACATCTTCAAACCGTTTCATCCGGAAGTGCTGCGCGCGAAAGTCAGCGTCTTCGTCGAGCTGTTTCGAAAGCGCGAAGCGATCAAGCGGCAGGCGCAGCAACTCCGGCAGTTGAGCCGTCAGAACGATCTGATTCTCAAGGCGGCCGCCGAAGGAATCTTCGGCGTCAACCTCGAAGGCGTCGCGACGTTCGTCAATCCCGCCGCCGCCGGCATGATCGGGCGTCATCCGGAGGAAGTCGCGAACCGCGATGTGCATTCGCAGCTGCATCCGTCCGTCCCTGGAGTGTCGACCTGCGACGACCGGCACTGCACGCTCTACAGCGCGCTGCGCGGAGATCGCGTGCGCGATGAAGTGGAAGCAACATTCTTCCGCGACGACGGGACGAGTTTCCCGGTCGAGTTCCGCGTCTCGCCGATTCATGACGAGATGGGAAAGTCGATCGGATCGGTCATCACGTTTCGCGACGTCACCGAAAAGCGCGCCGCAGCGCTGGCCGCAGAGAACGAACGGCGATATCGCGAGGCCGAGGCCCAGAATCGCGCGAAGGACAATTTCCTCGCCACCCTTTCGCACGAGCTGCGCACGCCGATGACATCGATCCTCGGCTGGGTCCAGTTTCTGCGGGCCGGTGATTACGAGCCCGACGAGCTGACCGAGGCGCTGCAGATGATCGAGTCGAGCGCGAAGCTGCAGAAGCGGCTCATCGACGACATGCTCGACGTCTCGCGCATCGTCCTCGGAAAGTTTCATGTCGATCTGCGCCCGACGCATCTGCCGGGCATCGTCGAAGCGGCCGTCAGTACCGCGCGTCCCGATGCCGCCGAACGCGGCGTGCGCCTGTCATCCGAAATCGAGCCGCTGGAGGGTCTCGTGGACGCCGACGGCGCGCGGCTGCAGCAGGTGATCGGCAACATCCTGTCGAACGCCATCAAGTTCACGCCGCCCGGGAAACAGGTCGATCTGCGCCTGCAGCGTGTCAATGGACACGTCGAGATTCGGATCCGTGACGAAGGCGACGGAATCGACCCCGGTTTTCTCCCGCACGTTTTCGAAAGACTGCGTCAGGCCGATTCATCGGCGAAGCGCAGCGGTCTCGGACTCGGATTGGCGATCGCGCGGCACATCATCGACCTGCACAACGGCGACATCACCGCCGAAAGCGAAGGCCTCGGTAAAGGCGCCACGTTCACTGTGACATTGCCGCTGATCTCGCAGCAGGAGCTGCCGTTCGGGGGCGAGAACGCCCAACTCGAGTCGCGCCCGGCCTGAATCGGCAGCCCGTATGCATAGGACTCCGAATAACAGGAGACTTCCTTGCCGGTTCAGAAGAGCCAGAATCGCACGAAAGACGGTCCAGGCCGCCGTGGCTCAGATGTTGACCCGCTGATTCCACGTTCGAGCCTGTATGCGCTGTTCATGCAGGCGCCGGCGGTCATCGCGATTTTGCGGGGACCTGAGCATCGATTCGAATTGGTGAATCCCGGTTATCAGGCGCTCTTCAAAGGTCGGAAGCTTCTCGGTTTGCCGTTGCAGGAAGCGATGCCGGAGATCAAAGGGCAGGGGTATTCGGAACTGCTGGACAAGGTGTATGCGACTGGTGAGTCGCACGTCGGCCGCGAGGCTCGCGTCATGCTGGACCGGGCCAGCAACGGAAATCTGGAGGAAGCGTTCTTCAACTTCGTCTACCAGCCGATGGTGGCAAACGATGGTCAGATCGACGGCATCATCGTGTTCGGCTTCGAAGTAACAGCGCAGGTGATCGCGCGTCGCCGCGGCGAGCAGGAGCTGCGCGAGAGCGAGGAGATGTTCCGCCTTCTCGTCGAGACCGTCGAAGACTACGCGATTTTCATGATCGATCCGGAAGGGCGCGTCGCAAGCTGGAACGCCGGCGCGCGTCACGCCAAGGGTTACGAAGCCAATGAAGTCATCGGGCGGCACTTCTCGATTTTTTATCCCGAAGAAGATGTCAGGCAGGGAAAGCCGGAACGGCTGCTGGCGATTGCGCGTGAACAGGGCCGCGTTGAAGACGAAGGCTGGCGCGTTCGCAAGGACGGCACGAAGTTCTGGGCCGACGCCGTCATCACGGCCGTGCATGACCAGCATGGAAATCTTCGAGGCTTCGCCAAGGTCACGCGCGATGTCACCGAGCGCAGGAAAGCCGAAGAGACCCAGCGCTCGCTCCTCGTATCGGAGGAAGTGAATCGCGCCAAAGACGACTTCCTGGCGGTGATCTCACATGAGCTGCGTACGCCGCTGACGTCGATCCTCGGATGGGCGCGACTGCTGCGCATCGGCGGTCTCGACGAAAAGACGATGGAGGAAGCGCTGTCCGCACTCGAACGGAGCGCGCAAGCCCAGGTCCATCTGATCGAAGATCTCCTCGACGATACGCGAATGACATCGGGGAAACTGCGCTTGAACAAACGGCTGCTCCAGATCGGATCGGTCGTCCAGTCAGCACTGGCCGATCTCGGACCCTCGGCCGAGGTGAAGGGCATCCAGTTGATTTCGGATCTGCAGTGTGATGAATGCCCGATGTTTGCCGATCCCACTCGGCTGCAGCAGGTCGTCTGGAACGTCGTTGCGAACGCCATCAAATTCACGCCCGAAAACGGCCGCGTTTTCGTTCGGGCGAAGCGCAACGGCGCGACCGCCGAAATCGAGGTGCGCGACGAAGGCCGTGGAATCGATTCCGAACTTCTTCCGCAATTGTTTCAACGCTACCGTCAGGGCGACGCATCGACGAGCCGCAAGAGCGGCGTCGGCCTCGGACTCGCGATCAGCAAGTACCTCGTCGAACAGCACGACGGAACGATCCAGGCCGCCAGCGAGGGACCTGGGAAAGGCGCGACGTTCACAATTTCGCTTCCGCTCACGACGGAGACTTCCGACGCGTTCAAACAGCGCGATTTGAATCGGGCCGAACTACTGGCCGACCTTGCCGGCGTCCGCGTTCTCCTCGTCGAGGATCAGGCGGACAATCGCGATGTTCTCTCCAAGGTCATCGAACGTTGTGGAGCGGAGGTCAGATGCGCGTCGACCGGCAGCGAGGCTTTGCAGATTCTCGAAAGCTGGAGTCCTGACGTGATCGTCTGCGACATCGCATTGCCCGACACCGACGGCTGCGCGCTGCTGCAGCAAATGCGCGCGCGCATTGACACTCCGGCTCTGGCCCTGACGGTCTTCGGTTCATCGGAAGAAGAAGCCCGGGTCCGCGCGTCCGGCTTCGACGTCTTCCGCCAGAAGCCGATCGAGCCGGCAGATCTGGCACACGAGATCGAGCGGCTCGCCCATGCGGCGTCCCGCCACTAACGGGTGCGCGGTCGTGCGTCTTCTTCGAGTGGAGTCGGCTCGATCTTTCCACCCTTCGACTTCAGCAGCGCGGCGGTGTCTTCGTGACGGCCGCGAATCGCTTCGGCCATCGGCGTGTGTCCGTTGTCAGCCATCGAGTTGATCTCCGCGCCGTGCGCGAGCAGAAGCTCGATCAGGTCGGCGCGGCCTAACAGCGCCGCTTCATGCATCGGCGTGAAGCCCCTGGCCTGACGCACCAGCGGATCCGCTCCGTGCTCCAGGAGCAGTTTCGCGGTCTCGTACTGACCGCGCCGGCGCGCGCCGCTTCATGCTCAAGGACGTCTCGTACGAGCAGCTCATTCATGCGATTCGATCGATCGCTGCCGGCGAGACGAGCTACAGCAACAAGGAAATCGCGCACGCACTCGGCACCGCGGAGGGGACGATCAAGAACCAGGTGTCGAGTATTTTGTCGAAGCTCGGCGTTCGCGACCGCACCCGCGCCGTCCTGAAAGCATTGGAATCGGGTTTACTTTGATAGGGTTGTGGGGCTTGCCGCCGACGTTGGGGAGTCGCCAAGTGGTAAGGCATCGGTCTTTGGAGCCGACATTCGATGGTTCGAATCCATCCTCCCCAGCCACGTTTCTTGCCCATCCCCGGAATCTGCGAGTTTAATCGACCCACTCTGACCGCTCGGCTGCCCCCACCGTCGAATGCGGTCAGTTAGGCGCAGGCGTTGCGATAGACCCAACTGGGCCCTCCAGGTTCAAACAAACAATCAGGCGTTCTCAACGACTTACGCCGTTCGGTCTCGCTCCCGCTCGCTGCGCCAATGTCATTCGCCGTGGAAACACGCAGCCGTCAGAGGACAGTGAGTTCGTGGGAGACCTTTCGAAACAGACAGTGAAGGAAGAGTTTTTGTTATGAAAGTCCACAGAGTTCTCGTCGTCGACGACGACGATTCCACCCGGAACATGATCCAGGCCGTCTTGCACCAGGCGGGCTTCGCGGCGGACGCTGCAGCAAGTGGTGACGAAGCGCTCTCGCGCCTCGCCGCGGCCAAATACAGCGCGGTGGTCCTCGACATCGTGATGCCCGGCATCAGCGGGATTGAGGTCATGCGCCGGATGGCGTCGACGGGCCGTCATACAAAATGCGTGGTGTTGATGTCGGCCGGGACGGAATCGTTGCTGGACGAGGCTCCTTCCATTCTCGTCCACACGAAGCTTCGCAAACCATTCAACATCAAAGATTTCGTAAAGGCTGTGCGCGGATGTGTGGAGAGCCTCGACACTGGGGAGCCGCCTTTCGACAACTACCCACGCAAGGGGCGCAAAGAGTAATTCTCGTGTCATGCGCGCGGTGTCTTCACCGATGCGCGGCCGCCAAATTCGAGTGGGCTGGACGCGTTCATCGCCGGCTTCAATTTAATGAATCAGCTTTCAGAGGGGCGGTCACACGTCATGCGGATATCATAACCATCGATGCTGACGTCGCACCCGCATATTTGTCCGCCGAGCAGTTGCTGTCGGACTCCGCCACCACGATGATTGTTCCGTTGACACTCTTCGAAAGACAGCAGTGCCGGAGATTTTGATCGACGGCCTCGCCAGGATGATGTGTGGCGCTTGCCGAATCGAAGGAATGCCGCGCGACTTAATCCGCGCGCGGGAGCGCGAACGGTGACACGTCGTTTCACCGATACAGCCGCGATCGCAACTCTGATTCTTCTTGACGTCGTCTTGTATCGAAAAGTCTTGCGACTATGGTGGACGTACGACGATCTTTATTTGCTGCATATCGCGCTGGCGAATCGCCCAGCGCAATACTTTACTGATGTACACCTCTGGCACTCGATGCCTGGTCATATGTTCGTACCGCTGTTGCCAGGCACATACGATCTTTTGCTCACGCTCCTCGGATTGACACCGGCGCGCTGGCACTCGGCCCAGATCGTTTTCGTGTTTTCGGCGGCGTTGTCATGGTATCTCGCGCTGCGCCTCTGGTTTCCAATTCGGTTGGCACTTGTCGGCACGATACTCTTTTTGAGTGGTGTCCCAATGTGCAGCCTGGCAGCAGAGCCGATGCTGATGCATTACTTGGAATCGTTCACGCTGGGCGCGCTATCTACGATTTGTTACGTGCTGGCTTTGCGCCGCTCGAGTAACTGGTTTGCGATCCTCTCTGCTGTCGCGTACCTGGCAGCCATTCTGGCAAAGGAAATTGTCGTTCCGTTACCGGCGATCCTGTTGTTGCTTCCTGAGAATTCAGTTCGCAATCGGCTGCTTAATCTGATTCCTGCTGGCGTCGCGATGGCAACATATGTTGTATGGCGTGTCATTCTGCTCGGAACGTCGGTAGGAGGCTATGGTTGGGCGGTTACCGCCCGCGACATCCCGGCACTTCTAGTTTCTCTGCCACTGAAGTTTCTGCACGCCGTTGGAGGTCCCCGGTCGAGCGTTGCCGCGATTCTAATCGCAGTCATCGCGACAGGAGCTGCAATAGCCTTATGGAAGCGCCGGCTCTTCCTCGTGACCGGGACGACTCTCGTTCTGGCAATCGCTCCGATCATTCCAGTTTCCAAGGAAATGCAGCCGCGTTATGCGCTCATGACCTGGGCTTTGCTATGTGTGCTCTTTGTCGTCGGATGCGGCGCATTGCGAAACATGGCGGCTTCAAAACTACTTGCGTTTGCTGGAATCACAATTGCCCTTGTTGCGAATAGGCAAGAATGGCGACATGAATACGCGAACGATCTTCGGATGAGTATCGAAGGTAAGGCATTTCTTGAACTGCCGCCGAACGCGTTGCTGCGAAATCCGATGGTTCCCTCGGCGGCGATGGGAGAGTTGCGATGGTTGAGGGAGCAGCATCTCCGGCTCGGGCCGTCCCCTGGCTGGTTCTATGATGACCTGTTTCTTTGCTTGAATGCAGGCGAACAGCAAATCTGGAGTTTCGATTCGCATGCGAGGAAGGTTGTCAACGTGACTTCTCCGATGCGCATCGAAAGGCAGCGTTACTGCGGTGCCGTGACGGATTTGCCGCTCTCGATCACGTTTCGTTATCGGGACGGCGTTCTGTCATGGCACTTTGGGCCGTATCGCGATGGCTCGTGGCGCATCGTCATCGGTGGCGGCGCAATCGCCTTCGACGTCGCGTCGCAGGACGGCGTGCGGTTTCCCGATTTCCCTGGCATGTCGCTGCGTGCACGCTATACCTCGCCGAAGGGCGCGATCACGTATTCACCGGAACTGCCGCTGAGTTTCGCCAAAGGTTCAGATTTCGAATGGCATCGTTGAAACTCGCTTACGACGCCGCACAGTTTCGCGACAGCTACGTCCACGCCGATCCGTTCCCCCACATCGTGCTGGAGAGGTTATTCGATGACGCTGTTCTCGACGGCGTCCTTCGCGAATTTCCCACCCCCGATGCGATGCAATGGAGGCGATTCGACAATGCATTCGAAAAGAAACTCGGCTATTTCCACGAGCAGAGCACAATCTCGAAGACAATCCGCGACTTCCTGAATGACATGAACTCTTTCGAGATGCTGCTGTGGCTCGAATCCGTGACCGGCATTGATGGGCTGATCCCCGATCCTTACTTCGGCGGCGGCGGCCTGCATCAGATCGAGCCGGGCGGATTTCTCAAGGTCCACGCCGATTTCAATGTACATCCCAAGCTAAATCTCGATCGCCGGCTCAACATGTTGATCTATCTCAATCGCGACTGGAAAGACGAATACGGCGGGCATCTGGAGCTCTGGTCCAAAGATGCAAGGGAATGCCGGAAGCAGATATTGCCAACCTTCAATCGTACGGTCATTTTTTCAACGACCGACACGTCATTTCATGGCCATCCTCGCCCTCTGACGTGCCCTCCTGGAATGACGAGAAAATCGGTCTCCCTGTACTACTACACTGCTGGCCGTCCATACGCTGAGCGCTCGGCACCACACGATACTGTTTTCATCGGGTGATCCAGCACAACCGTCCCATGTACTGACTAGGATACCGAACGATGCCGATCCTTCGATTCAACATCACGATGTCGCTCGACGGTTATGTCGCCGGTCCGAATCAGAGTGTCACGAGTCCGCTCGGTGAAGGTGGTGAAAAACTCCATGAGTGGGCATTCGGATCGCGCGCATTCCGAAAGATGCATGAGATGGAAGGCGGCACGGCCGGTCCTGACGACGCCATCATCACCGAGACATTCCGCAATATCGGCGCATCGATCATGGGCCGCAACATGTTCGGCGGCGGACGCGGCCCATGGGGAAAAGATCCGTGGCGCGGCTGGTGGGGAGAGAACCCGCCCTACCACACGCCCGTCTTCGTTCTGACGCGTCACGCCCGCGATCCACTCGAAATGCAGGGCGGGACGACGTTTCACTTCGTCACCGACGGGATTCAAGCGGCACTGGAACGCGCGAAAAAAGCAGCCGGCGGCAAAGACCTCTCACTCGCAGGCGGTGCGGACATTGCCCAGCAGTACATGATGGCCGGCCTGATCGACGAGATGGAGCTCCACGTCGTCCCGCTGCTTCTCGGCAAAGGCTCGCGCCTCTTCGAAAATATGGACGCGCGTCAGAGTGGATTCGAGTTGATCCGCCTGGTCCATTCCCCGCTCGTCAGTCACTACAAATATCGGCGAACATGAGAATTGTGACGCACGTCACGCTGCCTGACTAGTCAACATCCATACAATCTTCTTCGCCTCCCTCTGGAACGAAGACCGCTCGATACTGCCTCCGCGGGCGAGCGAACGAATGCCGGGAGCAGTAAACCCGAGTTTGTTTCTCGTTAACCGCTTCAAGAGAAGAGGTAGCCCATGAAGAGCGCAGGATTGGTCATCGGTCTCTCACTGCTGGTTGCGGCCCCGTCTTTCGCCGGAACCGCTGCCACGGTCAATACCAACAACATCACAGCCTCGGTCGCACCAAAGTGCACGATCGGAGCGTTCTCCATCGCGTTCGGCGCCTACGATCCATTCGCAGCGGCGCCCCTCGATCAGACCGGAACTGTATCGATCAACTGCACCAAAGGCACAAGCGGCGTCATCTCCATGAACCTCGGCGCGAACGCCTCGGGCGTCATTCGGCGCATGCAGGACGTCGGTGCGGCAGGCAACTTCCTGACGTACGAGATCTACAGCGACGCCGGCAGAACAACCGTCTGGAACGCCGCCAACACCGTCACGCTAGGTCCATCCGCTTCGAAGAACACGGCGCTGACCGCGACCGCGTACGGCCGCATCACCGCCGGACAGGACGCTCAGGCCGGCGCGGCTGGACTCAATTATCAGGACACCATCGTCGCGACGGTCACGTTCTGAGTCACCGTCGAGGTGCCATCTCTCGTTTCATCTGGATCAGGTCCGCGATCTGATCCTTTGTCAGTGAGTTCTTGATCCGAATCAGCATCGCGAGATGAATCTTCTTGATCTCGCGCTCGTAACCCATCACCTTGTCGGCCTGCTCGAGCACACGCGCCTCGTCGATCGGCGTCTGCTGAAGCATCTGGGCCATTGCGTCGCCGGCCTCCTTCGCCTCCCACTGCAGATCGAAGAACTTCGATTGCGCGCGCTGCACTTCGGTCTTGATCGTCGCGCGCTGCTTGTCGTCGAGATGCAGCTTCTGCGACTGCCCCATGATCATTTCGGGCGGAAAGAGCTGCTGGCCGATCGGATCGTCCTGCGGTTGCGGCGCTTGTTGTCCGTAAGCGGAAACAGCGAACAGGGCAGCGATCAGAAAAATACGTTTCATGGCTGGCTTCCTCTCATGTCAGGAGTCGACTGCAAAAGCTCGCGACCAGGTGTCTGCAGCAGAAAATCGGTCGGCGCTTTCCACGCCGTGATCGATGGCTGCGGCTTCTCGGGACGGAAGACGAGTACAGCGACGGTGATCAACAGCATGGCGGCAAATGCAAGCCGCGGAATGAATGAACGCGGCGCACGCGCACGCCACATCCGATCGAAGCGCGGCGCGGAGGCAGCTTCCTCCTGGCGCAGCGCTCCGAATGCGTCCCGCAAGTTCATGGCGAGAGTCTCCCGTTGAGACGCGCCAGCAATTGTTTCTTTCCGCGGTCGTAGTGAACGCGCGCCGAGCCGAGCGACACACCCATCGCTGCGGCCGCTTCCTCAACTGTCATGTCGTGATAGAAAACGAGCTCCAGGACTTCGCGCTGCCGCCGCGCGATTTTCTGGAGCGCGTCGATGAGAGCCGCCGATGTCTGAGAATGCTGCGCCGCAGCGTCGGGCATCGGCGACACGGGATCGAGCTCGCGGCGCGCCCACTTCGCAGTCAGCAGATCGTGCAGCGTCCGCTGGCGCGCCTGCGAGGCCGCCGTTCGCCGGATGACGCTGAAGAGCCACGTCTTGAGCGTCGATCGTCCGTCGAATCGCGCCTTGCCTTCGAAAATCTTCACGTAAACGTCCTGCAGGATTTCCTCCGCATCTTGATGGTTGCGGCCGCAGCACGACAGCGCCCATCCGAAACTCGCCGCGTGGAGCTCCTCGATCTCTCGCTCGATCTCCATGACGGCTTGTGTCGGAGATTTGTCGTTCGGCGAGGCAGGGTATATGACGTCATATCGCTCTGCTGGCGGTGCCACCAATGCACTGATGGAGGACGTCATGAAACGTTTCGCTCTCATGGTTTGCGTGCTGCTCTGCTGCTCACCGATTTTCGCCCAGCAACCCGATCCCGTCAGTGTGATTGCTCACGTGCTGGAGCTCTCCAGCGATCAGGTTACGGCGTGGACGACGATTCTGCACGCTCGCGAGGCCGCCATGCAGCCGATCGCCCAGCAGGCGCAGGCGAAGCAGGAAATCCTCGGGAAGGCGCTGGCGGACGAGAATCCCGATCCCGTCGCGATTGGAAATGCCTTCATTGAATTGCGCAGGCTCCAGCAGCAGATTGGCGTGGTCAACGCGCAAGCTGCCACCGACTTCCAGCATCTGCTCAACGACGATCAAATGCAGCGTTTGGAAGGAATTCGCGGCGCAGCGCAGGTCTGTCCAATCGTTCCGGCGCTGCAGGCGACGGGTTTGATGTAGCGTAGAATCCCGGGGCGGTGCTCCCACGACTCCGCGCCGGCGCTGAGGCAATTCTCACCGCCGACGCTTTGATCGGTCAGTGGTTTGGAACCGCATCGCGCTGCTCGTCAAGTTCTGACGCTGGGGGTATCTTTCCAGCAGCATGAAAATCGCGCCGCTGCTGGCCACCGACGTCGTGGAGATCGCGCGGCATGATCCCGAGTCGCTGCGCGAAGGTCTCGCTCCTCTTCACTCCGCCGATCTCGCGGAGCTCCTCGGCGAGATCGAGCGTGAGGACCGCGTCACGATCATGCAGCATCTCGCGCCGCACCAACTCGGCGAGACGCTGGTGTACGCGAGCGCCGAAACGGTCAAGCTCGCGCTGACGCGTCTGCCGATTACCGTTCTGTCGCCGGCGCTCGACGCATTGGAGCCAGACGATGCGGCGGCCTTGCTCTCCTTTCTGCCCGAGGAACGGCGCGCGCCGTTTCTGGCGGCGATGTCTGCCGGTCATGCTCTGGCCGCGCGCAACCTGCTGAAGTATCCCGACGAGACTGCCGGCCGGTTGATGACCGACAAGTTCGTCCGCATCCGAGCGTCGTGGACCGTGGCGGAGACGTTTGAGTTTCTCCGGCAGGCCGATCCGAATGTCGCCACGGTCGCCGACCTCTATGTCCTCGACGAAAACGATCGGCTGGTTGGTGTGGTTTCCCTTCGAAAACTTCTGCCGCGCGATGCCCAGGCGCGCATCGCGACGATCATGACCCGGACGTCGTCTCCGTGGCGCCCGAGATCGATCAGGGCGAAGTCGCGCGGATCGTCGCGAAATATGGATTCAGCGCGCTGCCGGTTGTCGAGACCAGCGACCGGATCATCGGAGTCATCACCGCCGACGACGTCATCGATCTGCCGGTGAAACGCGAGACGCAGGCCGCTCTCCGCATGGGTGGCGTCGAAGAGCCGTGGAGCCGCGGAGTTCTCGATTATTTCGGCACTTCGGTCTTCCGCGTCGTGCGCAGCAGGATCGGATGGCTGCTTCTCCTCTTCGTGGCGGAGACATTCACCGGCTCGGTGCTGCGCCATTTTGAAAGCGAGCTCGCGAAAGTCGTGGCGTTGTCTTTCTTCATCCCGCTGATCATCGGGACGGGCGGCAATGCCGGAAGTCAGACCGTGTCGACGATCATTCGCGCGCTGGCGCTCGAGCAGGTGCGCGTGCGCGATGTTCTTCGCGTCATCTGGCGCGAGACCGCGTCCGGCTTTCTTCTCGGCGCGCTCCTGTGTGTGATCGCTATTGAAGTTATAGG
>JALYZI010000271.1 GCA_030948915.1 Acidobacteriota bacterium
ACTCAGGACTCAGGACTCAGGACTCAGGACTCAGATTCGGCATTCGACTTGCTCATGCATTAGCTCGTCAGCATCACGCTGACGAACGCTTGGAGGGAAGAGTATGAGTATCCTTGGATGGCTGTTGTTTGGTCTCATCGTCGGCGCGATCGCGAAGTTCCTCATGCCGGGAAATGATCCGGGTGGTTGGATTGTGACCATCCTGCTCGGCATCGCCGGCTCCTTCGTAGGCGGTTTCCTGGCCACGACCCTCATGGGTCGCCAGGAGCAGACAGCGGGATGGATCGGCTCCATTATCGGGGCGATCGTTCTGCTGTTCATCTACCGTCTGATCGTTGGCCGCCGAAGAGTCGCTTAACAAACCCCTGGACGTTATTTTCTGCCCCGCGAACGAAGCGGGGCTTTTTGTTTTTGGGCTTGTTTCAACACCGGCGCCACCGGCAGCGTAGTATCGACGAAACATTTCGTCTGGTTGTTCGTCAGACATCCTAAGGACGGCAGCTGCAGGCGGGTGGAATTAACCTGGACCGTGGCCGACGTTCTTCAACCCAACAAGGAGCGTTCAAAAACATATGAATTCAACGACGAAACGCATTTTGTCGACCCTCGCGATCATCATCGCGTCGGTAGCGTTTGGCATCGTCGTCAGCGCCGACCTCGGCCTGATGCGAAAGTCGAACGCGCAGTCAACCGCGACGATCCAGACTTCATCCGGCGCGGCAGTCACATCGGTGACCATCCCATCGTTCGCAGACATCGCATCGCGCGTCGCCCCGGCGGTCGTCTCGATCACATCGACCGAGGTGGTCAAGACCAGCGATATGCGCAAGCGGAACTTCGGCATCGACCCGTTCGATTTCTTCTTTCCGAACCCGAACGATAGCCGGCGCCGCCCGAGCCAGCGCGATCAGGGCAATGATGGCAGCGACGACGAGCACGCGCAACGCAGCGGCGGCTCGGGCTTCATCATCTCTCCCGACGGCTACATTCTCACCAACAACCACGTCGTGGAAGGAGCGACCAAAGTCGACGTCCACTACGGCGCAGACGCTGAAGGCAACGGCGGACACACGATCTCGGCCAAGATCATCGGCCGCGACCCGGCCACCGACATCGCTCTTCTGAAGATTGATGCCGGCAATGACCTGCCGAACGTTCCGCTCGGCGATTCGGATCACATCCGCAAAGGCGACTGGGCCATTGCGATCGGCAACCCGTTCCAGTTCGAAAACACGCTCACGGTCGGCGTCATCTCCGCAAAGGGACGCTCGCTCGGCCTGAGTCAGACGACGCAGTCGTTTGAGAACTTCATTCAGACCGATGCCGCCATCAACTTCGGCAACTCCGGCGGCCCCCTGCTCAACATCAACGGCGAGGTCGTCGGGATCAACACCGCGATCCGCGGCGGCGGAGCGCAGGGACTCGGATTCGCGACTCCCATCAACACCGCGAAGCGGCTCCTGCCCGAGCTCAAGCAGGGCAAGGTCGTCCGCGGCTACCTCGGGATGGGCATCGTTCCGGTGGGCGACGACGCCAAGGAATCGTTCCATCTGAGCGAAGCGCGTGGCGCATTGGTACAGACTGTCGAAGCCGGCAAGCCGGCTGAGAAAGCCGGCATTCAGCCGGGCGACGTGATCGTCGAGCTCGACGGAAGGAAGATCAACACCAACCGCGAGCTCATCGACTACATCTCGTATCTGCCGGTCGGCTCGAAGGTCAACATCACGGTCATCCGCAACGGACAGCGCAAAACGCTGAATGCGACCACGATGGAGCGCACGCTGGAAGCGGACAATCAGGAGCGCAACAGCAACAACAACGTCGAGCCGTCACGCAACCGTCTCGGCATGTCGGTGCAGGAGATGACTGCACAGAATCGCCAGGCTTACGGCATCGATGACAAGGTTCGCGGCGGCGTCGTCGTGACCAACGTCAAGGAAGTTTCGCCGGCTGGCGAAGCACTCACCGAAGGCGATGTCATCACGGAAGTGCAGGGCGAGAAGATCAACACCGTGAGCGATTTTCGCGCCGCGATTGATCGTCTGCACAGCGGAGAGACGATTCGCATGTACGTCGTAAGCGCGGGCCGCGGCAGCGGCAGCCCGATCCGGGGATATCGCTTCATCAAGGTCCCATAACGAAAAACACTAATTTCCTTCCCGTAAAGCGCCGGCGATGTCGCCGGCGCTTTTTTCGCTTTTTTTACTTTTTTTAGCTCACATCTTCGGTTCGCCCATTTTTCTACCGTAGGGAGAAAAACAGGCGAACCGAAGATGTGAGCCCATAATTCGCCTGTGGATCATGAGCGTTACATGCGGCGCGCGCTCGAGCTTGCGGAGCGAGGACGTTACTCGGTCAGCCCCAATCCGATGGTCGGATGCGTCCTTGTGCGCGACGGCCACATCGTCGGCGAAGGCTGGCATCATCGCGCCGGCGAGCCACACGCCGAGGTCAAAGCGCTGCAGAGCTGCGAGGATCCACGCGGCACCACGATGTACGTCAACCTCGAGCCTTGCGTGCATCACGGACGTACCCCTCCGTGCACGCAGGTGATTCGCAACAGCGGTGTCGAACGGGTGGTGATCGCGACGTCCGATCCGCACGACGTCGTCAACGGCCGCGGAATCAAAGAACTCGGCAGCGCGCTGACGGTCGGCGTTCTCGAGTTCGAGGCGCGACGCCTCAACGAAAAGTTTTTTCACGCCGTGACCGCGCAGAAACCGTTCGTCTGCTTGAAGGCCGGCATCACGCTCGACGGAAAACTCGCGACCGTCGCGCGCGAAAGCCGCTGGATCACATCCGAGCTGGCGCGGCAGAAGAGTCTGGAACTGCGTGAGGAGTACGACGCGATCCTGATCGGCGGCGGCACTGTCTGCGAGGACGATCCCCAGCTCACCCGCCGCCTCGGCTGGAACAGCTCGATCACTCCGTGGACCCGCATCGTCCTCGACCG
>JALYZI010000275.1 GCA_030948915.1 Acidobacteriota bacterium
GCTCAGGACTCAGGACTCAGGACTCAGGACTCAGGACTCAGGACTTTTTCTTCTTCTCGGCCGCCTGCATCGCCTCGACGACCGAGGCGGGCACATTCCGTTTGAGATTGTCGATCTCGCGGAAGGCGATGCCGCCATCGAATCGCCACTGGTGCTGTGGCCGATAGATCCCGATGTCGTGCACGCGTGAGCCGACCACGAACCGAAGAACGCCGCGACGATAGTCGAACGCGCGGCCGTTGCGCGTGTGGACCGCGGCGTCGACGCGATACGTTCCGGCGACGAGATCGAGCGACGGCATGACGAATCGCACGCGGCCGTTCGCATCGAGCCGCTGCGGCATCAGTCCTTCGAGATCGGTATTCGTTCCGTACACACACGATCCATCGGCGTGATAGATGCCAACGCCGAAAACGAAATCGTCCTGGGGCGCGCGCACCTCGACATCCATCTCGATCGCCACTGAACTGCCGGCACCGAGGGCGACGAGCTCGTGGCCTTTTTCATCGGTGAGGGCGACGCGTTTCAGCACCACCTCACCCGAGCCCCAGCGCTCTTCCTCGTCTCTTGGTGTGGTGGCTGGCGCCTCGCCCGCCGGGCGGCCGGGGGCGGCCTCCACACTTCCACTGACATCCTGCAGGTAATGATCGACCACACGCACCGGGTCGCCGATCGCTGACGTCATGCCGTGATCCAGCCAGAGCGCGCGATCGCAAAGATTGCGCACCTGATCCAGCTGGTGCGTAACGAAGATCAGCGTGACGCCGCGATATTTCATCTCCTGAATCTTCGCGATGCATTTCTGCGAGAACTCCTCATCGCCGACGGCCAGCACTTCATCGATCAGCAGAATCTCGGGATCGACATGGACGGCCACCGCGAATCCGAGCCGCACATACATGCCGGAGGAATACGTCTTCACCGGCTGGTCGATGAAATCGCGGATCCCGGAGAACTCGACGATCGCGTCGAAGCGCTTTTCGATCTCGCGACGCGACAGGCCGAGCATGATGCCGTTGATGACGATGTTCTCGCGCCCGGTGATCTCGGGATGAAAGCCCGCTCCGAGCTCGATCAGCGCGGCGACGCGTCCGTTGACGCGCACGATGCCGCTGGTCGGCTTCAGTATTCCGGAGATCACCTTCAGCATCGTCGATTTACCGGAACCGTTCCGCCCGATGATTCCGAACGCTTCGCCGCGATCCACGACAAACGACACGTTCCTGAGAGCCGCCACGCTCGCTTCCGGCGTCAGCTTGAGATCGCGCTTGAGCAGCGCGCTCTTGAGCGTCGCGAATTGCGAACGCCGTCCCCAGAGCCGGTAGCTCTTCGAGACATCCTCGATCGCGATGGCGTAACTCAGATCGCCTCCGCCAGCGTGTCGCGCAGCCGGTCGAATACGAAGATGCCTAACATCATCGACGTGAAGGCATAGGCAATCATCAGCAATGTGTCGGACAACCCCGGCAGATGGCCGAAGAAAAGAATGTCCTGATACGAAACGACGAAGGGAGTCATCGGATTGAGCCGCAGCAAAGCGCGCAGTGGCCGCGACTGGATCCCATCGATGAGATAGATGATGGGCGTGATGAAGAATCCGAGCTGCATCAGGTTCGCGATGATGTCGCGCAGATCGCGCAGTAGCACGGCAGCCGAGGAAACGCACATGACGATGCCGGCAACGAAGATCGTCTGCAGCAGCATCAGGAAGGGAACGAGCAGCGCGGTCGCGGGAATCGACGTGTGACCAAAGTAGGCGTAGATGCCGATCGCAACGAACAAAATCGGCAACGCCAACGCGAAATGGACCAGATGCGACAGCACCACCACCAGCGGCAACGCCTCGGCGGGAAACATCACTTTCTTGATCAGGCCGGCGTTCGAGGAAATCGAATGCGTCGATTCGAGGACGGCAGCCGAGAAGAACGTCCACGGCAGAATCCCGGCGAATAGAAAAAGGGGGTAGTTCTGGATTCGCTGCTGTGGAAAGAAGATCGTGAATACGACGGTGTAGACGGCCAGCAGAAGCAGCGGATTGGCGAGCGACCAGAAAAATCCGAGGATGGAACCGCGGTAGCGGGCTTTGAGATCGCGGGACGTCAGCGCAGCCAGGAGCTGACGGTAGCGATAGAGGGTGACGAGCTCGTTCATGGTGGCCAGTGGCCGGTGGCCTGTGGCCGGTCATCGGCTGGCAACCGGCCACCGGTCACCGGCAACTAGACGTCCTCAGTGACGATCAACATCAGTGTCGTGCCGCCGATCGTGAATTCGGAATGGTTCTGAATCTCGGTGAGTCCCGAGATTTTTTCACCTTCGAACAGGGTGCCGTTGGTTGATTTCAGATCTTCCACCATGTAGGTCGTGTCGCGGATCTCGACGGCCGCGTGATTGCGTGAGATCTCGCTGTCACTCAGCGCGAGATCGGCCCCAGTCCTGCCGATCGTGACTCGTGGTTTCTCGATGCGATATACGCTGCCCGCGTCCGGGCCGTTGATGACCGCCAGCGACAAGCGCTTCCCTTGCGGCATCTGGGGACCGGAGACTTTGCCGGTGTCCCTCGCCTGCCCGACGGCCGGCCGCGGATCGGCAGCCTCCTGTTTCTTCGCTTCGTCGCGCTTGTGAAACGTCTGGTCCGCGGATTTCGGCTCGGATTTCGGGGGTGCCGCGAACGCCGGATTGTGAATCTCGAAGATCGTGCTGCACTTCGCGCACTTGATCTTCTTCGATGGCTTCCGCTCGAAGCGATCTTCGTCGTACTGATACCGCGCGTGACAGCTCGTGCACTCGATGATCACGATTGGTGACGATAATACAATGCGCCGATGGAAGGACGCACCCGGCTCGTTTGCGCCGACTGCGGCCGCGCGTGCGAGATCGTCGGCGAGATGCCGGGCGAATATCGCGCCGCGTTCACGCAGTGCGTCATCGACCAGGGATGGACGCCGCGGCCAGGCGCATCTCTCGCGATGATCTGCGGCACATGCCTCGCCAAATACGAAGGCCACGAGACGCGCGACGACGCCGCGAAGATTCGATCCGTAACATAAGCGGTGAACGAGCGACGGTGGCTCAACATCGACAGCGCTCGACGCGCGTACGACAGCGCGAGCGATCTCGCCGGCGATTGGCCGCTCGAGGCATTCTTCGAAGTCTCGGCGCGCTGCAACATCCGCTGCGAGATGTGCGCGATAAACTACGACTCGCGCTATCAGGCGCGATCAGGACGGCCGCCGTTTTTTACGCCGGATCTCTTTGCGCGGCTGCGGCCGATCTTTCCCACTCTCGTTCGCGCCTATCTCTTCGGCCTGGGCGAGCCGACGTTGAATCCAAATCTCGTCGACTACGTTGCCGAGTTGTCCGAGTCGGGGGCCGAAGTCTGGTTCAACACGAATGCGACGCGCATCGACACTGCGATGGCGGATCGGCTCGCGCGTGCCGGCGCCGACCGAATCACAGTTTCGATCGACGGCGCGACTGCTCCGACCTACGAAAAAATTCGACGGGGCGCGAAATTCGCCGATGTCATGCGCGGCATTCGCGCGCTGGTGGCCGCCAAACGGACCTACGGACGGCCTCGTGTCGACCTTTCCTTCGTGGCGATGGCTTCGAACATGACAGAAATGCCGCAGCTCGTCGAGTTGTGCGCCGAAGCCGGCGCAAGCGGCGTGCATGTCGAGCCGCTGTACCAACAGGCGGCCAGCGCCGACTTGAGCGAGCACTATCAACGCGAAAACCTCGAATCGGCTGGCGCCGCTCGTTCCTCCAGGGCCTTTGCGGATGCCGCTCAGCGCGCCAGAGATCTCGGCGTCTTCTTTCAAAGCCGCCTCGGCGCCGATTCGCGCGAATTCGATTACGTCAAACGCGCGGTTCAGGTTGACTGGACCTGCAGCGAACCGTGGGCGTCCATCTGGATCACGTCGGCCGGCGAAGTGAGAACGTGTTGCACGAACGAAGTGGCGTTCGGAAATCTGTTTGAAAAAAGCATCGAGAGGATCTGGCGTGGCGATGATTTCCGCAGATTTCGCAGTCAGCACATCGCGGGCGAGATTGCGGCCGGCTGCGCGAACTGCGTGCGCAACGGACGCGTAAGGCACTCGCCGTTCTTTCGGACGCTGATGCCGGTGACCTACGAGCCGATGTTTCGGGATTTGCCGGCGGCGTCGGCGGAAGATCCCGTCTTGATCACCGAGCCGCGTCCGCGCGACACCGTCGCCGATCCGCTGATCGTGTTTGGACACATCAACAGTCCGAACATGGACTACGAGCTCATGATCGATCGCACGCCTGTCGCGAGGATCGAACGCAGAGACTTCACGATCGAAGTCCCCATCGCGTTCGTAACGGAAGGCGCGCACGTCGTGTGGGTTCGCCGGATGGGCGATGAACGCGGCTGGGCGTATCGCGAAGTCTTTTTGCGGCGCGCTACGCCAGCTTCCGCATCGCCTCTTCAACCTGCTCGGCACTCGGAACGACCGGCTCGACCATCTGACCTTTGAACCAGTCGTACTCGCCCTTGAGCAGATTCGACACGAGCCGGTACGCGGCGGCGTCGTGATCGGTGAAGAGATTGCTGAAGTTCGCTTCGATGCGCATGCGCGCCTCGCGGCAGAACACATCCGCCAGATCGACGGCGTTTTTCTGACCCTGCTTGGCGAGCATCGTGGCGTAGCTGATTGCGGCCGACATCGCGAAGAGATCCGTGCCGATATCGACGATGCGGAAGAGCACCATCTGTTTGCGTTCGAGCTTCGCCTGATAACGCATCATCGCGTGGAAAATCGATCGCGACAGATGCCGCGAGGTCCGCTCGATGTAGCCCATGTGCGCGGACAGCGGACCGAACTCGCCGAATTTCGGGTAACGCGACCAGCCGATGTAGCGCGAGGGATACCAGGCGGCGTAGTGCGCGCCCGCTTTGGCGGCCGCGGTGAATTTTTCGCCCGTGGGAGTCTCGGGCAGCAGGATCTTGTATCCGCGCTTCATGTGCGGATCGACCGCTTCGCGCGCGATGAAGAGATGCTGGATCTCGCTTGTGCCTTCGAAGATGCGGTTGATGCGCATGTCGCGCAGGATCCGCTCGACCGGATAACCGACTTCGCCGCGCTCGCGCAGCGAACGCGCGGTCTCGAATCCGCGTCCGCCGCGAATCTGCACCAGATGATCGGCGCAGGTCCAGGCGGTTTCCGTGTTGAACAGCTTCGCCATCGCCGCTTCGAGGCGCAGGTCGACGTCGCCGCGATCGGAGAGGCCTGACGTCAACCATACGATGGCTTCCATCGCGAACGTGTGGGAAGCCATCCACGCGATCTTTGCCGCGACCGCTTCATGTTTTCCGATCGGCGCGCCCCACTGCACGCGCTCGCTGGCCCAATGCTGCGCGATCTCGAGCATGCGGCGCCCGCCCGCCGCACACCCGGCGGGAATCGTCAGCCGCCCCGTGTTCAGCGTGATCAGCGCGAGCTTGAGACCGTGGCCTTCTTCCCACAGAAGATTTTCTTTCGGGATGAAGACGTCTTTGAATCGGATCAGTACATTGCCGATGCCACGCAGTCCCATGAACTGGCAGCGATGGGTGATTTCGACGCCCGGCGTGTTCATCTCGAGGATGAAAGCCGTGATCTGTTTTTTCTCTTTGCCCTTGACGATCTTCGGCGCCGTCCGCGCCATCACGACGATCACTTCGGCCTTCAGGCCGTTCGTGCACCACAGTTTTTCGCCGTTGAGGATCCAGCCTTTTCCGTCAGGCGACGCAGCGGCGTGCGTCTCCATCTTTGCGGGATCGCTTCCGACACCCGGCTCGGTCAGCGCGAACGCGGATATCGCGCCGTTCGCGAGTCGCGGCAGCCACTTTTTCTTCTGCTCTTCGGTGCCGAAGAGTTTCAGCGGCTGCGGGACGCCGATCGACTGATGCGCGGAGAGCCATGCGACCGTCGATCCGCACCACGTGGCGACGAGACCGATCGCGCGGTTGTAATTCGTCGCACTGAATCCGAGTCCGCCATACTCCTTGGGAATCTTCATTCCCCAGGCGCCGAGCTTCTTGAGTCCTTCGAACAGCGAGTAGTCGTACTCCCCCTGCTCGTCGATCTTGTCGGCGTCGACGTTCTCGGCCAGGAAGCGCTCGAGCTTCGGCAGGTACGCATCGCCCACCGCTTTATCCTCGGCCGGCTGCTCGGGAAATGGATGGATCAGATCGACATTGAGATTGCCGAGGAAGAGTTGTCCGACGAAGGAGGGCTTTTCCCATTCGGTCTCGCGAGAGGCTTCGGCAACCTCCATCGCATCGACCGCGCCCTGAGTTTTCACTTCCGCCATTGAAAGACTCCTTTAGCGCCACCTCTTCAAGGTGCGCACCAAGTATGAATGAACGCTCATTCAGTTGTCAATCGCATACACTACCCGCCGCCATGAAGAACGTACAAGTTGCCGAGCAAACACAGACTGAAGCCCTTCTCGCCGATCAGGGAATCATGATCAGTCCGAGGCCTACGGTGGATCGGGACAAACTCGAAGAACATTTGCGTGAGGCTCTCCGTCTCCTGCACGTTGACCTGCAAGATGAAAACCTTCGCGATACGCCTCGCCGTTGGGCCGAGTCGCTGGTCACGATGACGAGCGGCTATGACTTCACCGACGTCAAACGCCTCTCGACTCTTTTCCGCAAGGCCTGCTCGACCGCCGATGAGAATTGCCAGAACCTCGTCGTCATCGGCGGGACTTACAAGACACTGTGCGCGCACCACATCCTGCCGTTTTTCGGACACTTCATCGTCGGCTACATTCCGGAGAAGACGATCATCGGCGCGTCGAAGATTCCGCGCATCGTGGAAGTGCACATGCGCCGGCTGCAATCGCAGGAGCATCTCGCGCACGACGTCGCCGACATGATCGAGCGCATTCTCGAGCCGCGCGGCCTGGCGGTGTGGATGGGCGGGATGCACATGTGCATGGTGATGCGCGGTGTCGAGCAGGAATCTTCCTTCATGGAGACGAACGTCCTGCGCGGCCTTTTCCTGAGCGACGAGCGCACGCGGCAGGAGTTCATGTCGATCGTGAACCGCCGGGGGCAGCGGGAGTAACGATCCGGCGAGAGCGGGAACTCCACTATTCGAAAAGGAGTTCCAATGAAACGATTCGTAAGCTCCCGGTTCCTATTCACTGGTGCAGTGGTTCTGGCCGCGATCTCATCACCGGCATTTGCTCAAATCAATACCAGCACCATTGCAACGCGTCTGAACACCACTACGTACAGTGTGCAGCTAACGGCCACGCCGGCGAATCAAGTGGCGTTCGGAAACGCGGTCACGCTGTCGGCCAAGGTCATGGAGATACCGCCGAACACGATGGCTTCACACGCGACACCCGTCCCGATGTCGCGCGTCCGATTCAAGTTCACCGCTCAGATGACATCGCCGTGCCCCGGCATGAACCCAATCACGATCGCTCCAGCCTCGGGTCCGGTGGCGACCTGGAATCCACCGCAGGGCGGCAACTACACCATCACCGTTCATGCGACATCGTCCAATACCCCATTTCCAATTCACCCGAAGCTTCCTGATGTGCTCGGCGACGCGACACTGAAGTACGTGGTCACAGGCGGACCAGCAACGCCGAACCTGCCGTACGTTTCGATCATTTCAACTCCCGTTGTGCCAGCCTCGGGCGGAGCTACGGCTCCGGCAGACGTCACCATGACTGTCAACCTGCCTACTCCTCCTTACCCGGCAATCTACAACTTGTCAGCGGGATGCGAGACGGCGGGCGGCACTTCCTTGCCTTGCGCCTGGACGACGGCGCAGAACTATCCGGGTCCGTCTGTCACTTTCCACCTTCACCTGGCGGCAAGCGGACAATACCTTCTCGCAGTCTCCGGAACGATGATTCGGCTGTCAGATTGCCAGGTGACGGGAATCGTGTACACGCATACCAACCAGTACATCGTGAATTGATAGTTAAGCCACGGGCGTAAATCGGCCCTTGGCCATCTCCCGGATCTCGTCGATGTCTTCACGGCGTGAGATCGACAGCGGAACAGTGCTGTTGGCGGCATCGACGAGTCCGGCGGTCGCGAGGGGCTGTTTTTTCTGAAGCGAGCGATACAAAGCCGAGATCACGACCTGTTCGATTTCCGCGCCGCTGAAGCCGTCGGTTCCCTGCGCCAGTGCGGCAAGATCGAATTTCGACGGGTCCTGTTTGCGCAGGAGAAGGTGAATGCGAAAGATCTTCTGACGCTCGTCGGGCGTGGGCAGATCGACGAAGAAGATCTCGTCGAACCGCCCTTTGCGCAGAAGCTCCGGCGGAACGTTCATCAGATCGTTGGCGGCGCCGACGACGAAAACGTCCGCCTTCTTATCCTGGAGCCACGTGAGAAATGATCCGAAGAGACGATGCGTGAGGCCGCCGTCCGATTCGCCGCTGCCACCTTGCGCGAATACTTTCTCGATCTCATCGATCCACAAAACGACGGGCGCCATCGACTCCGCCAGCGTCGTGGCTTTGCGAAAATTTCTCTCGGTCTCGCCGATGTACTTGTCGTAAAGGCGGCCGGCGTCGAGCTTGAGAAGCGGAAGGTCCCACTGGCGCGCAACGAACTTCGCAGCCAGCGATTTCCCACAGCCCTGGACGCCGACGAGAAGAATGCCTTTCGGCGCGTCCAGATTGAGCTCGCGCGCGGCGGGCGTGAATCCGATTCTGGCGCTCTCGAGCCACGCTTTCAGCCTTTCGAATCCGCCGAGCTCGAATTTGTTCGTGTCGACCGGAAAAAACTCGAGGACGCCGCCGTGCTCGATCAGCTCGCCTTTCCGCCGGATGATTTTCTGGATATCGGCCGCCGACAGGCATCCATCATCGACGATCGCCGAGGCGATCACCTGGCGCGCCTGATTCAGCGTCAGGCCTGACAGAGCGTGCACGATCCGCTGGGCATCCTCGCGGTTCAGATCGACACGCACCGGTTGCCGGGCACTGATGCTTTGGACAACCCCACGGATCAATTCGCGCAGTTCTTCGTCATCGGGAAGCTGCAGTTCGAATCGGACCGAGAGCGCGTCGAGATCGGCCGGCAACTCGACAGGATTTCCGGTGAGGACGAGCGCCGAGCGCGTCGATGTCAGCTTCTGCGTGAGATCACGGAGGGAACGCGCGACGCCGGCTGTCGAAAGGTGGGGTGCCATGTCCTTCAATAGATAGATGCCATCGCCGTCGAGGTGGTCGATGTGCCGGAGTGCCGTCAGGGCGTCCTGCGTCATATCGACCGTTCCCGTCCGCAGCCGTCGCAACCCTTCCGTCACCGACCATTCGTAGAAGGGTAACCGCAGGTCGCCGGCGACCTCCAGCAGCAACGAACGGACGCGCTCTTCCTCCACCGTTTCGACCACCAGGAGGGAATGAAACGAGAGAACGAGCGTCTTCAGCTCATGAACCGCGCTACGATGGGCCATTGCTGTTGAGTCTAGTGCAATGACAAACATCCGCGCGCTGTTCCGTATCAGTCAAGGGTCATGTTGAAGAAAAAGGTCCTCATTGAGATTCGGATTTTCCTGGTGATGCTGCTCGTCGTCAGCTCGCTCCGGTCGGCGCTCGCGGACTGGAACGACGTTCCGACCGGATCGATGAAGCCGACCATCGAAGAAGGCGACCGCGTGGTCGTCAACAAACTCGCTTACGACCTCAAGGTGCCGTTCACCACGTTCGAAATCCTGAAGTGGGGCGACCCGCAACGCGGCGACATCGTCGTGCTCTTTTCGCCCGTCGACGGAACCCGCCTGGTGAAACGCGTGATCGGCATTCCCGGCGATCGGATCGAAATGCGCGAAAACCAGCTCTTCGTCAACGGCCGGCCGGCGCAGTGGAAGGAAATCTCGACGCACGAAGACAGCGAGCAGGGCAGCTCGCTGGTGGTCGAAGAAAATCTCGCGGGACGGCTGCATCGCGTGATGTTCACACCACAGATTCCCGCCGTCCGCTCGTTCGGCGCCGTGGTCGTTCCGCCTGGCCGTTACTTCGTCATGGGCGATAATCGCGACAACAGCAACGACAGCCGTTTCATCGGGCTGATCGAGCGTAGACGCATTGTAGGCAAGGCCACCGCAGTTGCATTCTCGTTCGATCGCGCGCATTACTACGCGCCGCGATTCAGCCGCTTCTTCAAATCGATTCAGTAGCTGAGGAGGGAATCCGTTGAAATCATTTCTGATCGCAACAGCGGCCGCGGCCTTGATCGTCACGGTCGCTGACGCGCAATTCAAAACACCGGCGCAGACGCAGACCGGGCCCGGAACGATCAAGATCACTGCGCCCGGTGCGACGACGACGTCCGCGGGTGGCGACGATCAGGCCACGGCGCGGAGGATCTCGCGCGACGACGCCATGAAGATGGTGAAGCAGAAGAAGGCTGTTTACGTCGACGTGCGCTCGAAGGAATCGTTCGATGAAGGCCACCTCCCCGGCGCAATCAGCATCCCGCTGAGCGAGCTGCCGGCGCGGTTCAAAGATCTTCCGAGGGGGAAGTTCCTGATCACGTACTGTGCGTGACAGGCCGAACACACAAGCGCCCGTGCGGTGCTGGACCTCAATGCTCACGGCATCAAGAACGCCGCCGCCCTGCTGGGTGGATGGAATGGATGGAAAGATGCCGGCCTGCCGATCGTGACCACCAAAGGAGCATCGGCGAAAAAGTAGTGCCCTTCGATCCTGAACCTCGGCTGCAGCCTCTTCTTCGCGGCGAGCCCGCAATCGCCTCAAAAGCCTGAAACGGTTTCTACTCAGCCGACAAAAGTTGACTCGATCGCCTTTCGCCTGCACTATGTTTCGAGACGTGTCGCCGCCGTAAGTTATTTGCGGTGTGAGGGGCGCGAGGAGCGGAGCGCGAGAAGCGTCGTTGGGTCGATAGGCTGGAAGTAACAGGGCCGTTCTCGAAACCTACGGGCGCAACGCGACTGGAACCGCGTTTAAACATCTTGAATCCTGTCAAACGTTTGCTCAGACAACGAACCAAGCTGGTCCGCCTTTTGCCCTCGATGGCTCTTCGCATGAGTAGCGAGCGGAGGCATTGGGACTACCGGCAGATCTGCGATTGCCAGAAACACGCTGGCCGCCGTCGCATCGGGCGTGTCCTTCGGGCCGCCGGCAGGCACCTGCAACGCCGCGCCGTCGCACTGGTCATCGGTATCCCGCTCGTTTTCTGCGCTTTCGGCTTCCCGATTGACGCCATGAACGTGAGCCTGCCGAGGATCGACGCGGAAATGCTGCAGCCTCACCGCTCCTTCCACATTTTCACCACCACTAAGATTCGCGAGGCGTTCCTCAAGTCCGCACCGAAAGAAGACGCTTTCACGCTCGATATCGCGAAGGAACAGTTTTTCGGCGGCGAAGTACCTTTCGGATCCATCATTTACCGTGAGGCCGTCCGCAACAACCTCCCGCCCGAGCTCGTCGCAGCGGTCGTCGAGGCCGAATCTGATTTTCGCCCCCGCCTCGTCTCCAACAAGAACGCGCAGGGGTTGATGCAGATCGTCCCCGAAACCTCGCGGCTACTCGGCTGCGACAATCCATTCAATCCATCCGAAAACATCGCGGCGGGAACGAAATACCTCCGCTATCTGATGGATCGCTTTGGCGATCAGAAGATGGCGCTAGCCGCCTACAACGCCGGGGAAGGCAACGTCGAGCGCTTCGGTGGAGTCCCGCCATTTCCGGAAACGATCAATTACCTGCAGCGTGTTTCGTACACCGCCCGCGCGTATCGGCAGCGCGTGCACAACCGTTACGTCGCTTCGGTTCGCATGCGGACCGCGCTCTTCGAATAATCGGTCGAATACAATGTCGCAGTGCAGCAACTGCGGCCGGAAGAGCGCCGGGAATTCCAGCGTCTGACGCTGACCCCATCAATCTCCGGCACCCTCGCTTCCATCCCCGTCACCATCGTTGAAGTCGGTGTCCTCGGCGCCAAAGTGCAGCACGCGAAAGCGATCGAGGACCGATCGCCCGAGCTGCATTTCACCTACTCGGGCCGCGACATCGGGATCAAATGCGAGTTGATGCGCACATTTCCGGGAGTGTCGGAAGCCGGGATGCAATCGGGCTTGCGTTTCCTCGGCGCGATCGGCGACAGCGGCGATCTTCTTCGCGACATGCTGGCCGTGCTCGTGATGAAAGAGATCGACCTCCGGCGGACTTCGCCGGGCACTTCGCCGCTTCCTTCGAAAACCGTCGACGGCGACAACACCGTCCGCGGCGCGGACGCCGGCTTCCTCTCCTACCGCTTCGAGAACGGCAAGTGGAGCAAGCGCGCAGTTTTTCTGCCGGAGCAGCCATCCGCGGGATTTACGGTCGCACGCGTTTCGGATTCCGACGAGATGAAGCGCCTCTGTCGAGTGTACGAGGCTTCGGACGAGGAAGGGCGGCGATTGATCCGCCTCTTCGCGGAGCTGAGCGTCAGCGATGTGCTGGAGATTCCGCCGACCGTCCCGAGTTGATCGAGGCCTCTTTCTGGGCCACCGGTAGCGTGAAAAAGAATTTCGTCCCGCGGCCTTGCTCGCTCTCGACCCAGATCTGCCCGCCATGCGCCTCGACGATTCCCTTCGCGATCGGCAATCCGAGACCGGCCCCCAGGCGCTCGGCGCGTTTCGCCTGCCAGTAGGGGTTGAAAATGTCCTTGAGGTTTTCTTTCGGGATTCCCGGCCCGTTGTCTGCGACTGTGAAGAGGACTCGATCGCCCTGCGCATCGGCTCGCAATGAGATCATCCCGCCCTTTGGCGTGAACTTCATCGCGTTGCCGATCAGATTGGAGAGTACCTGCAGAACGCGATGATGGTCGGCATAAACGGAAGGAACTCTTCCGCCGAGGGCGTATTGCAGGGTAATCGAGCTCTTCGCCGCCAGAGCTTTGAAAAGCTCGTATGTCTCCTCGAGCAGCGGCTCGACTTCCAGCGGTGCCGGATCGATGGGCAGACGCTTACTGCCCTCGAGGCGCGTAACGTCGAGGAGGTCTTCGATGAGGCGACTCATCCGGCCGGCGGAGAGGCCGATGACGTCGAGCTGCTCGCGATCCTCGGGCGAAATCGACTCTGACGTTTGCAGCAGCGATGCGCCGAGCGTGATCGCGTTCAGCGGATTGCGGAGGTCGTGCGAAACGATCGCCAGAACTTCTTCGCGCGCGCGCAAGGCCTGTTGTGATTCGAGGTACAGGCGCGCATTGTCGATGGCCAGCGATCCATGGCGGGCGAGCTCGGTCGCCAGCGTGAGGTCTTCCCGCGTGAGGACCTGTCCCGCGGGAGCGGCCGCGGTCACGACACCGAGCGTTTCGCCGCGGCTGACCATCGGGACGACCATCACAATTCTCTGCTCGCCGATTCCGGAGATGAATCCGTGAAGTCCGGATGCGGCGCCGACGATCTTTGCCTCGCGTTCCTGCATCACCCGCACGAGCGCTTCCGGAACATCGGAAATCGTCTGTCCGATCTGGGCCCGCATCGCGTCTCCCCGGACCTGATCGCGATGTGCGACAGCGGCGCGCCGCAATTTGCCTGCAGTCTCGGCGAGGTCGATCGCGCAGATCTCGGCGAGATTCGGAACGAATAGTCGTCCGAGGGTTGCGACCGCGTGGCCGACATCGAGCGACGACGTCAGCTCCTGGACTGCAGTGGCTAGAAACGCTGCGCGCCGTTCCTCTTTTTCCGCCCCTTCACGGGCGATCCTGGCCTCGCCTGCTTCGCGCTCGGCTTCCTGGCGCCGCCGCTCGGCCTCGCGGGCGAGAAGACGTGTTTGCCGGCCGAGTCCCGCGACCAGCAAGGCGGAGATCAGTGCCAGCACCGTCAGCGTGATCGTCAGCGCCATGTTGATTCGCTCCGCATCGCGAATCCCGGCAAGGCGTTCGTTGGCAGCCGCCTGAATTGCAATCTCGAGCGAGGACGCCGCCCGCAGCGCCCGGTCGTACGACGGATGTCGCTCGAACAGACGCGTCATGAAGACTTCCGACGGCAATTGTCGTTGTAGAAATTCGCCGGTCGTGACGCCGGCGTGCCAGCGCTGCGTCTCGGAGATCAACGCGACGAAATCGCCGTTGACCTCCGGGCCGAGCTGCGGGCCCTTCACGCGAAGGATGGCGTAGTCCCGCACCTGTTGATTGAGCAGATTGCGATAGTCGTCGCGAAATTGCCCCTGACCCGTCACCTGGAACGCGATCACTTTGTCGAGCTCGGCGGACAGATTGAGCTGGATCTCGTTCGCCGCGCGGCGGGCCGGATCCGCCATTCGCGTGATCTCGTTGCGCATCCGCGCCGTGTGATTTCCGACGATCACCGGCAGCGACGCCAGCGACACGAGCGACGCGATGATGAAGATGACCGGCAGAACTGTCGTCCACGTACTATCCGGATCGATACGCCAGATGCTGCGACGTTCTTTGTTTGCTGCCGATGCCACTGCGTCGGGCGCAGCAATATGCTTGCCTCCGCTACGCCGCCCGTGAATACTTCCTGACTGATGGTGGGAAACGACAGGCGCGATTTTGAACGCCTCAGGCTCGCAAAACCGATCCTTGCACTGCTCGACGGACAGAACGCGTTGATCCTCGACATCGGGATCAGCGGCGCATATGTCGAACATTACGGGCAGGCCAGTGCCGGCGATCGCTTCACGCTGCTGTTTCGCTGGAAGGGAACGGACGTCGAGTTCGTCTCCGAAGTCGCGCACACCGTCATCGTTCGAAAAACGGGCAATGCCGCGGTGTCGCACACGGGTTTGCGGTTTGTGCAGGCGATGGGCGACGCCGAGAAGCGGCTCAACGACATGGTCGCTACGTTTGTTGGAAAAGTGCTGGCAGCGCAGAAGGCGAATGCCGGCGCCACCCAACCCTCCGACTCGGCCCTCCTCGACCTCGGCGGCGCCCGACGGTCGCGCACACGCAGCTTCCTCACCTATCGATTTCAAAACGGGAGCTGGTCACGCGAGATCACCGACTCGTCGGCCCAGCCGAACAACGGATTCACGGTCGCGGGATACGAAGACGATCAGGAGCTCGAATCGCTCTGCCAGGCTTACGAGATCGCCGATGAAGAAGGACGGCGTCTGATCAAGCTCGTCGCGGAACTGAGCGCGCGAACGGTGAAAAAGACGTAGCGGTGGATCCGCACTTCACCGCTCTTCTCCTTCGCGTGATCGCCGTCGGCGGCACGATCGCAGTCATCGGAGCGACAGTCTTGTTGCTCGCATTTCGCGCATTCGGCCGGCCGTTCCGCGCGAACCTGCTCATCGCGATTCTGCTGGCGTTCGTCTTCGTCTGCTGTCTCGTTTTGCTGCGCGTATCACTCGTCAAGTAATTCGCGCAGGATTTTCTCCGTGTGTTCGCCGAGGGTGGGTGGAGGCGTTCCGACGGGACGGCGCCGGCCGTCGACGCGGATCGGATTGCGCACCGCCTCGTATTTGCCGATCACCGGATGATCGATCGCGTCGATGAGCACTTGAGCAGCCGGACTTCGAAGAGCCTCGCGAACGCCGCGCACCATCGACGCCGGCACCGACGCCTTCCTGCAGCGCGCCACCCATTGCGACGCACGGCGGCGGCGGAATTCACGCTCGAGAATCCGGATCAGATTCGTACGATGTTTGACGCGGCCGGCGTTGGTCGCGAATCGCCGATCTTCCGCGAGATCCTCGCGATCGAGAACGCGCGTGCAGAGAAGCTGAAAGTGACGATCCGTTCCCGCGCCGACGGCGAAAGCGCGATCGCTTCCATGAAAAACCTGATACGGCACGATCGACGGATGCGCGTTCGCGAATCGCGCCGCTTCCCTGCCGGTGAGCAAAACGTTTTGCGCCACGTTGATCAACGACGCGATTGAAGCCGCGAAGAGTGAGATCTCGAGCCGCGCTCCGCGTCCGGTCTTCTCGCGTTGATAAAGCGCCGAGGTGATCGCACCGAATGCGTAGTGCGCCGTGAGGATGTCCGAGATCGCGACGCCTGCTTTCATCGGATCGCGATCGGCCTCGCCGGTGATCGACATCAACCCCGATTCGGCCTGCGCGAGCAGATCGTAGCCGGGCTTGTCGCGTTCGTTCGTGTCCCTGTCGTGGCCGGTGATCGCGCAATGCACGGCGCGCGTCGGAATCTCCGGAAGCAGCGCATCGCGTTGCGCGGGCAGAAAGTTGTCCACGACGACGTCGGCGCGCTGAGCAAGCCGGCGCGCGATGTCGGCGCCCGACGAGCTCTTCAAGTCGACAGCGATCGATTCCTTGTTGCGATTGATGGCGAGGAAATAAGCGCTGATGCCCTTGACGAACGGCGGGCCCCAGCGGCGCGTCTCATCGCCGCAGGACGGATCCTCGACTTTGATCACGCGCGCGCCCGCATCGGCAAGCATCTGAGTGCAGAGCGGGCCGGCAAGGACGCGGGAAAAATCAGCAACGACAATCCCGTTTAGTGCATCAGGCATGATCCTCGTATACCATGACGGCTCCCTAGAGTTGGCGCGACAATTCCAGGCGGCCCGCAAGGAGACACGCACACGAAACTGCTACTCATCAATCCCCGCTTTCCCGAGAGCTTTTGGAGCTTTCGCTGGGCGATCGACTCGGTCCTGCCTCATAAGCGCACCGTCAACCCTCCGCTTGGGCTCGCCACGGTCGCGGCTCTTTCGCCCGAGGAGTGGAAGGTCGACATCATTGATGAGAACATCGAGAGCATTCCGCTCAAGCCGGAGGCCGACATCATCGGCGTCTGCGGAATGGGCGTGCAGTTCCGCCGTCAAAAGGAGCTTCTCAGCTACTACCGCGGGCTCGGCTATTACGTTGTCGCCGGCGGAAGCTACGCATCGCTCTGTCCCGAGCGGTACGAGACGCTCGCCGACACGGTCGTGGCCGGCGAAGCCGAGTACATCTGGAAAGAATTCTGCCGCGACTATGAAAAAGGAACGCAGCGCGCGCTGTACGAGGAAAAAGGTGTCGTCTCACTCGCCGATTCGCCGACACCGCGATTCGATCTGCTGAAGCTCGATCGCTACACCAACATCAGCCTGCAGTTCTCGCGTGGATGTCCGTTCCTCTGCGAGTTCTGCGACATCATCATCATGTTCGGGCGCAAGCCGCGGACGAAATCGCGGGAGCAGGTCGGGCGCGAGCTCGACGCGTTGCGCGCACTCCATGCCCACAACGTTTTTTTCGTCGACGACAACTTCATCGGCGACAAGAATGTCGCCAAGGATCTCCTGCGCTTTCTCCGCGACTATCAGCGCGATCACAACTATCGATTCCAGTTCGGGACAGAGGCGTCGCTCAATCTGGCGCAGGACAATGAGCTTCTCACGCTTTTCCCGGCAGCCAACTTCGCGTGGGTCTTCATCGGAATCGAATCGCCCGACGAAGAGAGCCTGAAAGAGACGAAGAAACTTCAGAACACGCGCGAGGACATCCTGACGTCTGTGCGCCGCATTTATGAACACGGTCTCGACATCTTCGCGGGCTTCATCATCGGGTTCGACAACGACACGATGAAAACCTTCGAGAGCCAGTACCGCTTCATCGTCGACTCCGGGATTCAGGTCGCGATGGTCGGCCTGCTGACGGCACTTCCCAAGACGCCGTTGTACAAGCGCCTCGAAAGTGAAGGGCGGCTGCTGCCGGGGGCCGACGGTACCGATAACACATCGATCGGAACGAACTTCATTCCGAAGCAGATCGAGTACGACACGCTCGTCCGCGAATATCGCCATCTGTACGAACGGCTGCTGAAGCCGAGCGCGATCGCGGAGCGCATCGGCAACAAGATGCGGTACATGAAGAAGCCGAACTCCACGCTGCCGTACTCGGTGCGAACGCAACTCGGAATCGTCGCCAAATTCGCATGGCGAGGAATCGTGAGGGGCGGCCCGACGCGCATGCTGTACTTCGCGCGGACGCTGTCACGCGCATCGCTGAAACAAGTGCCGCTCGTTCTCAGCGACTGGATCGCTGCGCTCTCGATGAAGGAATTCGCGGAGCGTCATCTGCTGATCGGAGCGGAGCAGAGCGCCACCGCCGCCCAATTCGAAAAACTGCGCCACAGTTTCCGATCGTACCTGCAACAAGGTCGCGTGCGCATCCAGATGGAGCAGGGAAACATCTCTCTGCGGCTGCAGGGATTGGTCGATCAGGCGTTCTACGCCAAAGCGTCACGCGCGATCAAAGACCTTCTCGAGAACACGTCGTCGACGGTGACGTTGCACGTGGAACATTTCCAGGAGGAGCAGCGCCAGCACTGGCAGCGGCTTCTCCACCGGTTGCGCCGCGATGGCGACCGGATTTACGTCTCGGCGAGCGAAAGACTGAAAGAAGTCCTCGAAGTCGACTCCTCAGTCTTTCATCTAGTCCTTGAACCCTCAGCCTAGTACCATTCCGTAGATCGATGTCGAAGCGGATCCTCATTGTTGAGGATGATGCCGCCATGCGGCAGGTTCTTCATCTACGCCTGAAAATGCTTCAATACGACACCGTTCCGGTGGCGGATGCGGTTTCTGCGATGTTTGAGGCGCGAAAGCAGGCGCCCGATCTCATCCTGCTCGACCTCGGATTGCCAGGCGGCGGCGGACTCAATCTCATGCAACGACTGCAGACAATCCCGCGCCTGGCAGTCATCCCTGTGATCGTCCTTTCCGCGCGCGAACGCACCGCGATGGAGCAGCCGGTTCTCGATGCCGGCGCGCAGGCGTTTTTTCAGAAGCCGGCCGATCCGGAAGCGCTGATGAAGAAAATTCGGGAGTTGCTGGGCGAGACTAGTTGAAGGTCTGCTTCAACGCTTCCAGATCGGCGAGCGTGCGGCGGAGGATATTCACGATCTTGTGGACCTCGGTGCCGTAGACTCGCAGCTCGGCGTCGCAGTCGGTCATGCCGTAGACCGCTTCATCCTTCTCGAGGCGATCGCGTTCGAATCTGAGCCGCTCCGTCAGTTCCTCGATCTCAGTGATCAGCACGAAGTTGATGTCTTTTTCGCCGAGGTAGCGCTTGCACTGCGGGCAGTAGATCGAGCGGTCTTCCGACGTCTCGACCAGCTCGAAAACGAACTGTCGCTGGCACTGCGGGCACTCGAAAACCTCGGGCAACATCGGCTCGATTGTAACGGAATTCACTTCTTGACCTTGGCGTTTGGGGGCGTGTAGCATCGATGCCCTTCGCCGTCGACGCGCCCGCGTCCGGCGCCTCTTGCTGGGAGGTCGTTCAATGGTAGGACAGCTGGCTCTGGACCAGCATATCGGGGTTCGACTCCCTGCCTCCCAGCCACGGTTTTTTATCCTGCAACTTCGGACGTGAACCCTCGCGGTTTCCGCGCAGGCGATCACTCCCTTCCCGCCCGTCCTCCTGCCGCAGCCGGACAATTCCGGCGTTTTAAGGTCTGCAGGTGACAACCTGGTAGGTCGCGCAGCCAGGATCGCAGTTACATGACTGCCATCAGGATCGAAGATGAATCGTCGTCATGGTTTGCTCAGAAACACTCTCGCTTCCTGAAGTTCAGGTCTGCCTGGATCGGCGGCACGGGTCAGGTCACTGAGCTTTTCGTACCATCGACGCGCCGCCTGCCGATCACCGAGCATCTCCGAAGCCTTGGCAGCGCCGTATAAGCCGCGAAGGCGATTTGGATTCACCTTCAAAGAGTTTTCAAACTCATGCCGCGCTGCCTGCGGTTGATGCAGTTCGATCAGCATGTAGGCCAGTAGCTCGCGCATCGGGAACAAGCGGTTCTCCATGGCGACGTGCTTGTCACTCGAGTCTTCCAGGTCGGCGGCGGAACGCATCATTGGAAGAGCCTCATCATCTTTGCCATCGGCGAGTGCCACCCAGGCCGACGCTGCCTGAAGCAGGATCTTGCTCTGCCCAGCCCAGTAGGCCTGATCGGGATTCGCGAGGTCGGCTTGCTCTGCGGCACGGAGTCTCTCGACATCCTCGCGGGCTCGTTTTGCTTTGCCGGTGTTGGCAGCGCCCAGCGCGCGTGCGAAGTATGTGATTGCTTGTCCGTAGGGATACGGGCCTTCGCGCGGTTCCAACTGCGCCGCGTCTGCCCAGTCTCCGCGTTCCAGAACGTAACGCGCGGGGATCGCGGAAAGGGCCAAGGTCACAGACGGTCGCATCGTGGAGAATTTCTTCAACGAAGCAGCTTCTTCCACCATAGTCTTCGCCCGCTGATCCTGTCCGAGCTGCAGTTAGTCGTACTCCATGAAATCGAGGAAGTGCGGCTCGGAGGCATCAGCCGTCCCGGGAGGATTGTGTTGGGCGGCATACGCCTTTGCCACCGCGAGCGCAGCCTTGTTTGACTCGATCGATTTCTCCCACATGCCCAGCATCGTGTATGTGTGCGAGGGCATGTGCAACGCGTGAGGCGCGTCGGGAGCGATGGATGCGTAGAGGTCCGCGGCAGCGAGGGCGCGGCCCGCAAGTCCTGCGTAGTCGTAGCTGTGAATCAAGTAGTGCGTGACACCGGGATGATTCGGCTGCTGGACTTTCACCCTTTCAAGGATGGCCGCAGCCTTGAGTTGATTTGCACGACTCTGATCAGAAAAGATCTGCGCTTTCATTCAAAGCCAATGCATAAAAGACAGCAGCTTCGCTGTCGTGCGGGTAGCGCAGGTAGAGCTGCTCCATAGCCTTTTCGTACGCCTTCGTGCGTGTCTTCTGGACGACCGTGGCGGCGTCCTTGAAGAACGGCTCGGCGGCTTCCAACCAATCGCGTTCGCGTTGCGTCTTGGGATTGAGCGACTTCCCCTTCTGGATAGCGTCGAAGCCGCGCTGGAGAGCTTCCGGGGCGAACGGCCCGACCAGTGGATTGGGGCGCTGGCTCAAAGCAACTCCCCAATACGCCATGGCGCAATCGGGGTCGATCTCCGTCACTTTGATGAATGCCTTGATTGTCTCGGGATAAAAGAACGAATGCAGCATGCTGACCGCGGTATCAAACTGCGACTGCGCAGCGGGCGTGCAACTGACTGGGAAATGCACCGTACCGACGTGGTGCTCATGTGTTGGTGTGTCGCTCGAACTCGGTTGAGAAACTGCCGACGCGCCAACGATCACGGCGATGCAAATGCCAATACGAGCGAGGGTCATGGCTCCCTCCAGTGGACGCGATCATATGCTGAGGATGTCTTCTGCGAACGCGGCGGCATCACTACACGAAAACGCTTTCGCCTTTCGGGAGTTCGTCCCGCTGGTCGGTACAATCCCGCTTGTGATCCGATCCGGCAGCCGCCTCGGGCCCTACGACTTCGGCGTGCGATGTGATCGTCGAGACGTTTGCTGAGGACGGCCCGACGAGGTGCAGCGGACTGCCCGTCGCCCGTTACAACGCGGAACAACTGCACGCCGAGTTCGGGGGAGAATTCCAGCTCCTCACTACGCTCCGGGAAGACCACTCTACGCCGGACGGTGGACGTCAGTCGTTTCGCTACTGCCTCTTCTCGTTCCGGCCGTCGCCAGCTGTCGCGGCCGCATAGGGCGCGCGATATGTCCTTTTCAGGCGGCAAGATTGAGCATGGCAGTTAGATAATTGTCCCTGCCTCCCAGCCACCGGCCACGGGCCGGTGCGCTTGGTTGACGTAGCCTCCTTCAGGTCCGCATCCCTTCTGCGGGCAGGCATCGCGGCAGCACGATTCGTTCGAATTCGAGCCCGTGCGTCCCAGCCAATCGCTTCGAAAGTGGATTCGCGAAACGCACAAGCGGCGGCTGACTTGACCATCACGCGACAGATACACACTCAATATTTCGAAGAAAGGCGGGGACTCGAACTCTCTCGACCGGACTTTGCTCTGCGGGACAGTGCAGCGCGACAACTGAGGTAACCATTCGGCAACCTCGCCGTCCCAAAGTGGAGCAACATTGGTCATGCGCAAACGGTTCCTAGTTCTCGCGACGGCCCTTCTGCTTGTGCAGTTCGCGCCAATCAGTGGACAAGAACGACCGGCCGTCACGCCGTCCGATGCCCTCTGGCGTTTTGATACGCACGGTTGAGTATTCATTTCGCCGACGGTCGTCGGCAACGCGGTGATTGCCGGTTCGTGCGCCGGTTCCGTTTACGCGCTCGACCGCACGACTGGAGCGCCGCTCTGGCTGTACGACACGACAGCCGATGGCTCAGCCGCTCAATTTCACGGAGAGCCGCTCATACTCGGCGATCATGTCGTGATACCAGCCGATAGCGATCCGAAAGGAAACCTCTACGCGTTCGACATCGCCTCGGGGGATCTGATCTGGAAGGTCCCATTTGATCAAGGCGTAGCCACCACACCGCTCCTCATGGAATACCGGCTCATCGCCGTGTCCGCCCAAGGAGAAGTCGTCGCCGTCAATCCAGCGGACGGAAAGATCATTTGGCACGCCGCGCCGGCCGGTACACTGAAACCGCTTCCGTTCATCCCATCGCCAGCATTCGCAGCGAAGCGTATCCTCGTCGCCGATAACACGGACAGAGTGTTTGCGCTTGATGCTGCCACCGGCGCAACGCTTTGGCGGAAGACCCTCGTGGCGAGACCAAGCACGGCGTTGGTGGTCGTCGGAAACACGCTCATCCTCGGAACGGCCGACGGCTACATGAACTGGATCTCGATCGATTCAGGTGACTTGAAGAAACGCACGCATCTCAACGAAGGGCGCCCCTACGGCACACCGATACTCGCACCACCATTACTCTTCGTTCTCGCAGCCGGCGACAGAGGGTATCTGCTGGCCATCGACGCTGCTACCGGCACGCTGCGCTGGAAACAGGAGACACCGAAGGAATGGACGACTTATCGCCCGCTCGTTTCAGGGTCGACGGTCATCGTCGGCAGTACGGAGAAAAATCTCTGCGCGTTCGACCGCATCAGCGGCGAGGTTCGATGGTGCCGGCCGATCGGGCAAGTCCCGCGCGGGCTCGGGATCTCGAACGATGGAATCCTTTACGTCGGCTCGCTTTCGGGCGTGGTGCAGGCTTTACGAGTCGACGAAAGGAGCCGATGAGTTTTTGTCAGCTACGTCGACGGGCCCGTGCGCTTGGTCGGCCCAGCCTCCTTCAGGTTCGCATCCCTTCAGCGGGCAGGCATGGCGGCAGCACGATTCGTTCGATTTCGAGCCCGTGCGTCCCAGCCAATCGCTTCGAAAATGGAACTTCGCGAAACGCACAAGCGGCGGCTGACTTGACCATCACGCGACGGATACATACCATTGATACCTATCATGCGTAAGACGTCACCGAAGCGTGTGGTCGCTCGTGTATTCAAGACAGGCCGAAGCCAGGCGGTGAGGTTGCCGAAGGAGTTTCGTTTCGACGGCGACACCGTGCTCGTTCATCGCGAAGGCAGCGCCGTGGTCCTCGAGCCGGCGCGCGAGTGGCCCCCGGACTGGATCGCCTCCTTCGCCGGCGTTCCCGAAGATTTCGAACGTCCCGATCAAGGCACCGTCGACAAACGCCGAAAGCTCTGATCACCGATGAAGTATTTGCTCGACACCGACACCTGCATCTACGCGCTGAAGCGGAAAGAACGCGTGATCGAGAGGTTGCTCGCGGCGCCACGCGAAGACGTTCTGATCAGCGTCATCACCGAGGCCGAATTACGCACCGGGGCCGCCAAGAGCTCAACGCCGTCAAAGACTCTGGAGCGCGTCGAAAATTTTCTGTCGCCGATCGCATTGATCGAATTTGCGTCAGACGACGCGATTGCTTACGCGATCGTCCGGGCAAAACTCGAACGAGCGGGAACGCCGATCGGCCCACTCGATACACTGATCGCCGCCCAAGCCGTCGCACGCAAACTGACGTTGGTGACGAACAACGAACGCGAGTTCCGCCGAGTCACCAGCCTATCGGTTGAAAACTGGGTCACTGACGGCAGATAGGCGATCACGCAGCGAGCGCCGCGGTTCGAACTTCTGTGAGTCATTCTGATGCGCGCTTTGATCGCCCGGAAACAAGGATCTGTGGCTCTTCGACATCTCACGTCGTGTTCCTCGTCGTTTGACCTTTCACCCGTCAGACGACTTCGCCGGAGTGCTGACCCCGGATGGCAAGCAACTGATCTTCTCGTCGAACAGGAGCGGCAGCCCGAACCTCTACATCAAGGGGGTCGAATCGACCGAGGAAAAGCTGCTCCTCGGCGGCTCGGCGGCGGCGTTCATCGAATCAATGTCTCCTGACGGCCGCACCGTTCTTTTTAGGCGACTCACATCCGGCGCCCAGAATGACATCTATTCAGTGCGTGTAAGTGGCGGGACCCCCACGCCGATTGTCACTTCGCCGTTCAACGATATTCAACCAGTCTTCTCACCGAGCGGACGGTGGATCGCCTATTCGTCCGATGAGTCGGGACGTTACGAGGTTTACGTAACGGACTACCCTCCGAACGGTTCTCGCGTGCAGATCTCGACTGACGGCGGCACGCAGCCGGTCTGGCGCGGGGACGAAAAGGAGTTGTTCTACGTTGCTCCGGGCGATCGGATCACCTCCGTGGCGATCGAAGAA
>JALYZI010000277.1 GCA_030948915.1 Acidobacteriota bacterium
CGTTGAGATACCCGATGTGCGGATCGTCCGGAACGAGATAGCGATACTCGAGAGGCGCGATGACTCGAGGCGGAAATGCCGCGCGCCGCGCAAAGACCATCGCGACGTCATCGAATGCGATCAGCGCCCAATCCCTCCGCCGATACCGAACGAGTGACGCCGGAAGATAGCGTCGAGACCCGCTGGCCACATCGACGACTTCGATGCGCTCGTTCTGGTATTCGTCGACCGCCAGATCGATTCGATACCTCTGCAGAAGCGCGTGCCAGACGCGGCTGTCCCGTCGCGCTTGCGCATCCAGCGCGATGAAGTCGCGAAAGAGCTCGTTGCGGCCGTCGTCGAGGACGCGCCGCTGCGGATAGAAAACCCATTCGAGGTAGCCGCCGAATTGATCGACGTTGTAGATGTTGCCGGGCAGACGGAGACGCGAGACTGCCCGAATGGGGAATCGCTCGGCGTCGGCGCCGGCAGCGTGATTGCTGTGCGCAAATACCCAGCCGATCGGAACGAGTGCCGCGACCGCGCATGCAAGCGCGGCTTTGCGCGGCAAGACGGGAATCGGCACAACGAGAAGCGGCAGCGCCGCGAAATACAGACTCTGATTGCGCACGTGCTGAATCGCCAGAGACGCGAGGAGAACGTAGATCGCGAATCGCCAGAGGTGTTTTCGTTTTTCCCGCGACATCAGAAACGCCGCGACAACAGCTGCCGAGGTCACGTAGAGCAGCGGAAAGAGCGCCGGCGGGCTGGGCAGCCACTCCGCGTTCACGAATTCACCGCTGCCGATCAGCCTCGTCAATTCGAATGGCGCAGCGATCGCGCGCCAGCCGAACGGATTGATGAGCAGCGCGATCGCGCTCACAGCGACGACCATCCAGCGGCGAAGATCAATCAAGAGAGTCGCGGCGGCGAGGATCGGCGCGATGAGGGCGGAGGGGTGGGTGTTGATCCAGATCGCCGTGAGGATTGCGTACGCGACCGTGAGCTGCACCGGAGGAAGTTTCGATTGCAGGAGCGCCAGGGCGCAGACGATGAGCAGCGCTGCCGCGGCGGCAGGGCGAATTCCGAGTCGATCCGACGCGCCGAGAAAGGCGATGGCGGCGATGAGAAGCGAGACGCCGAGATCTGACTCGCGAGCGCTGAACCAGAACCCGATCACGAAGATCGCGGCGACGAAGAGCGCGTTGATCCACGAAACGCCACTCAGGCCGACGAGTGATTCTGCTCCGTACAAGACGACCTCGTAGAGCCATTCGCCGTTGATCCACGGCACATGCGCCGCTGCAAGGGTGAACGGATCGAAGGTGGGAAGTGCGTGATGTTCGACGATCCAGCGGCCCGTCGCGAGATGCCAGAAAAAGTCGTAACTGCGAATCGGGCCGATTGCGGCACACGCGACGAGGATGAAAAGCGCGATCGCCGCGAGGCGTTTCGCCATCGCCGCGAGTATAGCGTTACGTTCGCGGCGGCTTCGCGGGCGGGGCGGGAGGGGCGGGAACTGCCGGAATGGCCATCGGCGCTGCCGGCACGGGCGGCGTGGTGTTATCGATCTTGATGTCGCCGTTCACGGTGCTGATTTTCAGCGCGTAGCGGCCGCCGTTCACGTCACCCGAAACGCGGCGGCTGCCGGGATGCGAATGGATGTTGAGCGGGAACGCCGCTTCGAAGTCGCCGTTGATCTGCGTGAAGTCGCCGAGGAATGAGGCGCTCGCCGGCAGGATGGCGACGACGCGGCCATTCACCGTACCGAGGCGGGCGCCGTGAAAGTCGTCGAGGAACCTCGCCTGCACGCGGCCGTTCACAGTCTTGGCGGCGACTTCATTCAAGCCGGTCGCTTCGATGTCGACTTCACCATTGACTGTTGATGCTGCGGTCTGGCCCGCGATCGCTCGCGTCTCGATGCGGCCATTCACGGTCCGCAATTCCAAAGCGACGGTGGCCGGCACGCGAAGCTCGTAGTCGACGCGGACGTCGCGTCCCCATCCGAAATGCACTCCGTGTTCGCCTGGAGTCCGGATCGTGAGCGTGCCGCTGTCGAGCTCCGTGCGGAAATAGCCCTGATACTCTTTCCGCGGATCGGGACGAACGCCGCGCGCGTGAACCACGGCGACCATGCTGATCTCGCCGGGCGAATTGCCATCAACCGAAATGGTGCCGTCGATTTCATGCACATCGAGGCGGGTTACGGTTGTTGCCGGCCATTTTTTCTCGAACCGCGCGGTGTGTTGTTCGAGCGGCACACAGCCAGCCGCGAGGGTGACTGCCAGAAGCGAATAGATAGCTCGGCTGTGTCTGTTCATAGGAGTCCGCCTCTGGTCTTACGATACGTCAGGTAGAGAGTTTCATGGATGTGACTCAGACCACACTTCTTCGCGTCGCGGCCTTCCTCGTCGACGCCGTTTCCATCTCTATCTTCCTGATTCTGCCAGCTTCGCTCATCAGCTACGGTCTGGCCTGGTTCGGCGGCGCCGTGCAGGGGATCGCGATCGTGTGGGCGGTGGCGGTGAGCATCCTTTTCGCCGGCCTGCTTCTCCGCGACGGCTACCGCGGCCGCTCGCTCGGCAAAAGGATGCTGGGACTGCGGCTCGTGACGCCGCGCGGCGACGTCTGCGGTTACGGCCGCTCGATCGTGCGCAACCTGCCGCTGATCATTCCTGTCTGGAATCTGCTGGAGGCCGCGCTGGTGATCGCCGGCCATGCGCGGACGGGAGACCGCATCGCGCGCACGATCGTCACCGAAGAATAGGCGTCAGGCGTCAGGCGTCAGGCGTTAGGGAGTCCTACCTGACACCTGACACCTGACACCTGACACC
>JALYZI010000002.1 GCA_030948915.1 Acidobacteriota bacterium
GTTCGTCGCCAATCAGATCGAGCAGACCGCCGTTCCGGCACTCGAAAAAGCAGCGGAGGTGGTGATCGCGTACGAGCCGATCTGGGCGATCGGCACCGGCCGCAACGCGACCGGCGCGATGGTCGCGGAGATCGTCGGCGAAATCCGCGAAGCGATCTCGCGATTCTGGCCTTCCAGGCACCGCGATGCGGCGATTCTGTACGGCGGCAGCGTCACGCCCGACAACATCCGCGACCTCGGCGCGCAGGGCCGGATCAATGGCTATCTGGTCGGTGGAGCGAGTCTCGATTGCCCTAAATTTTCAATGATTTGCGAGGGAGTCGCGCAACTGCCTGCGGCTTGACGATACGGGCCGTTTCGGGGAAGAATTCGCGGCCACCGCTGGTTGTCGGTGTCTCCATGACAGTCGTTCTCGTTGTTTTGCATGTCATCATCAGCGTCTTTCTGATTCTGGTCGTTCTCGTCCAGCAGGGGAAAGGTGCCGACCTCGCCGGCGCGTTCGGTGGAGGCGGTTCGCAGACGGCGTTCGGCGCGCGCGGCGCGACGACGCTTTTGCACAAATTAACGACTACATTTTTCATACTATTTGTCATCACGTCGATGGCGCTGGCGGTCCTGCAGGGCCGTCCGCGATCGTCAGTGATGGGCAACCGGCCGGCTCCGGCTGCGCCGGCGAAGCGATAGTTCATTGCCCAAGTGGCGGAATTGGTAGACGCGCACGTTTGAGGGGCGTGTGGCGAAAGCCGTGCCGGTTCGAGTCCGGCCTTGGGCACCACCACCCACCCAACCGGTTGGGAACGATACGGTTGGTGAGCCGGTAAGCCTGGTCGAAGTGCGTCGACGCGCACATGACGGGCGCACTCCATCCAAGCTCACCGGCCTCACAGTCCTTACCCGCCTTAACGCTTAGCGGTCTGAAATGCGCCGTTCGTAATCCGCGGCCCGATCGAGAAAGGTCTCGATGTTGCGGCCCAGGGAGAGGCGTTCGGTGAGGTCGGTGGTCTTCTCGAATTCGCCGCGCAGCCGTTCGGCCTCCGCGAGGTAATAGTCGCGCAGCCCGACCTCGATCTTGAACTCGGGATATTTCTCGGCGAGCGTCCGCATCCACTCTTCGACCTGACGGCGCCGATCGCGGTCGCCGTTGCCCTGCTTGAGGTCGCCCAGCAGCGTGTCCACTACGCGCGACAGAATCTGCTGCCTCTGGTCTTTGACCGGCTCAGTCGCCATCGCCGCGCATCATACAATGTCGCGCCGTGAAGGTTTTGATTGCCAATCGCGGCGAGATCGCAGTCCGGGTGATTCGCGCCTGCCGTGAGCTCGGCTACTCGACGGTCGCGATCTACTCCGATGCCGATCGCGCCGCGTTGCACGTGCTGTATGCCGATCAGGCGATGCCCGTCGGTCCGCCGCCGTCGCGCGAGAGCTATCTCCGGATCGACCGCATTCTCGACGCGGCAAAGAAAACGGGCGCCGATGCGATTCATCCCGGCTACGGTTTTCTCGCGGAGAACGCCGGCTTTGCGCGCGCGTGTCGGGATGCGGGCATCACCTTCATCGGGCCGTCGCCGGAATCGATCGATGCGATGGGATCGAAGACCCAGTCGCGACAGCGCATGAAGGCAGCCGGCGTGCCGGTCGTTCCGGGCTTGACCGAGGCGGTCCGCTCGTTCGACGAGATCGCGGCCTTCGCGCGCGAGACCGGATTTCCGATCATGGTCAAGGCCAGCGCGGGCGGAGGCGGCAAGGGCCTGCGCTTCGTCGAGCGCGAGCAGGATCTGCAATCGGCATTCGAACGCGTGACGAGCGAAGCACGATCATTCTTTGGCGATGGCTCGGTGTACGCGGAAAAATTCATCGCCTCTCCCCGCCACATCGAAGTCCAGGTCCTCGGCGACCAGCATGGAACGGTCATCGATGTCGGCGAGCGCGAGTGCACGCTGCAGCGCCGGCACCAGAAAGTCGTCGAAGAGTGTCCGTCGCCGATTGTCGACGAAGAGCTGCGACGAAAGTTGGGAGAGACAGCCGTTCGCGCTGCGAAAGCCGTCAATTACTACTCCGCCGGCACGATCGAGATGCTCATGGGACCGAACCGCGAGTTCTATTTTCTCGAGATGAACACGCGCCTGCAGGTCGAGCACCCGGTCACCGAGATGGTCTGGGGCATCGATCTCGTGAAGGAACAACTCCGCGTGGCGCGCGGAGAAAAAATCTCGCTGAACCGCGCAGAGATGAAGCCCGCCGGCCACGCGATCGAGTGCCGCATCTACGCCGAAGACCCGACCCGCGGTTTTGCTCCGTCACCGGGATTGATTCGCTATCTCAATCTGCCGCAAGGGCCCGGAGTCCGCAACGACAACGGCGTCTACGCCGGTTACAACGTTCCTGTCTTCTACGATCCGATGCTGTCGAAGCTGATCTGTCACGCGGCGACGCGCGCAGAAGCGATCGCGCGCATGAAGCGCGCGCTCATCGAATATCGCGTCGAAGGCATCGACACGACGATCCCGTTCTTCACGGCGCTGATGGATCATCCCGATTTTCTCAAAGCGAACTTCGACACCGGCTTCATCGACCGAAATCTTGCCGAACTGACCCGCGAGCGCGGAGACAAGGGTGACGTCGAAGCCGCGATCGCAGCGGCGGCGATTTTCGCATTCGAGGAATCGCAGCAGGTCCGATTGCCCGAGCAGGGAAACTCTGCCTGGCGGCAGGCCGGATGGTTGGACGCTCTGAAGGACCGGTCGTGAGATTCATCGCGCGTCACGGCGGTGAAGAGATTCCGATCGAAGTCGAGCGTCAGGGCAACGCCTATCGCGTCCGCTTTCGCGACCGCTGGCTGATTGCCGACGTCGTGAACGCCGGGCCGTATCTGCGGTCTCTTCGACTCGAGGATGGGCAGCAGTTGTCGATCGTCCACGATCGCGAAGGAAACATGCACGAGATCAGCCTTCCCGATTCAACGATTCATGTCGAGATCACCGATCCGTTGTCGCTGAAGCGAAAAAAGCGCGAGGACGAGGTTGAAAGGGGTGGGATCATCCGGGCGTTGATGCCCGGCCGAATCGTGCGGGTGATGGTCACGAAGGGCGACTCCGTCCGAAAAGGCGCATCGCTCTTCGTCCTCGAGGCGATGAAAATGGAGAACGACATCCAGGCTCCCTCGGATGGTGTGGTCGACGCGCTGTTTGTCGAAGCGGGTCAAACGGTCGAAAGCGGAGCCGAACTCGCGCATCTGACTTCCAACGAGCAGTGACTCAAATATAATCGTTGCATGTCCTTGCCCGATCCATTCGCCCCGGGCAGCACCCTGCTCAATTACAAGATGGGCGACCGCGTGAGCTCCGCCGTCTGGCGAGGGCAGGACTCGCGAAATGGGAAAAAAGTCGCGATCAAAATTCTTTCCCGGCAGCTTCCAAAGGATCCGGGGAGACGCGAGTCGCTGGTGCGCGACGTGCGGCTCGCGGCGGCGATCTATCACACGTCGCTCGTCAACATCCTCGAGGTCGCGGCGGCGGGCGATGCCCTCATCCTCGTGATGGAGTGGGTCGAGGGCTACCCGATCTCGGCTGTCGTAAAGAACCGGCCGCTCGATCGACAGAATTTTTTTCGCATCGCGTATCAGGCCATTGACGCCATGAAGCTGCTGCACGCGAAGAACCTCGTGCACGGAAATATCGCGGGCGATTCGATCCTCGTCACCGAGGTCGGCCAGGTGAGAGTCGGCGGGCTCAATCTCAGCAATCTCCTCGTGCGCACCGGACAGCCATCGGCATTTCAGCAGCGCGGCTCCGACGCGAAGGCGGTTGCGTACATGGCGCCTGAGCAGATTTCGAATCAGCCGGCGACGACGCAGACCGACATCTTTTCGCTCGGCCTCGTTTTCTACGAAATGGCGACCGGTCGTCCCGCGTATCAGGGACCGACGGCTCCCGACATCGCGCGCAAGATCGTGGAAGAGCAGCCGCCGTCGCCGAAAGCCGCGAACCCCAACATCGACAATGCAGTCCTCGGCCTGATCGGGCGATCGTTGTACAAGGACCCTTACAAGCGACACAAAGACGCGCGGGCGATGATCGATGAAATCGTACGCACGGATCCTGAGGCGGGGAAGTTTGCATCGGAGGTCTCGAAGTCCGGCACGACCGCGACGGCTGGGTCGCAGCAGGCGAATGCCCGAAGCTCGATCCTGCTCATCGCTGACGTCGCGAAGGATCCTTCCGCCGGCGATCACGCCAAGGCCACCGCGCGCATGCAGCAGATCCTCGGCGAGTCGGTCTACCTGTTCGACGGAACAGTCCTCGATGCTTTCGGGCCGCGCATGATCGCGGAGTTGAAGACCGTCGAGAGCGCGCTGGAAGCAGGCCGCAAGGGCGAATTCGACTTTTCGCCCGATCAGCAGGGCGGGAAGCCGATTCCAGTTCGCCTTCTGCTGCACGCGGGCGACGTGGAAGTTCGCGATGGAAATGTCGGCGGCCCTTCGATCGCGAAGGCGATCGAGGTGCTGCAGGCGCTTCCGCCGAACAAGCTTTTCATTTCCGAGGACTTCACGAAGCGCGGACGCGGGAATGTGCGAATGCGCGACAGCGGCGCGAAGGCTGGACTCAAACTCTACACAATCGTGGCGTCCGAACCGCAGCCAGTGCACCGGACGGTCGTGGAGGAAGAGCCGGAGGAAGTAGGAGCGGAAGAAGAAGCGGCCGCCGAGGCCACTGCCGCTGCGGCAAAGAAAAAGCGTCAGATGATAATGCTGGCCGCCGCAGCCGTAATCGCGATTGTGATTGCCGGCGCGGGCTTCTTTCTATTTTCCAAACCAAAATCCACGCCGGCCGTCGCAGCTTCCGTTGTTGCCCAGCCGAAGACATCGACTGCGCCGGCTGCAGTGACACCCGACAATCCCCGAAAAATCGTTTTGCAGCCGTTCACCGTCGAAGGTACCGATCCGACTCTCGCCACTCGAGCC
>JALYZI010000004.1 GCA_030948915.1 Acidobacteriota bacterium
CGTGCTCCCGATGTACATGCCGGGACGTTTGCGTACTGCCTCGAGACCTTTTAATACCTGAATCTGGCCAGCGTCGTAACGCGGCGCGCTGACTTCTGCTGTTGCTGTCTTCGCCATTTATTGCCGGAGGGAAATTTCGATTTGAAAGCTGCGAAGGAGTGCCGAAATTCAGATTATTGGCAAGCGCGGAATACTATGAATTCGGCATGTCTTCGGCAGCTTTCAATCTACACCTTTCCAAGGGGCAACGCAACCTCAGCAAGTAATCGTAAGTTAATGGGGCACAACGATTTACGGGGCCGACCGTGATCCTTGAACGCCATTGTCCGGCGAACGGTCGCGTCGAACGAAACGGAGCGCGAAATGTGACATGCATCTCCACCGGCGAGTCCTTGGATCAGCATCCACGGAGAGATAATGCGCCACACCAGAAGCTCGCTGCTTTTTGCTGTGACGCTCGTTGCGTCAGTGACGTCCGCGCTTAGTGCGCAAAACCGCATGCGCTTCGGCGATACGTGGCCCACCACTGATCTGACGCCGGCGCAGAGCACGTTCGCAAAAGCATATCTCGCCGCCATCATCGGATCCGATATCGAGCGCTACAAGACGCTGCTGCATCCCGCCACGCGCGCCTGCATCAACAAAGAGACCGCCGCCTTCTTCCAAACGGTCTTCGATCGCCGCGTCGGCAGAAGCGCGCCCAACGCGAAAGTGAGCGTGGAGACACTGCCCGCGAAGTTCGCCATGTTCGATGCATTCGCCACGCAGGGCATGGTCTACCCCGTCCGCCCGACCCACGCGTTTTACATCGATCTGGTTTCGACTTCAACAAAGGACGAGTCGATCATTGCGTTCTCCGTGCTCGATCACGCCGTGTGGTATGAAGTGCTTCCGTGTCCGACCGCGAAGGCACTCGACCGCATGAAGAAGCACTAAACCCCCGCTCATCACGGAAATCAGCGCATCAACTGCAGCCTGATTTTCCTGATTCTCGTCCGTCCCGCTTTCGCATTGAGCGCGCGGAGTAGCTGAGGCTCCATCAGCGATAGCTCGGTCATCCACCCGTTGGTCTTGACCGACACGAACAGCGTACCGTCCCGCGTCACCGACACGGGTTTCGTCACCTTCGCGATCTGCTTCCCGACGAGTGATTCCCATTCGGGAACCACCTGAGCCGCTTCGACGCGCTCCTCGAGCTTCGATTCCTTGAGAAACGTCCCGAGCACGTTGGCCAGAGGCTCGGGCTTTCTTTTCTTCTCTTCAGGATCGCGCTTTCTCACTTCGCCACGCGTCTCGCGCGCAGCACCTAGCTCTGCGGCCGCTGGTCGGAAGGCTTTCGCCTGTCGCCCACATCCTTGTCGTACTGGGTCCAGACCCGCTCGACATCGCCTGGATTGATGTGCATCGGCGCACCAGAGAGAATGCCGGTGACGTTCCGGAACGGACGCCCCATCTGCATGCCGCCCTTGCCGATGGTGAATTCGCGGATCGCCTTGTCGTGAGCGGAGCCGCGCATCTTGAGCACCGTCAGCCCGCGCTTCATCTCGCCGAACATCTCAACATAGCGCAGCAGGATTATCGAATCCGTCAGAGTGGAGATGTGAGATTCCGTAATCGAGTCACCGCCCATGAGACTCCCGGTGGTCGACGTGAACAGCCCCGTGATCTCCTGGTGCTTGATGAACGACGTCAACCCGATCACGAATTCGCGGAACGCCTTGGTCGTTCCCACATTCTCGAGCGCGGACAGACTGTCGAGAGCCACGCGCCGCGGCTTGAAGTCGTTGATGATCGCCTGGATCGTGACGAGCCAGTCCTCCAGGCCCGACACGTCGGGATAGTCACATACCACGCGCAGCATTCCGTCGCGCTCCATCTGATCGAAATCGAATCCCCACCCGGTTGCGTTTCGAACGAGCTGATCCCGGCTTTCCTCGAACGCGAGCAAGAGGCACTTCTCTCCAGCAGCCGCGCCGCCCTGCAGAAACTGCGACATCGTCAGTGTCTTGCCCGTCCCCGTCGCTCCGGAAACCAGCGTCACCGAATCGCGAAAGAGCCCGCCACCGCACATCTCGTCCAGCTCGGCGTTACCCGACGAAATCCGCACGTTCGATGATTTCATGCTCAACTGCATGGCCGACAGCGGGATGACGATCACCCCGCCCTTGGGGACGATCGTGAATGGATACTCTCCCTTCTGATGGTCGCACCCGCGAAACTTCAGGATCTCGATAGTTCGGCGACGAGTTTCGTCTTCCAGTGAGTTCCGAAGAATCATCACGTTGTCGGCGATGAATTCCTCGACGCCGAACCGCGCGATCGGGCCGTGATCATCTG
>JALYZI010000072.1 GCA_030948915.1 Acidobacteriota bacterium
GTCCGAGCGTGGTGTCGAGGTTGGTCGATCCGGCAGGGGAGCCATCGAGATAAACCGCGCCGCTGGCCGTCACCTGAACCTTCGCGGGATTGTTTGACGCCAACTCGAAACTCTTCCCCTCGGCCGCCGGCAGAGCGACTGTCAGACCCTGCGTCAGCAGCGGGGCGGTCACCATGAAGATGATCAGCAGCACGAGCATGACGTCGACCAGCGGCGTGACGTTGATCTCCGCCATATCGCCGTAGTCGTCGTCGCTCATCGCACGGAACATCATCGGCTTAGACGCTCCTCCGTCGTTCGAAGTAACTAGTCCTGAGTCCTGAGTCCTGAGTCCCACCCTCAGGACTCAGGACTCAGGACTCAGGACTACATAAAGTTCCTCTCAGTCAGGTTCAAAAATTCCAGCGTGAAGTCTTCCATCTCGCCGCGCGCCTGCCGCATCTTCTGCACGAAATGGTTATAGGCAAGAAGCGCGGGGATCGCCGCGAAGAGTCCTGCCGCCGTGTTGATCAATGCTTCGCTGATCCCGGGAGCGACGGCCGTGATCGAGGTCGTTCCCATCGAACCGATGTTCGCGAACGAATCCATGATGCCCCACACGGTTCCGAACAGACCGATGAACGGCGTGGCGGCGGCCGTCGTCGCCAGAAACGGAAGGTAGCGGCTGAGACGCGCCGATTCGATTCGCGCGGCGCGCAGAAGCGAACGCTCGACGCTATCGAGGGAGCGGATCGTCTGCGCACCTTTGGCGTGGGCGATCTGCGCTTCGATTTCGGCGTACCCCGCTTTGAACAGTCCGACCAGTGATGAGTACGCGGTCGCAGCAGTGGCGGCCTGCACATCCATGAGCCGCTTCGCGCGTCTGAATGCGGCGGTGAAGCGCTGCGACGCCGCCGCCGAGCGCCGGAATCGCCGGCCGATGATGAACATCACCGCCCATGACGTCAGCGAAAAGAAGAGCAGAACCGCGAGGACGGACTTCCCAACCCACCCCGTTTGCAAAAACGCCGTCCATAACTGCACGAAAGCGAATGTAGCATGAGAGCGCGATCAGGCCAGTACGGCGAGCCGACCGCCTTATCCCGTTTAGCGTTTGGACGGCGTATAGTTTTTGGACAGTGACTGACGTTCGGCAGCGGGTCCTGATCGTCGACGATGATCCAACGATCGTCGCCGGGCTATCGGCACTCCTCGAGGACAAGTGGGACGTTCAAACGGCGTCTGCCGGCCGTCAGGCAATCGTCGCTTTCGGCGAGTTCTCGCCGGATGTCGTGTTGCTCGACGTTCAGCTTCCCGACATGTCGGGAATCGAACTGCTCCATCAGTTCAAGATGTACTCGGAAGCGGTCGCGATCATCATGATGTCGGGAGCCGGTACGTTCGATCGCGTCGTCGAATCCGTAAAGCTCGGCGCGGAAACGTTTCTTCAGAAACCATTCGACTACGACACCCTGGCGCTGACGCTCGAGAACGTGAAGCGGATCATCGCAACGCGGCGCGAGCTGTTTGCCTTGAAACGCGGCGATAGCGCCGATCTCGAGCGGCTTCCGGGCATTTCTCCGGCGATCCAGCAGCTCAATCAACTTCTCGCGCAGGTGGCCAGCGCGCCGTCGCCGGTGCTCATCGAAGGAGAGTCCGGAACCGGCAAAGGTGTTCTGGCGAAGTTGATTCACCACCGGTCGCCTCGCGCGCGTGCGCCGTTCGTCGATCTCAATTGCGCCGGCCTGTCGAAGGACCTCCTCGAATCGGAGCTGTTCGGCCACGAGCGCGGCGCTTTCACCAATGCGATGAACACGAAGCAGGGACTCTTCGAGATCGCGGGCGACGGAACTCTGTTTCTCGACGAGATCGGCGAGATGGACATCACCGTTCAGGCGCGTCTGCTGAAGGCGATCGAAGACAAGCGCTTCCGCCGCGTGGGCGGGATTCGCGACCTCAGCGCGAGTTTCCGTCTCATCGCCGCCACTAATCGAGACCTCGGCGAAGACGTTAAGCAGAATCGATTTCGCGCGGACCTTTACTATCGCTTGAATGTCGTCCGCATCAGGATGCCGCATCTTCGCGACCGGCTCGAAGACCTTCCGATCCTGATTGAAGTCATGCTCCGTCCGCTCGCGAAGGACATCGGCCGTCCCGTGCCAACGATCAGCCCGCGCGCGCTGAAGAAACTGGAGAGCTATCACTGGCCGGGCAACGTCCGCGAGCTTCGCAACGTCCTCGAGCGCGCGCTATTGACGCTCACTGGAAAAGAGATCCATAGCGAGGATCTCTTTCTGGATGCGGGGCAGTCGCAGGGCGCGATCAAAGGCGCAGGCGGCGCGATGCCGTCGAATGAGTGGGAGATCCGGCCGCTGGATGACGTCATTGCCGACTATGTCGCCTCGGCGGTGAAAGCCGCCGACGGGAACATCCGAAAAGCCGCCCGTCAACTCGAGATCAGCCCCTCGACACTGTACGCACGCCTGAAGGAAAAACCCGTTCAGAAATCAGGCGGATGACGCTGCTCGCGTGGTGGCCCCGGCGTGACTCGAACACGCGACCTTCGGTTTAGGAAACCGCTGCTCTATCCACCTGAGCTACGGGGCCGTGGCGTTGAGAACCTCGCGTCCACATCCTACCTTCCTCGCGGCGTCCAGAAACACAACGCTTACACTTTTTCGAACACTCGACCGCCCTCGAAAAGCGATTAAGTCATTGATTCCAAAGAGACTCCTCGTTGGTGCCGCCTTTGCGAATCGACTACAAACATGACCACACCGTCCGTGACATTGCTGAGCTGCAATTCGACGTGGCAGGGCATCGCGTGGAGCACCGGCGATCGTCGCGTGCAACGCTGCTCGATGAAGGAAATTTTCCAGGCTTCGACCAGCCATTCGTTCGCTGCCATGCCGCTCGAGCGCATCGTCATCGAAGGGAAAGCCGACAGCTCCGAGATCCTCGTCCTTCTTTCGACGCTCGATCCTTCGTTCACAGGCGACGTTCTTTACATTTACCAGAGCGACCGCGCCTTTCTCAGCGCGCAGGCAGAGGGATGCGGACGCGTGCTGTTTTCGCTGTCGAAAGCTGACCTCGATTTCTATGTTGATGTGAATCAATTACGGCGCGGCGCAGAGAGCAGCTTTCGGCTCAGCTCCGCTGATGCCGGCGATACGACGGTGGCGCGTATGCGCGTTCTGGTCGCGGACAAGAACCCGAAGACTCTTCGTTCTCTCACGTCGTTCTTGTCCGGCCTTGGTTGCGAAACGTTAATCGCAGATTCCGCGCTCGATGCGATTCAAATCGTCGAGAAGAGCCGGCCGGACGTTGTGCTGCTCGACGGAGAATCGGATCACCTGAATGGCGTCGCTGTCGCGCGCTTCGTCAAGCAGGCGCACGCTGCGTACAGCCCACGGACCATCGTTCTTTCCGCCGCGGATCAGAAGCCGGATTCAGGAGTCGATGGATATCTGACGCGGCCGCTCGCTTTCGATCAGATGGCGAACGCGGTCTTCGGAATGTGAGATCAGCGTCTTTTCCAGAACACGACGCCGCCCTGCTCGAACGCCGGCACGAAATGCGTTTGCAGATACTGTGCGACCAGCGGCGCGCGCTCTGCGTTCGGCACACCATCGAGCGCGTAGCTGAAATACGGAAATCGAACCAAAGCGAGTCGCACCGAGCGATCGCGCTCGAGCGCACCGATGACTTCGCGCTGCAACCGCACATCCTCATACTGCGCAACTTGAATTTGTCTGATTGGCAGTCGCCTCTCGGTGAGGTAGTAGAGAGCAGGAACGTTCGAAAAGTCGAAATAGGTCGCGTCCTTTGGGATCGTCTGCCGCATGTAAGCGTCGGCGATCAGAATCGCCGGAGCAACCGATCTCTCCACCACGGCGCCACGCCCCCTCGGCAATCCAATGGCGGCAACCTGCGGCGACGTGGCCGGCCGGGCGATCGAAGGCATCGCCTCAAACAAGTGCCATGCCGGATGCCCGCCGGCAACGCACAGCAGAACGAGCAGCGTCAGAGTTCCGATTGAGAGCCGGCGATGCGCTGACGCGATCAAGACGACGGCAAGTGCCGGCACCAGAATGGCCGCGTAATCCTGCCGAGGCGTGAAGGAAATCGCGGCGACGATGATCCAGGCAGCAATCACCATCGCGGCTCGCCACCGGAGTGTCGCTCTGCGTCGCACGACCTGAATCGCGAACCAGATCAGCACCAGCGGCCACACGACATACGGCAACGTCGCGGGAGAGAGCAATCCCTGAAGAACGACATCCGACAACGACGACGTACCCGGACAACAACGGTTGACGTCGAAAAAGCCGACGCTGAAGCTCGGACCGAGGCTGAGAATTTCTCGGAAGGTGGTGCCGATGGAAGCCGCCAGGATCGAGCTCATCGCGAGCGCGGCGGCGAGAATCACAGCGCCAACCGCAAGGCCGGCTGCCACCGCCACGCCCGCCCTCACGATTCGCGGACGGCTCCAGAACAGCGGCGCGACGATCACCGTCACGAGCGCGTAGATGCCGAAGTCGACACTCTGCGCAATCGCGAAGACGGCGATTAACCCGGCGACGGCAAGCCAGCGTAAAGAAGCGCGACGCGTCGCTCCGGCGGCCGACGCGACAGCGAAAACCGCCAGCGCGCACCGCGGCCAGATGTGGATCCACACCCGTTGCGACGGAAGCGCGCCGAGCGTGAGCAGCGCGGCGAGCAACCCAACTTCCGCTGATCCGGTTGCGCATGCCGCGGCGGCGTAGATCGCGGCGGCGTTCAAAGCCGCAATGAAGAATCGAAAGCGGAGAATGTTTCCGGCCGGCTCGCCGAAAATCCGCATCGCAAGCGAGTCGAATGCGCCGTCGGTCAACAGACCGTGCATTGGAATGACGTCCAGGTAGTACCTCTCTCCTCGCGCGACTTCGGCCGCCGGAACGAGATCGTGTCCGCTCTCATAAAGATTCAGATAGGGAGGGGAACCGTTCAGGAGCGCGAATGCGTAGGCAACGAGGAACACCGGATAGACGAGATTCGCGACGAGCGGATGGCGCTCGAGCGTGCCGATCGCTTCGCTCCGCGCGGCCAGCGCGATCAGAAGCGGAATGAGAAGCGCGGCGGTCAGCGCGGTCGCGTGCGCGATCACCGATCCGCTGGCTGCCTCGCCGATCATTCCCAGGGGCACGAGAAGAAAAGC
>JALYZI010000010.1 GCA_030948915.1 Acidobacteriota bacterium
CGGTTGCATTCGACACGCGAAGGTTTTCTTCCGACGTTTGCCGAGATCCGATCGCTGGCGCGCGAGATCGATCCGCGCATCTCTGTTCAAGCCGTCAGCCCGAACGGAAGGCTCGCATTTCGTCAGGCCGGACAGCACTGGTACGGACGGATGCTCACGCCGCCGATGCGATTGCTTTTCAGGATGATGGATCTCGTCTCGGTTCTGTCGCGCTCATTCGTGAACCCGTTTCTGGTCGTCAGAATCACTAAACCAAGTCCTGAGTCCTGAGTCCTGAGTCCTGAGTCCCGCCCGCCCCGCTCAGGACTCAGGACTCAGGACTTAGCGTTGGATCCCATGCCCTCGCGCATAGAAGCCGGGAATCGTGACGGGCAAATGGGCGCTGAATGCCGCGTTGCCGAAGATCGCGTTGACGGCCGCGACCTGCATCACCGGCTGAATTCCGTACGCGCAAATGTATGTGCCGACCGACGGCACTTCGCGCAGAAGGTACGGCGAGCCGAATGCGATCCCGATCACGGGAATCTTCAATGACTCTGCGAGCTGCCGCGCGGCGGCCGGCACTGCGATCTGCCCCGCCCCCGATCGCGCGCGAACGGCGAACGCGATGACAGCCACCTCGGCGTTCGCGATCGGCGCAACATCCTCGACGCGCGTCCGCGGATCGATGAGCATCGACGAAACCACCTGCGTGCGCGCCCGCAGTTCGCGATCGAGATCGAGCATCGGATTCACATCAGCGAAATCACTAACGACAATCAGTGCTATTTTTGAATCGCGCCGCAGCGGCAATACGCCGCTCTGCTCGCGCACCAGCGTCAACGCGCGCCGCGCGATCTCGTTGGCCAGATCGCGATGCTCCTGCGAGTCGACGATGCGGAAAATCGAATCGGGATCGGGACTCGACGCGACCGCGAATTGCTTCGCCTCGAGAATTCGCCGCACCGACTCGTCGATCCGTGATTCTGACAGCCGGCCGCTCTTGATCGCCGCCTTGACGCCTGCAACGGCCATGTCGACATTCGGCGAGAGAAGAATCTGATCCTCTCCCGCCTCGATCGCGAGCACGGCTCCCTCTCCCGCATCGAAGTGTTCGACGAGTGCGCCCATGTCGAACGCATCACTGACCACGAGGCCCCGATATCCGAGCTCCCCGCGCAACATGCCTTCGATGATCTTGTGCGACACCGACGCCGGCAGCGTGCCGGCTTTCGGAATTTCGGCTGCCGTCGTACCGTAAGGATTTTCGTTGTGCAGGTCGCTGCGCACCGGAGCCGGTGCCGGCTCGACCGCCGGAATCGAGAGATGTCCGATCATGATCGATCCGACATTCGCGGCGATCGCGGCACGAAACGGGACGAGCTCCACTTTCTCGAGCCGTTCCAGCGACACATCGAGCACCGGCAGCGCGCGATGCGAATCGGTGTGCGTGTCGCCGTGTCCCGGAAAATGTTTCGCGGTCGCCAGGACGTGTTCGCTCTGCACGCCGCGAATGAACGCCGCGACATAGCGCGCGACCTCCTGCGGATCCTCGCCGAAACTTCGCGAGTTGATCACCGGATTGTCGGGATTGATGTTGACGTCGGCAACCGGCGCGTAGATCTGATTGATGCCGACCGCCTTTGCCTCTTTTGCGACCACCGCCCCTTCGCGCTCGGCCAGCGAGGGATCGCCGGTCGCACCAAGCGCCATCGCCGAAGGCCAGAACGTCGTATCGACGAAGCGCATACCCATGCCGGCTTCCAGATCGGCGCTGACGAGCAGCGGCACGCGCGATTCACTCTGCAGCTTCTGATTGAGAAGTGCGGTCTCGTAGACATTGGAGAGAAACCAGACGATGCCGCCGATGTGATTGTCGCGGACCTGATGCAGCAATTGTTGATACGCCGGCGACGACTCGCCCATGAACACTCCGTTCGCGCGAACGGAGAACATCTGACCGATTTTTTCGTCGAGCGTGAGCTGCTTCTGCGATGCGCACATCGCGAGGAACACTAGCACGAGCAAAAAAGGCAGTCGGCGCATCCGCTCGATGTTACTTGCGAACAGTGCGATGCCGTTCGAAACACGCTCCGAACGGTACTGGCGGGTTGCTCACCAGCGGCGGATTGTCACGGCAAAAACGCGTGCGGTATTGCTCGTTGAGTCCGAGTGCGAACCAGCGGCCGCTGACGAGGTCGTTCGCGGGCGTCACGCACGCGAACCCGACGTTGACCGTTCCGTCCAGCCACATTTTGGTCAGCCACCACTGGATGCCGTACGGCGCGAGATTCGCCGGATCGAACGTGTTGTCGCATCCGAACGGAATGCCGCAGCACGAGGAATGCGGGAAGCCGTCCACGTGGCGCGCTTCGTGTGCGAGCAGCGCGATGCTGTCGGCGATCCCACGGAAGCTCTTGTCGATTTCCCGCGTGAAATCGTCTCGCGTACCGACAGTGATGAACGTCTTTCCGCCGTAAGCCGAGCAGCAGAAAGAGCTGCTGTTCGGTTCGACGTCGATCCCGCCGATCTTCGATTTCATCCAGTCGTAGAGAGTTCCCGCCGTCCACGGCAGATGTCCACTTTGCCCGCGGTCCATGTAGTACATGACGCGCAGCGCCTGCACCGTGATCAGCTCATCGGTGTATTGCGACACCGGCATCGTGCTGACCGGCTCGGTGCAAACCAGCGGGCCAATGGGGAGACGTCCGCGCCGGATTTCGAAGTCGCTCCGGATTTGCAGATAGGCAGTATCGCGGTCCGGACACTGGTCGAGGAAAACGCCGATGTTTGGAATCGGGCGCGACGCCGGCGTACCGGCCGCGAACAAGATCGACAAAGCGAGATGCGCAGCAAGCATGGCCCGCTACTGAATGGTCGCCTGCACCGTGAACGCCGTGCGCACCGACGGATCTTTTTTCGCGTGCACGTCGACCTGCTCGCGCAGCGCGCCCACTTTCGCGCGCGCGCCATCGATCGTCACCGTGACGGTCTCCTGCCCCTTCGCCGGCAGCTTGCCGTTGTAGTCATAAAAAAGACACCGGCACGCGGAGCGCGTCACTTCGATGTCCATCGCGGCGGCGCCGGTGTTCGTCACCTGGAACTGCCGCACGGCACGTGTTCCTTTGCGGATCGTGCCGTAATCGGCGCTCGGGGGCGCGACTTTCAGCGACTCGACCACGCGGGGGGCGGGCGTGACGGCGGGGGGCGGGACGGCGGAGGTGGCGCTGACCGGCTGCTGCTCGACGACCGGAGCGGCCGTCGCCTTGCGATCCGAGCTCGCCCGGAAGATCAGCCAGCCGATGATGCCGAGAACGGTGAGGCCCGCGATGACGATGATGACGACTCGGTTCTGCGCGGCCCGTGGTGAGGGCGGCTCGTAGGCCATCGATGCCGGAGGTGGAGGCATCGAGGAGTCCGCTGTTCGCACGAGGGGACGGTTTCCAGGACCCACCTTGATGGATGGATTCGTGTCGGCGAACGATGGCTGCGTTGCTTTCCCTTCCAGCTCGTCGAGCTTGCGCACCGCCATCTCGATCTCGGCGACCAGCTTCGAATACTCGCCTGCCAGATGCTCGCTCGGCGCGTCGCCGATCATCTTGCTGAGCGCGTCTCTGTGACTGCGGTAATGCCGTCGAAGAAGTTCGATCTCGCGCTGCTGCATGCCCGCTTTCAAATTCACCGTGCCGAATTCTTCAGGCATCCGTTCACCTCGGCAGGGGATTGTTGCAAGCAATCCACCACTTGTCATCCCGAGCGTACGCGAGGGAGCCGGGCGGTTGGGCGGTTGGGCGGTGCGTAACGTCCATTGTCTGTCGCACCGCCCTTCCACCAGGTCCCTCGCTACGCTCGGGATGACAATTGTGACATCGGATGTCACATCGGCAGCCAGTACGAGATTTTCACCAGAAAAACATCATTGGACGGCGCGTTGCGCAGCGCGGAGAAGTCGCGCTGCAGACGGAAGTTCCCGACCGGCAGCGTATCAGACCGATTCTCGTTCCACACCACATACAGCGCCGAACCGGGACGGAACTCCCAACGCATGACGGCGCTGCCGCGCAGGCTGCGGAAATCGAAGTCGGGATTGCTGTCGTACGCGAAAGGAACGTACTCGCTCGATCGCGGCCGCGCGAGCTCGCGGAAATCGTGATAGTCGCCGGCCGCCACGAATGGCTGCAGGTAGAGCTGCAGCGAAAGCGTGGAGCTGACCGTCCAGTCGGCGCGCGTTCCCAGCTCGAAAATATTCTGATCGATGCCGCTGAACACGTAATGCGCGCCGTACGTCGCGGTGGCCTTCGGATCGGCGATTGTCGTGACGTATTGCGTGTAGTCGTACTGCCGCGTGAATGCAGGGGAAACCCTCAGGTTTAGATTCGTCGTCGGCCGATAAACCGCGCTGATGCTCACGCCCCGCTCCCAACTGGTGTCTTTCGACCGGTACGCTTCGACCGACGCTTCGAATGAGAACTTCTTGCGGCTGTCGCTGCCGATTCCAACTCCGCCGTTCCAGCTCGACAACCGCCCGGCCAGCGGGCCACCGCGAGTTTTACGATCGTCCAACGAACGCGCGGAGAATCCGCCCCATCCGTAGTTGTACCAGTAGTTGTTCGCTTCAATGAACCAGTTTCCGTTGATGCCATTGGCCAGATTGTTGCCGCCCCAATTCCAGTTCTGATACTTGCCGACCCAGAACTCACGATCGCGGAAGTGCTTCGTCACGACTTCGTTGACGTAGTTGATGACGAAGTGGTTCGTGATCTCGTCGGTCCGCGGCATGAAGCCGACATCGTTGCTTTCGAAGCCGGGCGTGAAACCGGAGAAGCCGATGATCGGCCGCCACCGCCCGGTTTGTTTTGAGACCATCGTGCGAAAACCGATGCCGGTGAGCGAAGTGCGGTTCGGATCGAAGTGAAGGTAATCGGCATCCGGACGTTGATACTGATGCGCCGAAGACAGCTCCGTCGCCGAAATCGCGTTTTGAGTTCCGTCAATCTTCGTTCCGCCGGCGAGCCACTCCCACAGCCAGTTCTTTTTCAGGAACTTCGTGTAGCCATCGAGACCAACGAACGTCGCGCTCCCGCGAAGATACGAGAGCTCGTCGGGAAGCCGGCGATTGACGTTCGTGACGAGCATGCCGATTTTCGAGTCGCCGTATTCCTTCGAAGTGCGGCCGACGAAGTAGTTCGTCATCGGCTCGACCTGCTGCGAGAAGCGCGAACTTCCCAGCTCGTAATGTGCGCGCTCGCTGTTCGTCAATGCATCGAGTACTCCGATGGACCACCCGTTGCCGATCTTGCCCGTCAACTTAGCGGCGCCGAGGATGGTGGTCTGCGATGGGGCGTCGATGAAGTCGTAGTCGATGTTCGAGGTCCCCTGCGGAGATCGGCCGATCCTTCGCGAATAGAAAAACCGCGGCGGATAAAAATTGAAGCTGGCTCGGAAATTGGCGGGCCCGTTTCCGTAAGAATTGAAGATGGAGGCGCCCTCCGTGAAGAATGGCCGTTTCTCGGGGAAGAATGTCTCGAACTGCGAGAGATTGAGGACCGCCGGATCGACCTCCACCTGTCCGAAGTCGGGATTGATTGTGCCGGTCAGGCGCAGGTTGGATGTCACGCCGTACTTCACATCGACGCCGCCATCCATTTTGTAAGCGTTCGCGCGAGTGAAAGGATCGCCCGCCGGAACGGGAGTGGTCACGTCCGAGCGCGCGACGCCATACGGAACGACTTCGAGCGATCGCTCTGGATGAATGCCTTCGATGCCGCTGAGGTCCGCGAAGCGCGAGACCATCCCGGCCTGACCCTTCGGCGTGTTGACCAGCCAGTCCATCTCTTTGTTCGACGCCGTGCGTCGCGCGAAGTTGATTCCCCAGATCTGACTCTGCCGTTCGGGAAACCGGAGTTGCGAGTAGGGAATCTTCATCTCCACCACCCACCCGCCCGGCACGATCTTCGCCGCCGATTTCCAGACGGCGTCCCAACTCCAGTCGTTGTAGATGTCGTTGTAGAGCGTCATGTCAATCTGGACGTTCGACGGATTGACCCAGAACGACGCGCCGGTTAGGCGGTCGTGCTGCGAGTCGATGTAGATGCGGAACCAGTCGGATTCGAGCTCGTTGTCGCGGCGGCCGAGGACGGTGGTGACCGGATGCACGTCATCCATCTTCGCGGCGATGTAGATCGCCTGGTCGTCGTAGGCAACCTTCACGACGGTTTTTTGCGTGGCAGGCTTTCCGTCTTCGGGGTCGTGCTGGGTGAAACCGGTGATTTCAGGCGCGTTTTGCCAGATCGGATCGCTCAGATCGGCGTCGATCACCGGGGGCGGCGTGGCGCGCACGGCGTTGAAAGACGGCACGGGCTGGTCGGCGGCCAGCAAGGGAATGGTGACGAGGAGGGACGCGAAGGCAGCGCGAACTCTTCTCATGGTAGCTTGTGTTTCAGTGGTGAGACGCATCGAACGCATCAATAGTTAGCTCGAGATGAAAATCTTTATCGGACAAATCAATCCCACGGTCGGCGCGATCACCGCAAACGCCGAGCTGATCAAAAATGCCTACGACCAGGGCGTCCGGGCGGGCGCCGATCTGGTGATGGTAACGGAGCTGGCCGTCACGGGATATCCCCCGCGCGATCTCCTCGATCGCGAGGTCTTCGTGAGCGCCGCCCTGGAAACACGCGACGCGCTGGCGAAGATGACCGGCAAAACAGCGCTGCTGTTCGGCTGTATCACGCGAAACGATAACTGGTGCGGAAAGCCACTGCACAACACGGCCGTACTCGCGCAGAACGGAAAGATGGTCTTTCAGCAGAACAAAGTCCTCCTTCCGACTTACGACGTCTTCGATGAGCTCCGCTACTTCGAGCCTGCGCGCGCGGTGCAGATCGTCGAGATTGCGGGCATGCGCGCCGCCATCAGCATCTGCGAAGACTTCTGGTTCAACGACGAAGTCCTCGGCACCAAACTGTACTGCGACAACCCGGTCGATCAACTGGCGCGACAGGGCGCCGAGATCTTCCTCAATATCTCCGCGTCGCCGTTCAACGCCGGCAAGCGCAGGTCGCGTTATGAGCTTTTCTCCGAGATTGCGCGGCGTTACCGCATTCCGCTCGTGTACGTGAATCAGGTCGGCGGCAACGACGAGCTCCTCTTCGACGGATCGTCGATCGTCATCAACGGCGAAGGGGAAACGATCTTCTGCGCGCCGTCCTTTGAAGAGCATCACGCGCTGGTGCCGCTGGACGGCCCCGCGTGCGAATCGGTACTCTCGCTCGATGTAGCCGAGGAGATCGAGCGTGGGTTGAAGCTGGGGCTGCGAGACTACATCGGCAAGTGCGGATTCAAAGATGTCGTGATCGGGCTGTCAGGCGGAATCGATTCCGCCGTGACGGCAGCCATCGCGGTGGAAGCGCTCGGCAAGGAGCACGTGACCGGCATCGCGATGCCGTCACAGTTTTCGTCACGCGGCAGCCTCGATGACGCCTGCGCGCTCGCGCGCAATCTCGGCATCACCATCCACGTCGTTCCGATCGAGTCGATCTATAAACCGTACGAACAATCACTCAACAAATTGTTTGACAATAATACGTTCGATATTACAAACGAGAACGTCCAGGCCCGCATCCGCGGAAACATTCTGATGGCCTGGTCGAATCGCACCGGCGCGATGGTCGTCTCGACCGGCAACAAGTCGGAGATGGCGGTCGGCTACTGCACGCTCTACGGCGACATGGCCGGCGGACTCGCTCTCCTCGGCGACGTATACAAGACGACGATCTACCGCGTCGCGGATTGGATCAATCGCGACCGCGAAATCATCCCGCGTTCGACGATCACCAAGCCGCCATCGGCCGAGCTCAAGCCGAATCAGACCGATCAGGACACGCTGCCGCCGTACGAAGTCCTCGACGGCATCCTGCGGTTGTACATTGAAGATTGGTATGAGGTCGATCAGATCGTGGCCAGGGGTTACGACCGCGCGCTGGTGGAGAAAATCCTGCGGCTCATCGACACGAACGAATTCAAACGGCGCCAGGCCGCGCCGACGATTCGCGTCTCGGAAAAAGCATTCGGCAGCGGACGGCAGATGCCGATCGCGCAGCGCTGGCGCCGCGAGCCCGCGCGCTTCGTGCGATGAACAGAATCCTTGTTGCAATGCTGCTGATCGCGGCCTGCAAGACTGCGCCACCACCCGTGAAGGAAGTGCCGGCAGCCGCGCTCGAAGATCGTTCGGGCGATTCCATGGAAACCGCGATCGCCGTCCCCGCCGATGCGCCGAGCGGCGGCATCGACTTCGAAAACCGCTGGCTCTTCAATCGATACGGAAGGTTCCGGCGCTATTTCGGAGGGACCGGCACAGCCAACGGCCGGCGCTACGACGTGGTGAAGATCGAGCTTCCGAACGGCGACAAAAAGACGGTGTACTTCGACATCACGGAGACTTGGGCGGCCGGGACGTCCTGACGTCCCAACCGCCCAACATTACAACTTTCTATTTGACGCAGCTGCGCGTCGAGTTCGAATACTCCATCTGATACGCGTAGGTGTGACCGCCGGACGCCTCATCGAAGAGGAACGCCAGCGTGGATCCGCCCCATGCGCACTTGTCGTCGGCTTCATAGCCGACGCGGTCGTACCACGCATTGAGCTGCGCGTCCGTCATCGACTCGCGCGTCTCGTGGACGATGAAGTGCTCCTGATCCTGGGTCGCGGTCCAACTCGCCTTTCCATGGCATCCGGAGCATCCGGGATACGGCTGGATCGAGTACTTGAGTGTCGTGGACAGATGTACGCCATCACCATTGCCGTGATAGGCGCAGTACTGCAGGTTCGGTCCGCCGCACGACGTGGCGCCGGTCCCGTCATCGGAGTAGTAACCGGATGGAATGAACACTTCGTAGATCGTGTCGGTGCGGCAGCCGCCTGAAAGCGCCGCGCATGACGACGCCGCCTTCGACTGCACCATCACGTCGGTGACCTTGGTTGCGGGAGGTGGAACGGCGTCGTAAACGTCCGGCTGCGTTCCTTTCAAGCTCGACGAGCCGGTGCCGCGATACTGCGACAGCATGCCGATGTGCTTCATCATCGCGTTGGGATCGTCGCGGAAGGAGATTACTTCCCGCACGTACGGGTCGGTCGTGGTCGAAGCCCATCCCCAGAAGATGTAGACGACTTTGGCGTTGGTCAGAACCTGACCGCCGTGGTCGATGAGTCTTCCCGAGCCACCCGGCGTCGCGAGGTTGGTCGGAGGGTTGCCATCGTCATCATTTTGATTGCCGCGTTGATCGTTGGCTTGCTGATCGTGGTCTTTGTCTTTGCTCTTGTGCTTCGATGCGTCATCCGCAAATGCCGTGAAAGACATCAGTGCTAAACAGAACAACAGGGACAGGGCTTTCTTCATCGCAGTTCTTTCTCCTCTTCAAAAAAGTTTTGATGAGCTGCCTTGACACATGCCCGCCGTCCGGGCACAAGACTGATGTTTGTATGGAACGCCGCAATCATACAGAAATGGAGTCTCGACGCAATATAGAATCTCGCGCGTTGACCTCGCCCCATCCTCCGCTCGAAGAGTTTTACCGCGACCCAGGCGAGCGCGAGCATTTCGTTCGCGATCTCTTCGACGGCACCGCTCCGTGGTACGACTGGGCCATCGCGTTTCTCTCGTTCGGCTCAGGAAATTGGTATCGCCGTCAGGTGTTGACGCGCGCGGGGCTCAAGCGCGGCGACCGCGTCCTCGACATCGCTACCGGGACCGGCGTTGTCGCACGAGCGGCGGCGCGCATCATCGGCGACGGACATTCCGTCATCGGCCTTGATCCGAGCATCGGAATGCTGATGGCCGGACGGGAAAAGGCGCTTTTCCCAAACGTTCAGGCGAGGAGCGAGCGGCTCCCCTTTCGCGATCAGTCGTTCGACTGCGTGACGATCGGATTCGCACTGCGTCATTTCGCCGATCTCGATGGCGTGTTCCGCGAATGCGCGCGCGTGCTTCGGCCGGACGGCAAACTCGTGATCCTGGAAATCACCGCCCCCGAGTCGCGCATCGCCCGCGGTCTCCTCGGCGCGTACATGGGCGGATTCGTTCCGGCGGCCGCCGTGCTCGTCACGCGGCGCACGGGCGTCGGCAGAATGTTGCGCTACTACTGGGCGACCACGCGCGAATGCGTGCGGCCGGCGGTCATCCTCGATGCGATGCAGGGTGCAGGATTTCGCGATCCGCGCCGCAACGTCGACGCCGGAATCTTCAGCGAATATTCCGCGGCGCGCTGATCACTCGGCCTGCGCCGCGGCCTCTTCCTGTTTCTCGCGAAGCTTGTCGATCTGAATCTGCAGGAACTCGCGCAGCGACGGCTCCTGCTCCGGCGGGATCGGATTGAACTGAATCGCGGACCTGAAAACGTACTCCGGCGCCGACGTGCTGCGGCGGACCTGCACGACCGATCGCAACACTTCGCAGGGAATGTAGAAGCCGCCGTGACTCGGAAAAATGAGCGTACACGACGCTCCGGGCTTGATCGGCGATCGATGCACGACCGCCGCTCCGCTCATCGACAGATCGGTGAGCTCGCCGTTGATCTCGGAAAGCTGGACAGGAATGAACGGCGTTGAAACACGCTCGGATCGACGGCGGTCACGGCCAGAGGCCATGACGCATTGTAGCGCCCTCGTAACGTTCCGATCCTATCGGGAACTCACAGCGACGGAGGAGAGATGCCAAATCGTGGATGGAGTCTCGTTGCAGCCCTGCTCGTCATCGCAGTTCCCGCGTGGCCTGCGGTCGATCCGAAGTTAACGCCTGTGCTCAGAGTGCCTCTGCTGTCCGTGAAGAGCGTGACTCTCAATCCGACGAGCGTCACGGGCGGGGCGACGGTCAACGGCGTTGTAACGGTCACGACTGCGGTTCCCGGTCCGGTCTCGGTCAAAATCGCGAGCAGCTCTAGTTTCGCAGAAGTACCGCAGAGCGTCGTGATTCAGCAAGGCGCCACCACAGCGTCGTTCATCGTTCAAACGCATCCGGTGTGGATCAATCCGAGCGTTGTCACATCACCGCCTTCCGCGCAGATCTCCGCGCAACTCGGAAGCGACGCGCCGGTGGTCGTTACCCTGACCGTCCTCCCTCCCTCTTTGACTTCGCTGACGCTCAATCCGGCGAGCGTTGCCGGAGGAACAAACTCGACCGGCACAGTGACATTGAGCGGTCCGGCACCGAGCGCCGGAATCCCCGTCTCGCTAAATACTCCATCCGGCGGTTCGTCGAACCCCCTATCCATCGCAAGCCGCTTTTCCGGAATCGGACTGCCTGCGCAGGTGACGATTCCCGCCGGCGCGACGTCTGCGACATTCACGGTTACTACACATCCCGTCGCGGCATCGACGACATATCAGATCAATGCCCCCTGGGGCGCGTTTGTTACCAAGACCGCGACGCTCACCGTCACGCCGCCGGATGTCGCAGCGTTTTCGCCAGCCTACGCCAGCAGTGCCGGAGGCAAAACCTACAGTGCGACTTTGAATCTCAGCGGACCCGCGCCCGCGGACGGCATGACCGTTAGTTTGAGAACTGCAATGGCATCCGGCGGAACGACAGGCACATTCGCGCAATGCGGTCCCCTGCCTTCCGTTCCAGCCACCGTCACCGTGCCGGCCGGCGCGACATCCGTAGGCGTCCCCGTGACGACCGCTCCGGGCTTCGGCATGTACTGGGTCATCGCCTCAACGGCGACGAAAACCGCCATGCAAAGTCTGGCCGTGTGGCACAGATTCACGCCCGTCGTACCAGCGAGCATCAAGGGTGGAACGCAGGCGCAAGGCAAGATTGAGTTGTCGGGACCGCTGCCTGCGAATTGCGGAGGCCACTACACCCTGACAAGCAGCAACACGAACTACGCGCAGGTGCCGCCGTCGGTCGACATCCCGGCCGAAGCAACGGAAGTCGCTTTCACGATCACAACCAGTGCGCTTCCCGCAAGCTCTCAACCGGTGCCGATCACAATTTCGATCAAGGGAGTATTCGTTGGCGAAAATTCGCCAGCGCCTCCTGCTCAATACACGCAAACCTCGAATGTGACCATCACGCCCTAGCCATCACAAACGCGGCTTCATCTTCTCCAGAAAATCGTGCGCGATCTTTGCGCCGGCAAACTCGGCGGGACCCGCGTCCTCCGCGATCACGCTGAATGCGATCTTCGGCTTGTCGACCGGCGCGAACGCCATGATCAGAGCCTCCAGACCGTTCTTGCGCTCGCCCGCCGTTCCCGTCTTCATCGCGAGCGTTAACCCTTCGACCTCGGCGCGATGTCCCGTGCCGCGCGGCTCGGTCGCGACGGCCTGCATCGCCCCGATCATCCGCTCAGCGGCCGCGGCGCTCGCTATGCGCGTCGTCCCCTGTTGCGGCGCGACGCTCACGACGTCGCCGAGGATGGAGCGGCGCTGGCGAAGAAGACGCGGCGTCGTGAGCACGCCGCGATTCGCGACCATCGACGCCAGCATCGCGAGATGGATCGCATTGATCTCCTCGTGCTCGAGGCCGATCGCGAAAAACGCTGTCTCGAAATTGTCGAAGTTGCGGCCGACGATGCGTCCGAGCGGCACCTGGAAAATGCCGAGATCCGTCTGGCCATCGAAGCCGGCGGAGCGCATGAAACTCTCCAGACGCTGGGGGCCGAGGCGAAGTCCGAGGTCGGCGAAATAGATGTTGCAGGAGACGGCCATCGCGTCATCGATGGTGTTCAGTTTCCCGTGACCTTGCGGGACCCAGTCGGTGAAACGGCGGCCATCGATCGTCAACTCGCCGTTGCAGACGTACGGGAACATCGCGTCGACATTTGTCCCGATGCTCAGCGCATTCAATCCGGTCAGCACTTTGATGACGGAGCCCGGCTCGTACTCCTTCTCGAGCGCGCGATTCGCGATCGGCGCACTGTTCGCGATCGCGAGAATCTCGTTTGTCCGCGGATCGATCGCCACAATCGATCCGTGATAGCTGCCGAGCGCTTCGAGCGCGGCCTTCTGCACGAACGGATCGAGAGTCGTGTCGATCGTGGCCGTGACGCCGAGGCGGTCGACTTGCGCGCCGATCGTGAGCGCTCCTCCGTTCATGAGCGGTGCGAAATCGGAATTCGTCGCGATGACGGAATGGTCGCGCCGCGAGGCGATGGCGCGGCCGGTGCGGTCGAAGACATACGGCGCCGCCCCAGCTTTTCTCTCGGCAATCGCCGCACGGAGGATGTTGTATTTCGGCGCCTTCGGATCGACCGACTTCAGCATCGCGTCGGCTTTGTCGACATGATCCGTTGCGGCGTAGGCAGCGGCGCGATTCAGAACTTCTTTCTGGTCCAGCAGCGGGAACGGCAGCCACGACCACCGTCTCGCAATCGCCATGGCCTCGGCATCGTTTCCACGGCTCCACGCGTTGCGGGCCTCGATGATCGGAATGGATGCGGCGCCGCAAATTGCAAGTACGACGACAATTGCGACAAGAGCAATCCGTCTCACGCCGGCACGACCGTCGCGCGATCGCCGCGCTTCAGCTTCAACGCAGAGGCGGCGCTCGCGCCCGCGATCGCGATCTCGACGCAGCCCGTCGACCCGATGATGAGGAACGGTCCGTCGCCGCTGTACGTCGTCGAGACGCGTGCGATCGCCGGCGTCTGCATCGCAAACGCGGCGAATGGAATCCGGGCGCGCTCGATGTCGGTGATGCAATTGCCGAAGCGGTCGATCGATACGATTGTCCCGTCGACCCTGCGCGGATCGTATGCCGGGGCCGTGTAATCGATTCGAACGAGATCGTCGGCGCGCGGACCGAGCTGTTCGATCGACAACCCATTTGCCAGCGCGGCCGCCACCGGCGCGAATCGATCGCGTCCGTGAAACGTCGTGCTGTCGTCGGGAAGAAACAGCGATGCGTTTTCCACGCTGTGCGCGATTCCGATCACGAACGTCAGCACGCCGTTGTCGGGCGCCAGAAAAATTTGACCGGCCGAATCGATCGCCACGATGCGCCGCGACGTTCCGACTCCCGGATCGACGACCACGGTGAAAATCGTTCCGTCCGGCCAGTAACGCGCCATCGCGCGGATGTAGAACGCCGCTTCCCAGATGTCGAACGGCGCAATCTCGTGCGTGCAGTCGACAATCGGCGCGTCCGTGCGCGACGCAATCACGCCCTTCATGGCGCCGACATAGGGATCGCGGGTCCCGAAGTCGGTGATGAGCCCGACGCGTCTCATATCGTTCGCCGTTTGCCGTCAGGCGTTTGCCGACCATGCCCACGGCCAGCGGCGAACGGCAGACGGCTAACGGACAACTATACTTCGCCTGTGTTTGCGACCGTCCCGCCGCCCGCCCAGCGACTGCTCGTGTTCGCGCGACTTCCGGAGCCGGGCAGAGTGAAGACGCGGCTGGCGGAATCGATCGGCGACGAGAAGGCGCTGGCGGTGTACGACGCCATGTTGAAAGATCTCCTGCACGCCATCGGCAACTCGAGCGACGACACGGAAATCGAGATCGCATGGGCGCCGAGCGAGCGCGCGAACGGCGAAGTCTTGCGCCAGGCATTCGGCTCGCACACGCTCGTCATGCAAACGGGATCCAACCTCGGCGACCGCCTGTCGATGGCGTTCTCCGAGCGTTTCTTTTTTCACCGGACGCAGAAAGTCATCGCGATCGGCGTGGATGATCCGCGCCTGTCGCGCGAGCTCGTCGATCACGCATTCGGCCTCCTCGACTCGTGCGAATGGGTCGTTGGTCCGGCGCTCGATGGCGGCTACTACCTGATCGGCTGCCGCGCCGCCGCGTTCAATCCCGCGATTTTTGACGGCATGCCGTGGGGAACGTCGTCCGTGATGGCGTCGACGCTCGATCGCATTCGCGACTGGGGACACGCCGCAGCGATGCTGCCCGCGCGGTATGACATCGATGTCATTGAAGATTTGCAGCGTTTCGCTTCCGAATCGCTGAATGCCAGCGGCGAGCTGTCCGAGTTGTTGCGGGCATGGGGTATGACGGGATGAAAATCCTGACCGCTGAACAGATGCGCAACGTCGATCGCCGGGCGACCGACCGCTTCGCGATTCCTTCGCTGGTGCTGATGGAAAACGCCGCGATGGCGGTCGTCGATGCGATCTTCGAGCATTACGCGAACTGCGAGCGCGTTTCGATCTTCTGCGGAACGGGATCCAACGGCGGAGACGGACTGGCGGTCGCACGGCATCTCGAAAATCGCGGCGTGGTCCCGGCGGTGTTCATCGTCGGAGATCGTCGAAAGTACAACCGCGACGCCGAAACGAATCTGACGATCTGCGAACGGCTCGCGCTGCCGATGTACGAGATCACGGACGTCGACTCGCTGAATGCAGCGCTGGTGTATGCCTCGGATGCCGACGTGATCGTCGACGCGCTATTCGGCACGGGACTCAACCGCGCACCCGACGGAATCAACGCCGAAGTCATTCACTCGATGAACGAGCTCGCACTTCCAATCGTGGCAGTCGATGTGCCGAGCGGCGCGAACGCATCCTCCGCAGTGCCGTTCGACCCCTGCGTGCAGGCGACGGTGACCGTCACCTTCGCGGCGCCCAAGATCTGCCACATCTTCGAGCCGGCCGCGATCTTGTGCGGCGAGGTGATCGTCGCCGACATCTCGATTCCCGACGCCGCGATTCAGGATGAAGGCGTCACGCTGGCGCTCACGACAGCGGCGGACGTCAGACCATTCATCGAGCCGCGTCTCGCGAGCACGCACAAGGGAACTTACGGACACGTCGCGATCATCGCGGGCTCCGCCGGAAAAAGCGGCGCGGCCGTCATGTGCGCGCGCGGCGCGATTCGCACCGGCGCAGGCCTCGTGACGGTGATGACGGACTCCGAGACCGCCAGGCTCATTCATGCGGCATCGATCGAATCGATGACGTTCAGCGGCAGCCTCGAAGAGTTCCTGCAGAAAAAATCGGCAGTGCTGATCGGGCCTGGACTGCCCGATACCGAGCGCGCCTACGCGTGGGTTCGCGCGACTGTCACGTCGATCGACTTGCCGCTCGTCATCGATGCGTCGGCGCTCAACGCGTTCGCAGGACGCGCAAAGGAAATCAATCCGCACCGCCGCCCGCGCATCCTCACCCCCCATCCCGGAGAGATGGCGCGCCTCCTCGGAATCGAAACGAAAGATGTCGTTGCCGCGCGGATCGACATCGCCCGCCAGGCGGCTCGGGATTGCAACTGCGTCGTCGTGCTGAAAGGCCATCAGACCCTGATCGCCGATCCGGAAGGTCACGTGAATGTGAATCCCACCGGCAATCCCGGCATGGCCTCCGGCGGAATGGGCGACGTCCTCGGCGGCATCATCGCGGCGTTCATCGCGCGCGACGTCGATCCCTTCGACGCCGCCTGCGCCGCGGTCTATATCCACGGCTTCGCCGGCGATCTGCTCAAGGAAGAAATGGGCGACACCGGGCTGGCGGCGCTCGATCTCGCGGAACGGATTCCTAAAGCGATCCAACGCCTCCGATGAAAAAAATCCTCTGCCTCCTCTTTCTGAGTCTCGCGTGCGTTGCTCCCTACATTTCCGCCGACACTCGCAAGCTGTCGCGCAGCGAACGCAAAGAACGGATAAAAAATCTATCTGATAAATATAGACAATTCCTGACAGAGGTCGAGCCGATCCTGCAGCCGGAGGAGCTCGACACTTTCCTCCAGCTCGAGAGCGACGCGCAACGGGATATCTACATCGAGGACTTCTGGAAGCGGCGAGCGGCGGCCAAAGGAATCAGCGTCACCGAAGTGCGCGAGCAGTACTACGGCCGGCTGCAGACCGCAAAGGAAAAATACCGCTCCGTCGCTTCCGATCGCGGGCGCATCTACGTGATTCACGGCGAACCGCTGGAAATAAAAAGCTACGGCGACCCCGCCTGCCGACTTCTGCAGCCGCTCGAGGTCTGGACTTACGGATTTCTTCCCGAGCTCGGACACAACACGCGGCTGATCTTTTACATGCCGCGCAAAGGCGCCGACTATCGACTCTGGTTGTCACGTGGAACGCAATCGGAGACCCTCGTCGAGCTGATTTCAAATGAGGTCATGGCGCTCAACAATGACGATGAGGCGGCCGCGTTTCAGAAAGTCTTCGGCGTCTCGGACATCCCCGCCTGCCAGATCTACGGGAAGAGTCATCTCGCGTGTGACTGCGTCAACGGCGAAGAAATCCAGAAGGAGATTTTCGGCGGCCAGCTCTGGCAGTCTTCGTGGAACAAGGCCTTCAGTCCTCCGCCTGTCAATCCCGAGGACGTTCGTCGAATCCTGCATTCGGTCGTTCTCGCAAATCCATCCGCCGCGAAATTGCCGGCTGAATTCTCCGTGACGTTTCCCGCGCATCAGGGAAGCCGCACCGATGCGCAGATGACCATCCTCGTCCCACGTTCGAAGCTCGTGATGAAGGAAGTCGGCGGCGTCAAGTTGTACAGCCTCGACGTCATTGGAGAAATCCTCAAAGACGAGCAGATCTTCGAGCGCTATCGCTATCACTTCGACTATCCGTTCGAGTCCGTCGGCGATCCGGTCGCTGTCGTCATCGATCGTTTTCTGCAGCCCGCCGAATATCAGTCGCGCATCAAGATCACCGACATCAATTCGAATGCCGAAGCGGTGATCGAGAAAACAATCGTCGTGCCGGAGATGGAATCGCGCGCGCAGAGCACGGTCGCAGCAGCGGATGACATCGAATCGCCGCAGACGCGATTGCGCATCGTGCCGCTCCCCAACGATCTCCTCCACGGCCCGCAGCACATCGACACGATCACCACCGGCGACGACATCAAGGCCGTCGAGTTCTATCTCGATGGGGCAAAGATCATGACGAAGCGCTCTCCCCCCTTCGCGCTCGACCTCGACCTCGGCGACGTCCCGCAAATGCGCCGCATCCGCGCGATCGCGCTGAACGCGAAAGGTGAGTTCGTCGCCGGCGATGAGCTGGTCGTCAACTCCGGCGGCGGCGATTTTCGCGTGCGCATCGTGTCCCCCCGCGTGGCAATGAGACTTTCGGGACCGACGCGCGTGCAGATGGCAGTCACAGTTCCGGAAGGGAAAAAGGTCGAGAAGCTCGATCTGTATCTCAATGAGACTCACTTTGCGACTCTCTACGAACCGCCGTACGTACAAACCGTCAACCTGCCGTCGCAGCTCGCCTATCTCCGAGCGGTGGCGACGCTCGCGGACTCCGACCAGGCCCTGACCGAAGACGTCGTGATGATCAACACGCCGCAGTTCGTGGAAGAAGTCAGCGTCCATCTCGTCGAGCTGCCGACGACGGTCACGCGCGACAACCGTCCGGTCAGCGATCTGCCGCAATCGGCATTCACCGTTCTCGACGACGGAAAACCGGTGAAGCTCGCGAAATTCGAGCATGTGACAAACCTCCCTCTTTCGATCGGGCTCGCGATCGACACGTCGACGTCGATGCAGCCGCGCATGGCGGAGGCGCAGAAGGCGGGCGCGCAGTTCCTGACGAGCGTGATGAAGAAAGGCGACAAGGCTTTTCTCGTCGCATTCGATTCGCAGCCGCACATTGTCCAGCGCTGGTCATCGAATGGCGCCGAGCTCACCGCAAGTCTCGCGAAGTTGCGCACCGACGAATCGACCGCGCTCTACGATGCAATCGTCTCTTCGCTTTACAACTTCGTCGGCGCGAAGGGACAGAAAGCGCTGGTCGTAATCACCGACGGCAAAGACACGTCGTCGAAGTTCTCGTTCGATCAGGCGCTCGAGTACGCGCGCCGCGCGGCGGTGCCGGTGTACGCAATCGGCATCGGCATCAGCGCCGCCGAGGTTGACGTTCGATACAGGCTCGGGAAATTCTGCACCGAGACGGGCGGCAACGTTTACTACATCGATCAGGTCACCGACCTCCATCGCATTTACGACGACATCCAGAACGAGCTGCGCTCCCAATACATCCTCGGTTTTTATCCCGCGGAGACTGCGAAGCGGGACACGAAATGGCACGCCGTCACGGTGCAGGTGACTGGCGGGAAGGCGAAGACGATTCGCGGTTACTACCCGTGACGGTCTGGCTTTGCCGCACCGAGGAGGAGACGAGCGCCGCGGGCCGCGAGATTGCGCGGAGGCTGCCGGAAAACGCGGTCGTGCATCTCGTCGGCGATCTTGGCAGCGGCAAGACATTTCTCGCTCGCGCAATCGCAGCGGAGCTGGGCGCCGACCCGCGCGAAGTCGCGTCACCAACATTCGCGATCGTCCACGAATATCCGCGGGCGGACCGGCAGCCGATCATTCACATCGACGCCTACCGCCTTTCCGGAAATCGGCGCGAGTGGCTGGAGATCGGCATCCCGGAGTTGTTAGGCGCGCCTGGAATCAAACTCATCGAGTGGCCGAAGCGCGAGTTCGAGGAGTTCGAGGACTCGCACGTCGAGATCACGATTCGCGTGCTCGATGATGGCGCTCGCGAGATTACGGCAGAAAATCCGTCTCCGGCCGGACCGGGGCGCTGAAGCGCAGATCGTCGAACCATCGTGCCGCCATTCTAGAACTTTGAGGCGGGGCCTCCGTTACCATCTGATGATGGAGCGTTTGCAGAGTCTCTCGGACGACCTGACTCTCGACGAGGTGGCGTCGCTCACCGACGCCGAAATCGTTCGGAGACGCTTCGACATGGCGAACGTTCGCTGGGTCGGGGTGCTGTCAGTCGTGGCGCTGTTCGTTGCCATCTCCCAACTGATGCGAGCACTCTTCGCCGCACACCCGAGTGCGCATCAGCTTCCGATCGCGATCGCTCATGTGGTGGTTGCGTTCTTCGCGGCAGCATTCTTCGGCGAGCTGGTTTACTGGAAGCGACGCCGCGGCGCGTGGAAACCGCGCCTTCCTATCCATCTGATGGCCCGGAACCTGACGCCGTGGGTTCTCACGTTCTTCGTCGTCGAGTTCGCACTCGGGACATTTTTCCGCGCGCCGAACTCCCTTTCCTGGCTGACGATGGCGATGTTGTTCCCGTGGCTCCTTCTGCCGATCCGGCTCGAGATATCGCGCAGGCTGGCGCTGCACGTCTCGCTGCTCGCCGTGGTGGCATTGAACGTCCTGATCCTCGGAGTCGGTAAACACAACGCGACGGCGGAGTACGTGGTCATCAGCCTCATGTCGGCCTTCTCACTTCTCCTCGGCGCTGTGCTCAGCCGCCGCCTCCGCGATCAGACCCTTAAGGAATGGACGACGCGCCGGGCCGGAGCCCGCGAACAGGTCCGCATGCGCAACGAGCTGCAGTACGCGCGCGAGGTGCAGCTTGCGATGCTCCCGGAACGCTCTCCTTCTGTCGACTGGCTGGACGTTGCCGGCAGCTCGCTTCCGGCGACCGAGGTCGGCGGCGACTACTACGATTACTTCGTCGATCACGATTCGATCGTCATCGTCTGCGCCGACGTTGCCGGTCACGGGCTGGGCAGCGGCATCGTGCTGGCGTCACTCCGAAGCGGATTCATTCTGTTGCGCGAGTCCCTGCGCGATCCAGCCGCCGTTCTGCAGCGTCTCGGCGATCTCGTCGAGCAAACCAGCAGGCGCCGGATGCTCGCGACCGCGGCAGTCGTTCGACTCGATCGCACATCGCGACGCGCCATCATTGCCAGCGCCGGCCATCCGCCGGTGATCGTGCGCCAGGCGGGCAAGACCGAAGCGATCGAGCTGTTCGCGCCACCCCTCGGAGTCCGCCTGCCGTATCGCGTTCCTTCGCGCGAGATCGCGTTCAACAGCGGCGATGTCTTCGTGCTGCACTCCGACGGCGTGTACGAGTCGCAAAACGTTGCCGGCGAGATCTATGGACTCGACCGCCTGGCGCGAGTGCTCCGGTCTCTCGATCATGCGAGCGCAGCGGAAATTCGCGACGTCATCCTCAAAGACCTCGAGGCTTTTCGCGGCGGAAGCGTTCAGCAGGATGACGTCACGCTGGTCGTCGCGCGAGTGGTGTGACAGCCGGCAGACCTATCGCGATTCGAGATTCTCCTTGAGGCGCGCCAGATCTTTTCGATTTGCTCGTCGCATGGCTCGAGCGATCAGAGGCGCGACCAGGCGCGAGAAGCCACTCGGCGTTCCCCGGTTTCGCAGTGTCATGCGAGTGGAACCATCCAATACCGATTCCCACGTGTAAGTCGTCTCCATCGGAAAGGGTCCCTCGGCTGCATAGGTGTACACGAGCTTGCGGCCGAGAAACTGCGCGACGAACGTGATTCGCGAGCCGACTCGGAGCGGCGGCGGCGTCACCCATTCAACATTCTTGATGTTGACGTACCACTTCGGCGCGTTGTCCGGATTGGCGGAATAGCCGGCGACGTCCACCTTTGGCCGTCGAATCACGATCTCGCTGAGGACATCCACATCCATGTCTTCGGGCGACGCAGAAACGATGCCGTCCGCACGCGACATCGACGCAGCGCTATAAACTCACCGTTGCATCCGCCAGCTCGCCGTCAGCGACGGCGACGACCGCGATGCGGACTTTCTGTCCCTTTTTCAACTTGAGCTCGGAGAGCGGTACGGTCACGATCATGCGACTGGCGTCGACTCGAATCTTTGCGCTCGTCTTCTTCAACGTGTTGTCCGAGTTCTGCGTTACGGTAACTTCCTCCGCCTTGACTCCGGCGCGCGGCACCCGCGCGACCGCGGTCACGATGTATTCCGCGCCGCGACGCACGTCCGGGCTGTCCTCATTGCCCGTCGCTTTGTTGTTGTCGCTATCGACGTGAAATTCGAGTGCGAGGTTGTCGTACTCCTGTTTCAAGTAGCTCTTGACGGGCCGAGGGAAACTAGCAGTGAATTGAAGATCGGAGCCAGATAGTGCAGTTGTCACTGTTACGATGACCTGGTGTTCCCGATTGAAGATCTGCAACGGAGCCGCAGGCTTCGCTGCGGCCAGAACCGCAACGATGGACATCAACGCGATCATCTGACCTCCTCCTGAGACTACGGCACCCGAGTTGTCAATGCCGAGACGTATCCAGTGATTCTTCCCCGCGTTGATCCACAGGTCGGCGAATTATGACAACACGATATCACCACGGCGTGTACGAGTCGCCAAAGCTCGGAGGAATCGTTAGCGTGATGTGAACGTCCGCTAAAATGCAGGCGATGCCCGATCCCGTCATCACTCCCCAAGTCATCGCATCCCACGGCCTCACTCCCGACGAATACCAGCGCATCATTCAGATCCTCGGACGCAATCCGAATTACACCGAGCTCGGAATCTTCTCGGTGATGTGGTCGGAGCACTGCTCGTACAAGTCGAGCCGCGTGCATCTGCGGAAGTTTCCGACCAGCGGGCCGCGCGTCATTCAGGGTCCCGGGGAAAACGCGGGCATCATCGACATCGGAGACGGCTGGGTCGCGGCGTTCAAGATGGAATCGCACAACCATCCGTCGTTCATCGAGCCGTATCAGGGAGCGGCGACCGGCGTCGGCGGGATCCTTCGCGACATCTTCACGATGGGCGCGCGCCCGATCGCGTGTCTCGACTCGCTGCGCTTCGGCGATCTCGACGCGCCGCGCATGCGTTATCTCGTCGACGGCGTCGTCCGCGGCATCGGCGGATACGGCAACTGCATCGGCATTCCGACCGTCGGCGGCGAGACGTCGTTTCACTCCTGCTACAACGGCAACATCCTCGTCAACGCATTCGCGTTGGGCGTGACGACGCGCGACAAGATCTTCAAAGGAACGGCGAGCGGCGTCGGCAATCCGGTGATTTATGTGGGATCGAAGACCGGACGCGATGGCATTCATGGCGCGACCATGGCCTCCGCCGAATTCGATCAGGCCTCGGAAGAAAAACGGCCGACGGTGCAGGTCGGCGATCCATTCACGGAAAAACTCCTGCTCGAAGCGTGTCTGGAAGTGATGGATACCGACGCGGTGGTCGGCATTCAGGACATGGGCGCCGCGGGACTCACATCCTCATCGTTCGAGATGGCCGGCCGCGGCGGCACCGGCATTCGTCTCAATCTCGACAAAGTCCCTGTCCGCGAGAGCGGCATGACGCCGTACGAAATCATGCTGTCGGAATCGCAGGAGCGGATGCTGATCGTCGCGAAGCGCGGGCGCGAAAGCGAAGTCGTTCGCATTTTCGAGAAGTGGGACCTCAATGCGTCCGTGATCGGCGAAGTGACCAACGACGGCGTCGCGCGAATTCACTGGCACGGCGAGCAGGTGGCCGCAATTCCAGTCGATCCAATCTCAACGGAAGCACCGGTGTACGAACGCCCGATGAAACCCCCTGTCCCTCTCCCCACCGGAGAGGGTGACGCGCAGCGCCGGGTGAGGGGCGACCAGGATGAGACAAACACCCTTCAAAAACTCATCGCCTCCCCCAACCTCTGCTCGAAGCACTGGATCACCGAGCAATACGACACGACGGTTCGCACGAACACGATCGCGCAACCCGAGCGTCGCGATGCCGCGATCGTTCGCGTGAAGGGCACCGGCCGCGCGCTGGCAATGTCGGCGGACGTCAATCCCGTCTACTGCTATCTCGATCCGTACGAAGGCGGCAAGCAGGCGGTGGCCGAGGCGGCGAGGAACGTTGCGGTGAGCGGAGGGCGGCCGGTGGCGATCACCGATTGCCTCAACTTCGGTTCGCCGGAGCGGCCCGAGATCATGTGGCAGTTCGCGGAGTGCATCCGCGGGATCGGCGAAGCGTGTCTTGCGCTCGGAACGCCGGTCGTTTCCGGCAACGTCTCGTTCTACAACGAGACCGAAGGCCGCGCGATCTATCCGACGCCGACGATCGGAATGGTCGGCATTCTCGAACGCGAAGATTCCGGCCGCGACCTCTATTTTCCCGAGGCCGGACTCGACATCGTCCTCCTCGGCGAAACGCGCGACGAATTAGGCGGATCCGAATGGCAGCAGATGTTCGCCCGCGACTCCATGGCGCCGCCGCCGCGCGTGGACCTCGATCACGAGAAGTCGCTCATCGATCTGGTCCTCGCCGCTTACGATCATCGCCTGATCCGCAGCGCGCATGATCTGTCGAACGGCGGCCTGGCGCTCGCGCTGGCCGAGTCGTCCATGGAAGGAATCGGATGTCACGTCGATCTCGCGGGTCACGCGAATGACGTCGATGCGATCGCTCTTCTCTTCGGCGAATCGCAGGGACGCGCAATTCTCTCGACGAATCGAGTCGAGGAACTCTTGACGCTTGCAAAAAAACATGGCGTTCCGGCGATGCGGATCGGGCGCACTGAAACGGCAGTTCTTCTCATCGAACGTGGTGGCGTGGCGCTGATCAGGACGACAACGCCCGAGCTCTCGCGCATCTGGCGCTCCGCATTCGCGCTGCTCCTCGGCGGCGACTCGATCGACGATGTCATTCGCGGCATCGGCGAAGAGGCGGAGCTGATCGCCCGGTGATTCAGATTCGGTCGCTGGACGGAGTCAGCTTCGAAACGATGACCGAGGCCTTCAACGACGCCTTCAGCGATTACGACATCCCGGCAAAGTACACGTCGGAGTACCTGACGAATCTCGTGATCCGGCGCGGTTACCGCCCCGATCTCGCAGTCGGCGCATTCGATGGCAACCGCCTCGTCGGATTCGTTTTCAATTGCGTCGACGGCGATGCGGCTTACAACAGCGGGACAGGCGTCGCGATCTCGCATCGGCGACAGGGAATCGCGCGGCGGCTAATGCAGCGATCGATCGAGACGCTTCCTGTTCGCCGGTACATTTTGGAAGTGATCGACACGAACAAACGCGCGGCGGCGCTGTATCGCGAGTTGGGATTTGTGGAGACCCGGCAGTTGCAGAGCTGGCGCTTTTGGAGTGCGGCGGCTCTGCCCCCGCTTTCAGAG
>JALYZI010000019.1 GCA_030948915.1 Acidobacteriota bacterium
CCGAGGGAGGCGTGATCTACGAAGCTTCTCGCGCACTACCGTGGCCGGGTGAGGCGTCTATCTTGGTTGCGGTCGTTCACTTGACAACCGAGTATTCAGAGATTGACCGAGAAATTAGGCTGGATGGGAAAGTTGTCAATTTCATCAATTCCAGACTTCTCCCGAGCCCCGAGCTGCCCGATCCGCTACCACTCGCATCCAATGATCTGTTGGGTTTTGAAGGTGCTGACCTTAGAAGCAGCGGTTTCATTCTTGACCGCGCAGAATACTTAGCGTTGGCACTTGACGAGAAGAACCTCGATTGTCTAATGCCATTCTTGGGAGGCGAGGAGGTCAACAGATCGCCAACGCAAACCAACGAACGATTCGCAATTAACTTCGGATCAATGCCGCTCGCTACCGCAGAGACGTATCCGGCGCTCCTAAGAATTGTTAACGAACGAGTGAAGCCGGCACGAGATCGGGCAAAGGACCACGGTCCCGGCAAGCAGGGCAAGAAATTCTGGTGGCAGTATGCCTTGCGCGCAGACCCTTTGTATTATGCGATCCGGGACCTTGACCGTTGTCTGGTAGCGGCGATTTCGTCGACGCATCTCTCATTCTCTTTTCAACCAACTCGTCAAGTTTTTCCCCACTCGCTGGCGGTGTTCGCCTTCGAGGCGTACGGGTCGTTCGCATGCCTTCAGTCCCGCATTCATTTTTTGTGGGCCAACCTATTGTCGTCGCGATTTTGGGGTGCACTTAGATACTCATTGGGCGACGCTTTTCGGACATTTCCATTTCCGCGGAGACTCGCGGACAGTGCTGTGTTAGAAAATGCAGGACGTGAATATTACGAATTCCGATCCGCCTTAATGCTCCGGAATGGCGAAGGTCTCACGAGAACCTATAATCGGTTCCACGATCCCGAAGAGAGCAATTCCGACATTTTGAAGCTCCGCGAATTGCATGCTGTCATGGATGGGGCCGTCCTTGACCACTATGGCTGGAACGACATCCAAACAGATTGCGAGTTTCTGTTGGATCATGAAATTGTTGAGGAGGAGTGGGGCGATAAAAAAAGACCGTATCGCTATCGCTGGCCAGACGAAGTGCGGGATCAAGTCCTCGCACGCCTCCTCGAGCTGAATGTTGAGCGCGCTCGCGAGGAAGCGCGTTCTGGAGCCGTTGCTGAAAAGGAAACGCGCGGTAAGAAAGCACGGTCGACGAAATCGTCGCGATCAATTCAGACAAAGGAACTCTTCTGATGGCTGTCATGGCGGAGCTTCCTGGCTCTATAGCGTCTGTTGACGCCCGCGCACGCCTAGTCGAGGCACTGAAGCTCGATCTCGTCGGCCCGTGGGGCGGCCACCCGTTTGCCAATGAGCAGCTTCCCGGCTATCAGCGCCCTTCAAACTGGTACTTGACTGGTTTTCTGATTCCCACTGGAACGCCGCCGGAGAAACGGAGCGACGCTGATGAAGACGATGATTTGAACGAAATTCCGGAAAATGCCGGCCTCACCGAAGAGAACAACGATGATCGCAAGGCGGCAAAGAAAGGGTTCTTTCCCTCGTCAATAGGACTCAGCTTTCTTGTTCCATCAAACGCGCGCTCACTATCGGTGAGCATTCGCTGGGGCGATTACGCTCTTAAAGAGGTTGAAGATCGTGAAGGCAAAAAGGATTCGGTGTGGCAGCGGACTCCGCGTGAGGAGCGCGTCCCTGTCGATCTCCGTGGTGCCATCGACCCGATCACGCTTAACGTGCCTGATTCCGAGGGTCTGCAACTCAATGTGATCGAGCGAACCGTCGCTGCGCAGAACCTCGAAGAGCACCTGCCGCGCGGCACGCGCTCTGTCTCCGTATTCCTCGTAAACCGTCGCAAGCCGGACGACGACGCTCCCGATCGCGCCTACGCGTTCCAGCCAGAGCTTGAGGTTAGCAGCGACACGTCTTTCGTCCCTCGGCCCGATCTCCGCGGTCTTCGCGCCGACGATTGGGACGAAATGGTCGCTGATCTCCACTACGCCGACACGCCGGAGTACGCGACCGGCCACGGCGTCTCCGCCGATTGGGACTTAGTCGACGGCAATTGTCGTCTTCTGCGCACCGCATGGATTCCAAACGCAGCGGTGGAGAAGACGAAGACCGCTGAAGTGAGGGGCGTCGAATTGAAAATGGAGACGCTTGGCGCGCTTGCCGATGGCAAGGCAGCAACCGCTGCTTTTCAGCCGCTGGTCGACGAGTACCGTCATTGGATCGAGCAGCATCGAGCTTCGGTCAAATCGCTGCCAAAAAACCGCCGCGAGACGGCGGCCGAGCTGCTTCGCTTCGCGGGGATTGCGGCCGATCGAATGGACAGAGGCATTAAGACGCTCGCGAGCGACGATGTCGCGCTTGATGCGTTCCGAGTCGCAAACCGCGCTGTTGCGCGGGCGCTCCATCAACGATTGAAGATTGACCACCCCGAATGGCGCGCATTCCAGCTCGCATTCATTCTCCTCAATCTTCCCGGTCTCGTTGATTCGACCGACGCGAACCGCAATACCGTCGACCTCCTGTTCTTCCCGACGGGAGGCGGTAAGACCGAGGCGTACTTCGGACTCGCTGCACTCGCGATGGTGCTGCGGAGATTGCGCCATCCCGGCGAGAACGGACGCGCAGGTGCCGGAGTCAGCGTGATCATGCGCTACACGCTGCGCCTTCTCACGCTCGATCAACTTTCGCGCGCCGCGGGACTCGTCTGCGCGCTCGACATCGAGCGCGAGCGCGACACGAAACGCTACGGCGAGTGGCCGTTCGAGATCGGACTGTGGGTCGGCAAGGCGGCAACACCAAACGTCATGGGCTACAAAGGGTTTCAGGGCTCTGGCGATGCCCGAAGCAAAGTCCGTCAGTTCAGGCAGGATCCTCGAGGTAAGCCGTCGCCAATACCGCTGGAGAATTGCCCCTGGTGCGGCACGCGGTTCAACGCAAATTCTTTTTCACTCTTGCCGGATGACGACCATCCGCGCGAATTGAAGATAGTCTGCGTGAATCTCGAATGCGAATTCACGCGAAGAGGTCTCCCGATTGTTGCAGTCGACGAGCCACTTTATCGTCGGCTGCCGGCGTTTCTGATCGCCACCGTCGATAAATTCGCGTCACTTCCCTGGGTCGGCCCAGCGGGCGCACTCCTCGGCGGTGCCGACCGATACGATGCAACAGGTTTCTACGGGGCGGCGGAACCGGGACGTGGACAGCGATTGCAATCTCCATTGCCGCCGCCCGATCTCGTCATTCAAGACGAGCTGCATCTGATCGCAGGGCCGCTCGGAACAATGGCCGGATTGTACGAGACGGCAATCGAGGCGCTCTGCGTCCGCGAGATTGATGGCCGATCAGTGCGACCAAAGATCGTCGCGTCGACGGCAACGGTTCGCCGCGCGAACGATCAGATCCAGGCTTTGTTCGGGCGCGCTCAAACGCACATCTTTCCGCCGCCCGGCCCCGACCGTCGCGATTCCTTCTTCGCGAAAATTGTCCCTCCGTCTGAGACCCCCGCACGTCTCTACGTCGGCGTCGCGTCGCCGGGTCGTAATCCGAAGGTACTGATGCGGCGCGCTTGGCTAGCGCTCATGGGCGCGGCCGAGCGTGCGTATCGCGGGGCTGGTGGTCATACGAACAAGTCGAATCCCGCCGACCCATACATGACGGTCATCGGCTACTTCAACAGTCTTCGCGAGCTCGGTGGTGCTCGCCGCATTCTCGAGGAAGAAGTGCAGAACACAATCAAGCGTTACTCGACGCGTAAACGGATCGGCGAAGAGCCGGGTCTCTTCCGCGATCGTAAGAGTTTTTCCGAGGTGATGGAGCTGACGTCTCGCGTGTCGACGGACAAAGTTGCGGAGGCGCGGCGACGGCTCGATGCACCATTTCATGAGCCGCATCGTGTCGATTGCGCGATTGCGACGAACATGATCTCCGTCGGCCTCGATATCCCACGCCTCGGTTTGATGGTCGTGTTGGGGCAGCCGAAAACGCACGCGGAATACATCCAGGCAACAAGCCGCGTCGGACGTCGAGACGAATGGCCGGGGCTGGTCGTGACGCTCCTGAATATCCACAAACCGCGCGATCGCTCGCACTACGAGCGCTTCCGGCACTATCACGAGACGTTCTATCGCTCGATCGAGGTCGCGAGCGCGACGCCATTCTCCGCGCGCGCCCTCGACCGCGGGTTTGCTGGAGCACTGGTCGCCTTGGCGCGGAACATCGAATCGAGCATGACGCCGCCGCGAGGTGCAGAAGAGATTGCAAAAACGCGAGCCTCTCTCGAACAGAAGATTCTCGATATTTTTCTCGAGCGCGTGCAGCAGCAACCTATGGACGACGATGAACGTGCGGAGCGGCTACGCAGCGTACAGAATCGTGTTGGCGACCTTCTCGATTCATGGCGGAAAATATTCAACGACTACAGCCAAGCGGGAGTCGGCCTGCAATATCAGAAGTACGAATCGGACAAGCCGAACGTGAAACCGCTACTCCGCGAGATGCTCGATACGGAATTCGAATCCGAGCATCACCGAAAGTTCCGTGCGAACCGCTCGCTCCGTGATGTGGAACCGGAGGTCAATCTCTTCCTGAAAGATCTGACGACTGGGAGATTGATCGAGGACGACGCGTGACACGAAGGCACGGCCAGATCCGGCGTAGCCAGGTAATCACGACATGGGGTCCGGGCGCTCTCCTTGATCTGCCTCACTACGCTGTGATCGTCGGTGGGCTCGAAACCTGGCCGCCGCGCAACAATCTTGAACAGATCATGGAACCGCGACTCTCGCGCAAACTCTTCGAGATGACGCAGATACCCATGCCACAGTTGTATGCGCCACCGCCGGACTCCAATGATCCTCGCGAGCGGGCGCTAGGAATCGGTGCTTTTCGTTTCCCGGAATGGTTCGTCGTTCAGGAGAAGCCATCGCCGGACGAAAGAGAGCGCTCGCGACGGCTCGTAAATCGCAGAGGGTTGGATGACAGAGGCCGCTTCGAAGGTCTGCAAGTAATTCCTACGCGATTCGTCCGCGCTTGTCCCCGTGGCCACGTCGATGATCTTGACTGGTACCGGTTTGTGCACGGAGATGACAAGTGCCGACGACAACTTTGGCTCGACGAGACTGGAACAACCGGTGACCTCGGCGACCTTCGCGTGCGATGCGAGTGCGGCAAGCCGCCGCGCGGGATGCATGAAGCGACCGTGATTGAGACGAACGCGCTCGGAACGTGTCGCGGCGCGCGACCTTGGCTCGGCGCGAACGCGCGTGAAGAGTGCAACCAACCGAGCCGTCTGCTGATTCGAACCGCGGCGAACGCGTATTTCCCGCAGGTCATGAGCGTTCTATCTCTTCCGAATCGGGGGAGCGTTGTACAGGTTGTTGTCGCGGAACTGTGGACGGACCTTCAGATTGTTGACGATCAAGCCGGGCTTAGTTTCATCAAGAAAAAACCTCAAGTTGCTGAAGCGCTCGCGCAATACAGCGATTCGGAAGTGCTCGAAGCAATCCGGGAGCGCAAGAGTGGCGGGGCGATCGAGAGGCCGGTCAAGCAAGTGGAGCTGGATGCCATCCTCTCGGCGCCAGAGGGATTCGGCGACGATGTTCCCATCGATCAGAATTTTCACGCGCGCCGGTTGCCAGAAAAGGTGTGGTGCAAATCGAAAAGCTTGGAAC
>JALYZI010000075.1 GCA_030948915.1 Acidobacteriota bacterium
GCTTTTCTCGGGCGGCCGCGGCCGCGAGACTTGGAAGCGTTTCGAAGTAGACCAGTCGGTCAAAGTTGTACCGGGCGGTGAATCCATTCGGATAGGAACCGTTCTTGTGTTCGCGAACTCGTCGAACCAAGTCGACAGCGACGCCGGTGTACAAACGATGGCTCCTATTGCTCATGATATAGACGAATGTTTCACGCACGATGTCAGGTCGTCGCTGCGCCACCGGAGATCCCTCGCTGCGCTCGGGATAAACTCTTGGAGACCAGGACGCAGCCGACCAAAAAAGCCACAACACTGATCAACTGTGCAATCGTGAACGGCCCCAGAAACCGGTCGTCTTTCGCGCGCACGATCTCGACCAGGAAACGCTCGATTCCCATGAAAATGAAAAACAGGCCGGCGATCCGCCTCTTCGGGTGCGGCCGGCGGCTCAGCGCGAGCAGGATGAAGAAAATCAGCAGCGATGCCGACGATTCGTAGAGCTGCGTCGGATGGACGCGCAGAATCTGGTCGGGCGGGATCGATGGATCGACGTGGACGCCGAACTGGCGCAGGCTCTCGGCGGTCGTCGGTGGCGATCCTTTCGGAAAAGCGATCCCGACCCACGAATCTGTCGGACGCCCGTAATCATCGCCCACGAGAAAACAGCCGATCCGGCCGAGCGCGTATCCCAGCGCCGCCGGCGCCGCGGTGGCATCGGCGACCGTGAAGTAATCGACCTTACGCCGCCAGATCAGCAACGACACGGCGACGATTCCGCCGATCATCCCGCCGTACCACACCAGACCCGCGCGATCGAACAGCAAATGCCAGTCGCGAAAGAGAATCGCGTAGTAGATTTTTGCGCCGACGATTCCGCCGATGGCTCCCGCCATCACGACCGACGATGCGAGATCTTCCGAGAGCCCGTAGCGGCGATACTGCTTCGTGAGCACCCAGCCCCCGATGATGAAGGCCAGGAACATCATCAGTCCGAAGGTGGTGATCTCGAAGTTCCCGACCCGCAGCAGAGTGGGATACATGCGCCGCGAAGGATAGCAGTTCGTTTGCCGGGAGCCGTTGGCCGAACGCTGCGCTGCCGTTAGCCGTACGGCCAACGGCCAACGGCTAACGGCCAACGGCTAACGGCCAACGGCTAACGGCCAACGGCTAACGGCCAACGGCTAACGGCCAACGGCCAACGGTCAACGGCCAACGGCCAACGGCCAACGATCAAATGGCGCTCTCCAACGCGGCCTTCTGATCGGAGATGAAATTGAAGACGTCAACTTTTCCGGCAGCGTCGAGATGCTGCGAGACTTCGAAAAGCTGCACCGAAAGAAGGGCGTTGAGGCCTTCCTCGAGCGTCTGCTTCCGCTGCTCGAATGGCAGCTCGGAAATGTTGCCGAGGAGCATGTTTTCGTCGAAGCGGCCGTATTGATCGAAGAAAACGCCGGTCCACAGATCGTCGCTGGCCGCGTTTGCGAGCGCATTCACGAACAGCTCGCGCGCTTCGTCTCCGCCGACCGCGGCCGTCAACGATTCGTGCACTCTGCCGAACATATCGTTATAGCTCGAGATGATCTTGAGCAGCTCCGGCGAGTCCTCGACATCCAGGAACAACGGCCGGCTTTCCCGTTCCTCCGGCGCGACATCGATGAGCCGCGCCATCAGAAGCTGAAAGAGCATGCGCGTGACTTCGAAATCGGTAAGCTCTGACTTACCAATCAGCTCCCGTACCGTGAGCCGCCCATCAATGTGGTTGTAGAGCGCGATCTCGTCCTCGCTCATCTCGAGCGCCTGGAAATCGGGGACTTCGCCGGTGACCTTCGCGAAGACCATGTCGAGACTCGTGATCTTCTCGCGGATGCGCACGCTCTCATCGAGGCGGCGGATGCCCTCCATGATCGCGCTGGAAGTATTGATCGACAGCGCGATCCTCTCGCTCAACACCTCCTCGGCTGCCTCGACGAAGGCGAACAAGCCTTCGTTCCAGGGGAAGAGCGAGTAGATGATTTCCAGCGCCTGGTTCTTGAGTCCCCACCACAAGTCGTTCGGCGAGATCGCCCCGAGCTGGACCAGCGCTTTTCCATGGCGTTGATTCGGACCGACGCGCTGCTTCGACTCGTCGTACTGCTCCTGCGTGATCTTTCCGTTGCGCAGCAGGAACTGGCCGAGGGTCTGATCGGGCGAGTTGGAGCTGGCGAAGACGATTTCGCCTTCTTTCCAATGCAGCGTGCGCTCGAGCCTCGCCTGCCGCAGCACCAGCTTTCCGCTGCCGCGGATCATCGAGATGAAGCTGAGCACATCCGCGATCTGAATCCGCCGCAGATCACCTTCGAAAATTGGACGTTCGAGCATGGGGACCCGCTACTACTGTCGCAAACAACGGCCGCAGGATCAAGTGGTTGCGGCGGCTCGCTGCGCGCGCGGGACAATTTCCCGAAGGAGCCCCACAGCGCGGGCGACTTCGTCAGCGGTCGTGAAACGGCTCAGCGAAAACCGCACCGTGCTGCGCGCGTCTTCGGTGGAAAGGCCCATCGCCAGCAGAACATGACTCGGTTCGACGCGGCCGGAGGAGCACGCGGAGCCGGTGGACACCGCCACGCCCGCCAGATCCAACCCGATCACGATCCCCTCGGCATCCCCGCCGCGAAACGTGATGCTGCTCGTGTTGGGCAGCCGGCGCACCGACCGTCCGTTGATGGTCATCGGAAGCCCGGTCAGCTGTTTCTCGAACTGATCGCGCAGCGGCGCAATGTCGGGGTGTTCGACCGCCAGGTCGGCAGCGACGCCGAATGCGATCGCGAGAGGCACATTCTCGGTTCCAGCGCGGCGCCGGCGTTCCTGAGCGCCGCCGAGGATGTAGCGTTCGAGCGTGAGGCCTTTGCGGACGTAGAGCGCGCCGATTCCTTTCGGCGCGTGGAGCTTGTGCGCGGAGATCGCGAGGGTGTCGACACCCAGCGCCTCCACATCCACATCGATCTTTCCGATCGCCTGCACGGCATCGCAATGGACGTGAATGCCTCGCTCGCGACACGCCGCCGCGACTTCTGCGACGGGCTGGATGACGCCCGTCTCGTTGTTCGCCAGCATCATCGTGAACAGGCGCGTCTCGGGGCGAAGCGCGTCGATCACGCGAGCGGCGCTGACCTCTCCGCTGGGCTCCGGCGGTATCGTCGTTACGTCGTGCCCGCGGCGTGCGAGCTCTTCAACCGGTTCGCGGACGGAGGGATGCTCGATTGCCGTTGTGACAATGTGATGACGACCGGTGGCCGGAACGGCGCCAAAAATCGCGGCGTTGTTAGACTCTGTGCCGCCGCTGGTGAAAACGATCTCCCGGGCGGTGGCGCCGATCAGGCGCGCCACCGACTCGCGAGCGCTCTCGATCCGGCGGCGGGCCATCTGGCCTTCTTTATGAATGCTCGAGGCATTACCGTATACGTCGGCAAACGCCTCCCGCAATGCGTCGAGAACGGCTGGATGGACGGGCGTGGTGGCGTTGTTATCGAGGTAGACACGCATTGATATCGCCCTACAGGACAACCATGAAGAGGATCGGGCTCACCGTCGTACTGGCTCTCACCTTTCTTGCTCCGAACATTCTCGCTCAAACAAACAATCCGCCCGAGCCCGCGAAGGCGCCGGCCAGGCAGGACCCGGGGATCCGCAAGCTCTCCAGGCGCGAGCGCAAGGATCGGATCAAGAACCTATCCGACAAATACCGCGAGTTTCTCCAGGACGTCGAGCCGATCATGCAGGATTCGGAGCTCGATACGTTCCTTCTGCTGGAAACCGATCCGCAACGCGACATCTACATCGCTGATTTCTGGCTCCGGCGCGACAAGCTTCAGGGTACGACGAACCACACGTTCCGCGATCAATACTACGAGCGGCTGGAGACCGTAAAAGAGAAGTTCCGGAACGTCTCATCCGACCCCGGGCGCATCTATCTGATTCATGGAGAGCCGGCGGAGATGATCACCTCCGACTGCCGGCTCCTCGTTCCCATTCAGGTCTGGAAATACCTCTACATCCCGGGCCTCGGCCACGAAGTGCGGTTTGTCTTTTTTCAGAACCGTTTCGGAGGCGACTGGAAGTTGTGGGTCCCCGTGGGGATCTCTCAGGGCGTCGACTTCCAGTCGCTGTCGGAGCTCGTCTCGCAGGACGTCGTGGGCACCGATGTCACCGGCACGAATGCGGTGCGCTACGTCTTCGGTCAGTGCCTGCCCGGCTCATCGCAGACGCAGCTCGAGTGCAGTTGCAAGAACGGCGACGAGATCATGAAGGCCATCAATCAGACGCAGATGAACAAGATGGACATGATGAAGGTCTTCGAGGCGCCGCAGATCAATGAGGAAGACGTCCACAAGATCCTTCGCTCGGTCGTCCTCGCGACGCCGAACGCGCCGAAACTCGACGCCGACTTCGCGATGAAGTTTCCCGCAAAGCAAGGCACGCGGACCGACGCGCAGATGACTCTGCTAGTTCCGCGTTCCCAGCTGACGCTCAAAGACGTCAGCGGCACGAAGCAGTACAGCCTCGATGTCGTTGGTGAGGTTCTCAAGGACGATCAGCTGTTCGAGAACTACCGCTATCGCTTCGACTATCCGGGAGACATCACCGACGAGAAGGTGGCTGTTGTCATCGATCGCTTCCTGCGGCCGGCCGACTACAAGGCCAGGATCAAGATCTCGGATTCAAATTCCGGCGCCGAGGCGATCGTCGAGAAAGCGATCACAGTGCCGGAGATCTTCGATACGCCGGAGCAGCGGAAGCTGAAGGAAAACGCCGCTTCGACGCTGGCGCAACTCAAAGACGACATCGAATCCGACACGACGCGCCTGCGCATCGTTCCACTCTCCGACGATCTTCTGGCGGGCATCCAGCACATCGACACGATGGCCTACGGCGAGAGCATCAAGGCTGTCGAGTTCTATCTCGACGGCAAGAAGGTCATGGTCAAGCGCAAGCCACCGTACACGCTCGATCTCGATTTCGGCGAAGTGCCGCGGCAACACAAGATTCGCGCAGTTGCTCTGGATGAGAAAGGGGCAACGCTGGCCGGCGACGAGATCATCGCCAATACCGGCAACGAGCCGTTCCGCGTGCGCATCATCTCGCCGCGTGTCGCAATCAATCTTCACGGCAGGACACGCATCGAAATGGGGGTCAATGTTCCGGACGGAAAAAAACTCGATCGCGTGGAGCTGTTTCTCAACGAGACGCGGCTCGCGACGCTGTTCGGTGCGCCGTGGGTGCAGACCGTCGACATCCCGAAGACCGAGGGCGTCGGTTACCTGCGCGCGGTGGCGTCGCTGAAAGAAGAGCCGAACCAGCCGCCCGTTGAAGACCTCGTGATGATCAATTCGCCGCAGTTCATGGAAGAGGTGAATGTTCATCTCATCGAATTGCCGACGACGGTGCTTCGCAACGGCCATCCGGTCATCGACCTGCCGGAGACGGCGTTCAAAGTGCTCGACGAAGGGAAACCGGTCAAGGTCACGAAGTTCGAGCACGTGTCGAATCTTCCGATGTCGATCGGCATGGCGGTCGACACCTCGGCGTCGATGCAGCCGCGCATGGATGAAGCGCGCAAAGCGGGATCGCAATTCTTCGCGAACGTGCTGAAGAAAGGCGATCGCGCGTTCCTGGTGTCGTTCGACACGCAGCCGCAGCTCATCCAGCGATGGTCGCCGAAGTTGTCGGACGTCAACGCCGGCCTCGCGAAGTTGCGCGCCGAAGAAGCGACCGCGCTTTACGACGCAGTGGTCTACTCGCTCTACAACTTCGTCGGCGTGAAGGGGCAAAAGGCGCTGGTGCTGATCACCGACGGCAAAGACACCGCGTCGAAGTTTTCATTCGACCAGGCGCTGGAGTATGCGCGGCGCGCCGCAGTTCCGATCTACGCGATCGGAATCGGCATTCGCGGCGCAGACGTCGATGTGCGCTACAAACTCGGACGGTTCTGCACCGAGACCGGCGGTAATGCCTATTACATCGAAAACGCCGCGGAGCTCGGCCGGATTTACAGCGACATCCAGAACGAGCTTCGATCGCAATACATCCTCGGCTTCTACCCCTCCGATAACGTGAAGGCCGGATCGAAGTGGCGCGAAGTGTCGGTGCAGGTCAGCGACGGACGGGCCAAGACGATCCGCGGATACTACCCCTGAGCAATTTACGCGGTTCTGGATTCCGCTGCCGTCGTCCGCTAAAGTCACACCAACACGAAAGTCGATCTGATGTCAGCGTTACGCAATGCCGCCGCGGTGATCGGGGTTTGCCTGGCCGGCTGTACCTCCATCGTTCCGCTCGATCATGCCGTCGTCGCCTAGGACATGACGACCGCCGAAAGCGTGGAGCGACAGTTGCTGCTCAACATCGCGCGCGCCCGGAATAACCAGCCGATCCACTTTACGGCGGTGTCGAGCATCGCGGCCACTTATCGGGTGACGACCAGCGCAGGCATCGGACCTGCGCTGACGGGCAACCGCGGCGGTCTCGGGCGCGATGCTGATGGTCGGACTCGATTCGGCACTCGTTCCGGAGCGGAAACAATCCATAAGAACCGTCCGTCCGATCGGGACGGCTATCAAGTCTTCGGGCGCATCGTCGCGCATCTATCGTCCATCCAGGACCAGCACGCCCTGAACGTCGAGCCGCTGCACTTCACGCACACCTGGAAAGTCGCCGAGGCGCTGGTGACGCCGGAAACGTATGCATCGACCTACAAGGATTTCACGATCTCGCATGACGTGGCCGAGCATGTCTATGAAGTGTCAAGACGAATCAACGGTCGCGTCATGATCACGAATTACGATCCGGACATCCTGTCGAACGAGGAACGACTGCGTTTGCATCAAAAGGCTGAAGAGGCACCGTCCAACGACATCTTGATCGATGTCCGCGCCGGCCAGGTCGGCGGCGAGTTTCCGATCCACGGCAGGCTGCGGCTGCGAAGCTTCCACGAGGTGTTGACGTTCATCGGACGCGGGATCAGTGAGGAACCGGAGTTCGACGTGGCACCCGATCCGCGAACGCGTCGGATCAGCGAAAATCCACGCAATACTCTCGAGATCTCGAGAGCCATCAACCGCCGGCGGACCGACGCGTGGCCGTGCGGTTGAATGATTTCTACTACGCGGTTCAGCCGCAGACCGGATATCAATGGAACCAGAAAACGTTCGCTGTCCTCTATCAACTGTTCCAGATGAGCGTGTCGTCTGTGGCACCAGCCGGACCATCGATTACGATCGCGAAGTGACCTCCGGGGAGGAATGAGAGATGCCTTGTGACGCTGCGGTTCTGGCTCAGCTCGAGCTCTTCGAACATCTTCAGGAGGAGCCGGGATCCCGCCGCGGTCATCGACGATGTCGCGCTGCCGGCACGCGCGGTTCTCTTTCACACCGGCGAGCCGGGCGACTCCCTATTTGTCGTCCGCAGCGGTGAGATCGAGTTGTACATCAAAGACACCGCAGGGCAGAAGATCGTGCTGACCTTGGCGCATGAGGGAGAGATGTTCGGCGAGCTGGCGCTGCTGGACAGCGGCGCGCGCACCGCGACTGCAGTCGCCCTGGCCGACAGCCAACTGCTGGTTCTCGACCGCGACGACCTCCTGCTCCTGTTTCAAAGGACGCCCGCTTCTGCCCTGAGGCTCCTGGCGTCGATGAGCCAGATGACGCGACGGGCGGACGAGCTCCTGCGGACACGCGTGTCCCGCAACGTCAACGAAGAAGTCGACGAACGTCTCACACCTTTGCAGAGGGTCGCCGACTGGATTGCATGGTTCAGCGGCAGCATGTTGTTTCTTCTCCTGAACGGACTGTGGTTCGTCATCTGGATCATCATCAATACCTTCCCGGTGGGCCTCGCCCGGTTTGATCCTTATCCGTTCGGACTGCTGACCATGATCGTTTCGCTCGAGGCGATTTTCCTCTCCTGTTTCGTGCTGATCAGCCAGAACCGGCAAGCGGAAAAGGACCGTATCCGCGGCAACATCGAGTACGACGTGAACATCAAGGCTGAACTCGAGATCGCGCACATGCACGAGAAAGTCGATCGTCTCTACGAGCAGATGCTGGACCGCATGACGCGATTCGAGCGTCTGCTCTCCGGGAGCACCGGCAGCAAGTCGGATCGCATCCGAGCCATGAACCCCGGGAGTGGGCCGGCCTAGTCCGCCTACTTCACGGGATTACCATCCGCATCGACGAGGTGCATCTCTCCCGGATTCAGGTCGCGCTTTTGCGTTCCTGGGCGGCGCGCTCGCGTTCGGCCGCGCGCGCGGCGCGGCGCTCATTCGCCTCGTCCTTGATGCGCTGACCGATCTCGCAACCGGTCACGGTCGTGGCAAGACCACCTTCCGCTGTTTCTTTGAGGCCGCGGGGAAGCGCGCGTCCGATGCGGACCATCGCCTCGACGATCTCATCCATCGGGATGACGGATTCGATACCCGCGAGCGCGAGCTGCGCCGCTGTCAGGCCGTGCACCGCGAAGAGCGCATTCCGTTTCACGCATGGAACTTCGACGAGGCCGCCGACCGGATCGCAGACGAGTCCGAGAGTGTTCTTGAGCGCGATCGCGGCGGCATGAATCGACTGCCGTGGGCTGCCACCCATCATGTAAGCGACCGCCGCCGCCCCCATCGCAGATGCAACGCCGACCTCGTTCTGACACCCGCCCGCCGCTCCCGAAATATTCGCCGACAGCGCGATGATCGAGCCGACGCCCCCCGCTACGACGAGCGCGCGCACCGTCTTTTCCGGATCGATCTTGCGCTCTTCCTCGAGCGCCAGAAGCATTCCGGGAACGACGCCGCCGGCGCCGGCCGTCGGCGCAGCAACGATGACGCCCATCCGCGAGTTCTCCCCCATCACCGACAGCGCGTACAGCTCAGCCTTGACGGTCAGCGGATCGAGAAACGTGCGGCCGGATTCGAACGCTTCGCTGAGAAGCTTGGCTTCGTTGCCGACGAGCTTCCCCATCGAGAGACCACCGTGCTTCCCGCGCTCGACGCAATCGCGCATGACGCCGCGCCGTTTGGTCAAGGCCTCGACGATCTGATCGCGCGGGACGCCATGCTCCTGCTCGTCGCTCTCCAAAAAAACATCGGCGAGGTCACGATCTTTGGCGATCTGTTCGAGCTGTTTGAAGGAGTCGATCATAAGGTTGCCCGGTTACCGAGACGGCGGGTTGCCTCGGGAACCCGGCAACTTGGAAACCTGCCAACCGGTCACGGAATTCTGTCCAGATACCGCGCCTCTGAAACATCGGGCATCGCGGCAATCCTTCCCAACGCCGCATCCGAGATCGGCGAATCGACGTCGATCTGCATGAACGCGTCCTTCCCTCGCTGTTTTCGCGAGCAGTACAGCGACGCGATGTTGATCCTCTCCTCGGAAATGATCCTGGTGGCCTCAGAAATCATCCCCGGGCGATCGCGATAGAAAAGAAGCAGCGTGGGAGAGTCGCCCTTGAATCGCGTCTGGAAGCCGTTGATCTGAAAGACTTCGATGACGCCGCCGCCGATTGACGATCCGACGATCTCGGCAGTTCGATTCTTTCCTTCGATCTCCACGCGGACAGTATTCGGATGGACCTCGCCGAGGTCTTCTTCGTGGAATTCGATCTCGACGCCCATCTGCTCCGCGATCCGGATGGCCTCCGGAATGCGGGGGTCATCGACGTTGAGTCCGATCGAGCCGCCGGCGAGCGCGAAATCCGAACCGTGGCCGCGATAGGTCGCCGCCAGCGGTGGATGGAGATAGAAACGCACCGCCACCGGATCTTCATCGAGGATCTCGTGCGCGACGCGGCCGAGTCGCGCGGTACCGGCGGTGTGTGAGCTCGAAGGACCAACCATCACAGGGCCCATGACGTCCAGAATCGAGACGTGTCTGTCATGACGGACAGTCATTTATCAAGTCTATCCCGGCAGGATAGACTCTGAAGCAATGGGCGAAAAACCAGTCATTCTCGTCGTGGATGACGACGGCCCGATTCTCGCCCTGATGCGCAATCTACTCAAAGAGTTCGGCTTCCAGCCCGTGACGGCAGCGACCGGATCCGAGGCCATCGACGTCGCACGCCGGGAGCGCCCCGCTTTGGTGCTGCTCGACAAGAACATGCCCGGGATGAGGGGCGATCAGATCATCCGCACGCTGCGAGAGGAGCCGGGATTCTACAAGCTGCCGATTCTCATCCTCAGCGGCGAGCGTCTTTCGCGCGACGATCTCGCCGCGCTCGGGGCTGACGGAGCAGTGCAGAAACCATTCGACGTCATGCTCCTGATCGACCGGATCCGCCAGTACGTGGGCGGCGACGGGCATCTATAATCGCCCGCCATGGCCCAGAAGATCGATCAGCTCGTTCGGGAAGCCGTCTTCGGTGACGGCGACGCAAAATCGAAGGCGCGCAAAGAAATTCACATCGAGGCGCGCAAGCGCGGCGCGGTTTCGTCGTCGATTTTTCCACTGTACAGCGCCATCGGACGCGGAGAGGTCTCGCGGCGATTCACCGTTCCGGCGTTCAACATCCGCGCCCTGACCTACGACTCCGCCTGCGCGCTGTTCCGCGCGGCGATGCGCAATGACGTCGGCACGTTCGTCTTCGAAATCGCGCGTTCGGAAATCGGGTACACCGAGCAGCGGCCGGCGGAATACGCGGCCTGCATTCTCGGCGCCGCCATTCGCGAGAATTTCCGCGGCCCGGTCTTCATCCAGGGCGATCACTTCCAGGCCAGCGCGAAAAAGTGGGCGACCGAGGAGGGGCGGGTTGCCGAGACGAAGGCGTTGGAGTCACTGATCGACGAAGCGCTGGCGGCGGAGTTCTACAACATCGACATCGACACTTCCACGCTCGTCGATCTCAGCTTCCCGACGCGCGAGGAACAGCAGCGCGCCAATTTCGAAGGGACGGCGCATCTCACGAAGTACATTCGCGCGCACGAGCCGAAGGGCATCACGGTTTCCGTGGGCGGCGAGATCGGCGAAGTCGGCAAGTACAACACGCAGCCGGATGAAGTGCGCGCGTACATGAGCGGACTGCAGCGACTGCTCGACGGCGCGACCGGCATCAGCAAGATCTCAGTGCAGACCGGCACATCGCATGGCGGCGTGCCGATGGCCGACGGCAGCATCGCGCAGGCGAAAATCGATTTCGAAGTCCTGCGGCAGACCACGCGATTGTGCCGGAAGGAATATGGAATCGCGGGATCGGTGCAGCACGGTGCCTCGACGCTGCCGGAATCGGTCTTCAACAAGTTCCCCGAAAGCGAAGCGGTCGAGATTCACCTCGCGACCGGATTTCAGAACATGATTCTCGACGCCGCGAGTTTTCCGGCCGACATGAAGGAAGACATCCGCGAATTCTGCTTCGCAAAAGCATCCGACGAACGGAAAAGCGGCGAGACGGACGAGCAGTTCGTCTACAAGACGCGCAAGAAAGCGCTCGGTCTGTTCAAGCAGCGCATGTGGGACATGCCCGCCGAAGCGAAGCAGCCGATCATCGACGAGCTCGAAGCGAAGTTCGAATTCCTGATGGAAAAACTCGGCGTGTTCGGAACGCGCGATGTCGTCGCGAAGTTCGTTCCGTTCTCGACGGGCGAATTACCCGCGTATGCCGCGGCTTCGGACGAGCTGACCGCGGCGGCGGTCGTCGATCCGAATGAAGGGGAGTAAGACGGGGTAAGGCCGGTAAGCTTGGTCGGAGTTGTCTGACTCTGGCACGGCTCACCAGTCGACAGAGTAAAATTAACTCTTCGCGTGCCTTCCCAGATCCTCTTCGCGCGCTATCGCGAAATTGCTCAAGAAATCGCCGCCCGCCTCGCCACCTCCAGCGAGCAGGAAGTCATCGTCTCCTCGGGCGGACTGGCGGCCGGCGCGACAGCCGAGATCATCCGCCTGACACCGACCGGAATCGTGAGCGCGCGCATCACGATGCTCGACAGCTTCGCGCGTCGAATCCTCAACGAAGCCGGCGAATACCCGCGGACAGCCACGGATGCCGAGCGGCGACTGGCGATGCGCGCGGCTGTGGCCGGCATCGACGATCCGATGATGGAGACCCGCGGAATCGCCGCGATGATGGAGCGTTCGTATCGCGACGTCCGCGACAGCGGTATGACCCTCGCCGACTTCGAACGCCGCAGCCGCGGCGTCCAGTCGCTGCGCAACGCGCGGCGGACGGAGATGATCGTCCGGGTCTGGAAGGCGTACGAGAAGCTGATTGCGCATCTACAGGCGGTAGATTCGGCGGACGTCCTGGCGCGCGCCGCAAGTCTGATCGAGAGCGGACGGAGCGCCGTTGCGTCCCAGATCATTGCAGGCTTCTACGACATGACCGGCGCACAGCTTCGCCTGGTCCACGCCCTGGAGAAAACTGGAAAAGTCAGCGCGATTTTCGTTCCGGCGGGCGATGACGATGTGTACACATTTGCCACACATTTTGTGAAGCAGATGTCAGGCGTCAGTCGTCAGGCGTCAGTCCTCAGGATCAAGAAACCGGAAACGCACGTCTCGCTTTACGACAACAAAGAGGTCGAGCTCCGTGCGGTATGCAATTCGATCCGCGACCTGCTCGACTCCGGCGTGGCCGCCGATCGCATCGGCATCACGACTCGCGCGCTCGATCCGGACGACGTCCGCCTCCTCGAGCGGTTCGCCGAAGAGGCGGAGTTTGGCGTGACGGAAGGCGTCGAGACTTCGTTGCCCGGACATCGGATCGGCCGCGGCATCGTGACGATTCTCCGGCTGCGCGAACGAAACTTTCCGCGCGGCGACGTCATCGACATTCTCCGCGATGGCTATCAGCCGCGCATTCGCGTTGATATCGATCGACTCGATATCGCGACGCGCAAAGCGCGCGTCTCCGGCGGGCGGTCGGTCGACATCCGAAACGCCGCGAATGATCCGTCCATTGAAGACTACCGCGGCGTGGTCGCCGAGCTGGAAGCGGCAACGTCGCTGAGGCACATCGCGGAACGCTTTCGCCTCGATACCGAGCTCGATCTCGCCGCGGCAGCAAAGATCGACGAGGTCGCGGCACTCCTGACGCGCTGGAATCGCCACGTCGATGTGGAGACTCTCATCGAGTTGTTAGGCCAGCAAGGAATCGCCCGACGCCCGACGCCTGACGCCCGACGCCCGGCCGTGTGGGCAGGCGACGTGATGCAGTTCCGCGGGCGCAGCTTCGATCATGTGTTCGTCATCCGCACGCAGGAGGCCACGTTTCCGCAGCGCCGCGTTGACGATCCGCTTCTGCCCGACAGCGACCGGCGGCAGCTCGGGATCCGTGAGATCGGCGACGGCCGCGATGAGGAGCGTCTGCTTTTTCAGCTTCTGCTCGACGGCGCGGGCTCGATCCATTTCTCGCTCGCGGGCAGCGACACCTTCGGCAAGATCCTGCGGCCCTCGCGGATGTTGAAGGGGATGCCGGCTGAAAGCCGGCAGACCGGCCGCCAGGATAGCGGCGCTCCGTCAGAACGCCAGCTGCAGATGATCGCGCGCAGCGGAACGCGATCGGTCTTCGACGGCTACCTCGACACTTCTTTCGCCGATGCGATCCGCACCGCGCTGCAGGCAATCTCGCCCACGCAGCTCGAGGACTTCGGCGAGTGCCCGCAGAAGTTTTTCTTCAAGCACATTCTGCGCGTCGAGGAACACGACGATCCCGATCGCGAGCTGCAGATGCACCACCGCGAAAAGGGGAAGCTCGATCACACCATCCTCGAGCGGTTCTACAAATCCGGTGCGCCTCCCGATGGCATCGACGCGATCGTCGACCAGGCGTTCGACGAAGAAGAGTCGCGCGTTCCGGCGTTCAACCGCGTCATGCGCGCCATCGAGCGCAAGACCACCAAGCGGAATCTTCGGGCGTTTCTCACCGACGACATCGCCGATCTCTTTGCGAACGGATTGCGGCCTACTCACTTTGAATACAAGTTTGGACCGAAGTACCTCAAGCGCGGGCCGGTCGATCATCCCGATCCGTTCGTGATCACGACCCACGACGTGGCGATTCGCGTCGAGGGCTCGATCGATCGCATCGATGCAGGAAAAGAGACGATCCGCATCGTCGATTACAAATCGGGAAAGGCGCTGCGCCACGTGCACCTGTCCGAGAAGATCGATCGCGGCGTACGCCTGCAGCTCGCGTTGTACGCGATGGCGGTCGCGGAATTCTTCGAGGCGAAATCGGTGACCGGCGCGATCAAGCCACTCATTGTTCGTGGCACCGATCCCGAGAAATTGCGCTTCATCCTCGGCGACTCCGAAACGCGCTTGCGCGAGACGCTCGATCTGTTCGTTGCATCGATGCTGCGCGGCGCGTTCCCGGCGTTCCCGAACGACGACGATAAAGACCGCAATTTCAACGCCTGCAAGTACTGTCCCGTGAATCATTCATGCCGGACCAGACACGCCGACGCCGAGCGGCGCGTGGTGCTGCAATCGAAAGATCCGCGAACGCTGCTGGAGGAAATGGCGTGAGCGTTTCGGGACAGCAGACGTTCACGTTTCGGCGGCCCGAGAAAACCGTCGCACCACTGCGACGGAACAAGGTGATCGAGGCGGGCGCGGGTACGGGAAAGACGACCGCCATCGTCGCCGAAGTCCTCCACCTCCTCCTCGGCGACGTCGATGTCGCGCCGGAACGCATCGTTCTCGTCACGTTCACCGAGAAAGCGGCCGGAGAAATTGCGGACCGGATCGAAGACGCGCTCCACGATATTCAGTCGCAGCTCGACGGCGATGTCGTTCGGTGGCCGCGAACGTCGGACCATCCATTGTTCGAGGTACCGCCCGCGAAGCGCGATGCGTGCCGCCGCGCCGTGGAGCGGCAACTCGCGCGCATCGATGGGCTTCGTTCGCAGACGATCCACTCGTTCTGTCAGACGCTGCTACGGCAGTACCCGATCGAGGCCGGCGTCGATCCGCAGTTTCGAATCATCGAGGGCTTCGATCGATCGCTGCTCTACGGTCAGCTGTACGACGCATGGATTGACGATGAGACGCGCCAGCATCCGAATCCGAATGCCGCCCGCGAATGGGAAGCACTGCTCGAGCATTACGGATATCTCTTCCAGGCGCGCGCTGCAATCTTCACGCTGGTCGACAAACGCCACATCCTTCTCGATCGGAAATATGACATCGGCTCGATCGCGGAGTACGAACCGGCATTGCAGGCGGCGCTCAAAACGTACTCGCAATATTTCGGCGCCGAGGCCGCGCCACCGCCCGGCAGCAGCATCGAGGCGTGGATCGAATACTTCGCGCCGATGGCGAACGATCTCCGCAACCGCCACCTCAAAGGCGACGCGCGCCTGAAGGATTGTCTGCGCGTTCTTCGCGGCGAGAAAACAGGCTTCTGCGTCTACGACCTGCTGATCAGCCATCGTGCCGCGGCGGCTCTGCTCGCGTTGACCGTTCGCTTCATCGCTCGGCTCGACGACGAAAAGCGCAAGCGCGGCGTGCTCGATTTCGACGATCTGGTCATTCGCACGCGCATGCTTCTCGAGAATCCTGCGGCGCTCGATCGCATTCGCCAGCAGTTCGATTACATCTTCGTCGACGAATTCCAGGACACCGACCGCGTGCAGGTCGAGATCTTCGATCGCCTGGCGCGCGATCGATCGGGAGAATTCGTGCCGGGCAGGACGATCGTAGTGGGCGATCCGAAGCAGTCGATCTACGCATTTCGGCGCGCCGATCCCGAGACGTACAGGCGCTTCACCGAGTCGCTCGCTCCACGAGATTTTCTCGTCAATCAATATCGCAGCACGCCCGCGCTCGTGAGCGCGCTCAACGCGATCGGTGAAGAGCTGTTCACGGAGCGCGATCCGGATCCGAATGTTTTTCAGCCGCAGTATCACGCGCTGAAGGCAGCATCGGCCGGCACGATTGCCGGAGCTCCACTCCTTCTGATTGGATCAGAGCCGGATGCCGAGGCGGAAGCGGAAACGATCGTGTCGTGGATCCGGTCGCGCGAGCATGCCGACCTGCGCCGCTTCGCGCTGCTCTTCCGCCGAAAAACGAAGATGGAGGAGTACCTCGACGTCTTCGATCGGCATGGCCTGGCTTACGTCGTGCCGCCGATGGGACTGTTCCTCGACCGTCCGGCCGCGGTCGATCTCCTCGCCGTGCTGCGCGCGATCGCCTATCGATACGATCGCGGCGCGATCATCTCGGCAGCGCGGTCGCCGTACTTTGCGCTGACCGATGCCGAAATCGCATCGGGAATCTTGAACAACACATCGCCGGAATGGAGCGCGGTAGTCACGGCTCTCGACACATTCCGCGAAGCCGCCCGCCATCTCACCGTGACGCAGTTGATCGACCACGTCGTCGCGACGACCGGAATCGAGGATGTGTACCACGCGACACGCGAGAGCAAACGCTCGCTGCGACATCTCGAGCAGGTCCGCACGATCGCGTTCATCTACGATCAGAAAGCCGGCGGCTCGGTGCGGCAATTCGTGGAAGAGATCTCGCGGCGCCGCGAAGTCCCCGAGGAAGTCGAGCCTTCGCTGCTGGATGAGACGACGAACGCGATTCGCGTCCTCACGATTCACGGCGCGAAGGGACTGGAATTCGATACGGTAATTCTTCCTGATATTGAGTTTCAATCTGCGTCGCGCGACGGCGTCGACATTTTCACGGTCGAGGACCCACCCAGCCTGGTGATACGCAACGGCGTCGACACGCTGTCGGGAATCTGCCGCTTCTCCGACAACCGACCGCTGAAGGAAATCGGCGGCCTGCGCGATAAGGCCGAGATGCGGCGGCTGTTCTACGTCGCGATCACGCGCGCGAAATCGCAGGTCGCGATCGTCTGCAAGACCGAGAAAGCGACGCAGAACGGGTTCGGCAAATATCTTTGCGAGATCTTCAGTGCGAAGACGCTGCAGTGGCCCGCGGAGCCCGGCGTCGTCATGCGCGATCTTCCGATTGGCATTTCCATCGCGCTGGAGCGCGTCGCGCCGCTGCAATCGGATCGCATCACGACGCATCGGCTGAAGGATCCGAAGCTGGAATCGCGCCTCGCCACCGGGCCGATCGTCGCCGGTGACATCGCACAGCCGGAACCGCCGTCTCTTCTTCCGCGCGACGAGGTCGCGATCGCTCGCAACGCGATTGCGAATCGCGCCGCCGGAATCCTCCTCCATCGCGTTCTCGAGCGCTGGGACGGAGCCTCCGATGCCGCGCCCCTGCTGGATGCCCTGGCTGTCGAGCAGGCCGCCGATCAGCGTGCGATCGATCTCGTTCGCCGGCGATTGGCCATCGTTCGCGAGTCATCCGTCTTCCAGCGCATCGCGAAAGCCGAGACGATCGGACGCGAGATGCCGATCGCGTTCGCCGACGCAAGCGGCGCCATCATGCAGAAACGGATCGATCGGCTGATCCGCGAAGGTGAAGCCGATACGGTCATCGATTACAAGAGCGGCAAACCGAGCGACACGCGCGTCGAGCGGGATCGCGAACAGGTCAGCCTCTATTGCCGCGTCATCGCGAAGATGACCGGGCGGGTGTGCGGCGGGATTCTTTGGTACATCGACACGGAGAATGACGTCGCGATTGATGTGATGTAATCGGCGCGCCGTGCCGCCTCTCTGGAAAGTCACGCTCCTCTCCTTCGCCGCGCTCATTACGATGGTCAATCCGCTGGCAGTGATTCCATCGTTCATCGCGCTGACGATTGGCGTCGGCCGCGCGACGCGGTTGCGCGTGGCATTCGTCGCCGGCGCGGCCTGCGTCGTCGTGCTGGCGATTTTTCTGATCGCAGGTAACTACGTCTTCAAGTTCTTCGGCATCACCGTGCCGGCCTTCGAGATCATGGGCGGCGTCGTCTTTCTCACGAACGCCCTGCGGACGCTGGTCGCCGACGATCGCCGCGCCTTCAACGTCGGCGGCGAGAAACGCATGGAAGACAGCGACGTGGAGAAGGCCGACATCGATCCATCTTCGATCGCGATCGTGCCGCTGGCGGTGCCGATGTTGTCGGGGCCCGGCGCGATCACCTCGGTGATGGTGCTCGTCAATCTCTATCCGCGGCTCGATCAAAAGATCGCGGTGCTGATCGCGATCGTCGCGGTCGGAGCGGTGTCCTGGATCGTTCTGCTGGCCGCGATGCCGTTGTCGCGCATGATCGGCGATCGCGGCCGGGCCGTCTTCGCCAAAATCATGTCTCTGCTCCTCGGCGCCATCGGCATCCAGTTCATCATCAACGGCATCACGCCGGTCGCGCTGCAGATCATGAAAAGCGGGTAAGGCCGGCAAGGTGCG
>JALYZI010000045.1 GCA_030948915.1 Acidobacteriota bacterium
CCCGACGCCTGACGCCCTATCCCCCCAGATACGCCTTCTTCACCCGATCCGACGTCAGGAGCGCCTTCGTTGTGTCGTGCAGCACGATGCGACCTGTTTCCATCACGTAGCCGCGATGGGCGGTGACGAGCGCCATGTGCGCGTTCTGCTCGACGAGCAGGATCGTTGTTCCTTCGGCGTTGATCTCCTTGATCACGCGGAAAATCGCCTGGACGAGTTGCGGCGCCAGTCCGAGGGATGGCTCATCGAGAAGCAGCACGCTCGGTTTCGACATCAGCGCGCGCGAGATCGCGAGCATCTGCTGCTCGCCACCGGAGAGCGTTCCGGCATTCTGCTTCATGCGCTCCTTCAACACTGGAAAGAGCGAGAAGATCCGCTCGTACTCGGCGTCGGCAATTTTGTCTTTGCGCAGATATGCGCCTAACTGCAGGTTGTCGTTGACTGTGAGGTTCGCGAAAATCCCGCGCCCTTCCGGCACATGCGAGACGCCCATCGCCGTGATGACGTCGGGCTTCGTTCCCGTGATGTTCTTATCGTTGTAGTGCACTTGACCGCGGCGCGGTTTGAGGAGCCCCGAGATCGTGCGCAGCGTCGTGGTCTTGCCCGCGCCGTTCGCGCCGATCAGCGTGACGATCTCCCCCTTCTCGACTTCGAGCGTGATTCCGCGCAGGGCCGGAATGTTTCCGTAGTTGACCTCCAGATCGCGCACCCCGAGCATCATGATTCCACCGGCTCCCCGAGGTAGGCCTCGATCACGACCGGATTGGCGCGAACCTCGGCAGGCGTCCCCTGCGCGATCGTCTTTCCGAAGTTGAGCACGACGATGCGCTCGCAGATGCCCATGACCAGTTCCATGTTGTGTTCAATCAACAAAATCGTTAGTTTAAATCGATCACGAATCTCGTGTATCTTTTCCATCAACTCGATGGTCTCGCCGGTGTTGAGGCCGGCCGCCGGCTCGTCCAGCAGGAGCAGCTTCGGGCGGGCGGCCAGGGCGCGGGCGATCTCGAGACGGCGCTGATCGCCGTACGGCAGGTTCTTCGAGTAATCGCGGGCACGCGCATCGAGATTGAAAATGCGAAGCAGCTCGATGGCATCCGATTCAGCCTGCTCTTCAGCGCGATGGAAACGATTCGTGTGCAGCACCGCCGAAGTGGCGGAGTACGTGTAGTGGATATGCCCGCCGATTTTCACGTTGTCGAGGACGGTCAGCTCCTTGAAGAGGCGGATGTTCTGAAACGTTCGCGCGACGCCGAGGGCGGTGATGGCGAACGGCTTGAGGCCTCGCGCCGGCTTCCCCGCGACAAAGACCCCGCCTTCGCTCGGCTGATAGACGCCCGTCAGAATGTTGAAGATGGTGGTCTTGCCGGCGCCGTTCGGTCCGATCAGCCCGACCAGCTCGTTCGGCTCGAGGACTAGATTGAAATCGGAGACGGCAGTCAGTCCTCCGAATCGAATCGTGACGTTCTTAGCTTCGAGCAGCGGCATCAGTCCCCTGCCCTTCGTCGCGTTCGTCGGTCGGAACGGTGTCTTTGCGGCGCGCCAGCACCTGCCACAGCTCGCGGCGGCCTAACAGGCCCTGCGGCCTTGTCAGCATCAACACGATCAGCGTGATCGAGTAGATGAGCATGCGCGGATCTTTCTCCATGTGGAGGAATCCCTTGGCCGCCCGAAGTCCTTCGGGAAGAAAGGTCAGGATGATGGCGGCCACGATCGATCCGGAGATCGAGCCCAATCCGCCTAACACGACCATCACGACGACCTCGAAGGATTTGAGGAACCGGAACATGTCGGGATTGAGGTACATCATGAAGTGCGCGAAGAGGCCGCCCGCCACGCCGGCGAGGAACGATCCGATCATGAAGGCCTTCACCTTGTATTTGGTCGTGTCGACGCCCATGGCCTCAGCGGCGATCTGATCTTCGCGGACCGCCAGAAAGGCGCGGCCAACCGAGGACTGCACGAGGCGCCACGAGATGAGGGTGGTGATGCCGGCGAAGAGATAGACCCAGAAAAAGTTCGCCCAGTTGGGAATCCCCGAGAATCCGCGCGCAGCCCCGATCTTGTCGATGTTGAGGATGACGACACGGATGATTTCGCCGAAGCCGAGCGTCACGATCGCGAGGTAATCACCGCGCAAACGCAGCGACGGCAATCCGACGACGTAGCCCGCGATCGCCGCGACGACTCCTCCGAGAAGAATCGCAACCAGCAGAAGCGCGTTCTGCATCAGCCACTGCTGCGTCCCTCCCGGAAACCGGTTCACGTACGGCATGAAGTAGAAAAAAGTCAGAAACGCCGCGAAGTACGCGCCGATCGCCATGAAGCCGGCGTGACCGAGCGAAAACTGTCCGGCGTGGCCGCTGATGATGTTCAGCGACACAGCCAGGATGATGTTGATGCCCATCAACACGATGATCCGCTCGTAGTAGACGATGCCCGAGATGCGGATCACACCGAATGCGTAGGAAATGCCGATCAGAACCGCGGTGAAAACCGCAGCGTAAAGAAAATCGCGGAGCACCCAGGGCAGCCGCTTCACACCTTCTCCGCGTCGTACTTGCCGAAGAGTCCCGACGGCCGGATCAGCAGGATGACGATCAGGATCACAAACGCGATGGCGGGAGTGAAATTCGAAAACCGGCTGCCGCCCAGGAACGACTCGATGAGACCCATGAGGAGTCCGCCCACCACCGCCCCCGGCACATTGCCGATTCCGCCTAACACGGCCGCGATGAATGCCTTCAGTCCCGGCAGAATCCCCATCAGCGGATCGATCTTCGAATACAGAAGGCCGTACAGGATTCCCGCGACCGCGGCCAGCGCCGATCCGATCACGAACGTCGTCGAGATGATGCGATCGGTCGGAATCCCCATCAGCGACGCCGTCTCGAAGTTGAACGAAACCGCGCGCATCGCACGTCCGAACTTCGTTCCGTACACGATGTACTGCAGCAGCGCCATGAACAGAATCGCGAGGACGAGCACGATCAACTGGTAATTCGTGGTCGCGGTTCCGCCGACCTGGATCAGATGCTTCTCGATCAGGTTCGGGAAAAACTTCGGATCGGGACCGAAGACGAACTGTCCGCCGTACTCCAGAAGAAACGAGACGCCGATCGCAGTGATGAGCGACGCGATGCGCGGCGCGTTTCGCAGCGGGCGATAGGCGATGCGCTCGATGAGGTATCCGGTGATTGCGCACACGATCATCGCCAGCAGCATGATGCCGCCGGCGACCACCCACGACATTGCCCCCGACTGACTGTTGCGAATGTGCGACGCGGTCCAGAGGCCGGCGTAGAAGCCGGTGAACGCACCGAGCATGAAGACGTCGCCGTGCGCGAAGTTGATCAGCTTGAGGATGCCGTACACCATCGTGTAGCCGAGGGCGATCAGGGCGTAGATGGCCCCGACGGCGATTCCGTTCAGCAGAATCTGTGGTAGTTGCTGCATCAGAAGTCCTGCGTCCTGCGTGCTGTGT
>JALYZI010000052.1 GCA_030948915.1 Acidobacteriota bacterium
TCGGACCGGGTTACACGGCGTGGGCACGCTACGACAGCAACCGCATCGATCTCATCCCCGAGAAGAAAAACTATCGCCCCGGCGAGAGCGCGCGAATCATGATCAAGTCGCCGTGGGAGCGCGCGACGGGGCTGCTGACCACCGAGCGCGAAGGTGTGCGCACATGGAAGCCGTTCGAGCTCACTTCCACGCAACAGACGGTCATCGTTCCGATTACGGAAAAGGAAATTCCGAACGTCTTCGTCTCGGTGCTGCTCGTGAAGGGACGCACGAAAGAGGGCGTCGAAGACGAGAGCGATCCCGGCAAGCCTGCCTTCCGAGTCGGCTACGTCGAGCTGCAGGTCGAGGACACGACGAAGCGGCTCAAGGTCGACGTCAAAGCGAATCGCGATGAGTTCCGTCCAGCTGCGAAGGCCAGCGTCGATGTCAACGTGCACGACGGCGCCGGAAAAGCGGTCCGCTCCGAAGTGACGCTATGGGCGGTCGATTACGGCGTGCTATCGCTGACCGACTACAAGACGCCCGACATCGTCGACTCGATTTACATCACGAAGTCGCTACAGGTCGTCAATGACGACTCACGGCAGAAGATCATCAGCCGCCGCGTCCTCACGCCGAAAGGGGCGACGCAGGGTGGCGGCGGCGGTCAGGACTCCGGACCGGGCACGCTGCGGCGCGATTTCCGCGTGCTCGCGTTCTGGCTCGGATCGATCACCACCGATGCGCGCGGCCGCGCGCACGCCGATGTCACGCTGCCGGAATCGCTGACGACGTATCGCATCATGGCGGTCGCCGGCGACAAGGCTTCGCGATTCGGTTGGGCGCAAAACGAGATTCGCATCAACAAGCCGGTGCTTCTCACTCAGGCCTTCCCGCGCTTCCTGGCCCTCGGCGACAAAGCCTATTTCGGCTCGGTCGTGCATTCGCAACTCAAGCAGGGCGGCAAAGCGACGGTCACGATCCGATCGCTCGACCCGGCGATCGTCGAGATCGACGGCGACACGACTTCGACAATCGACGTCACGCCTGAAGGCACTGCTGAAGTCCGCTTCAACGCGACCGCGAAGTCTGTTGGCGTCGCGCGGATTCAAATGAGCGTGAAGCTGAACGGCGAAAGCGACGCGTTCGAAGACGTGTTGCCGGTTCGTCTGCTCACGCCGATCGAAACCGTCGCGGCGTATGGCGAAGCGAATCCGACCGCCAAAGAAACGCTCGAGGTCCCGAAGGATGTCGTGCCGTCGATCGGCGGTCTGCACATGGAACTGTCGTCGACCGCGATGGTCGGTCTTGCGGAAGGGGCGCAGTATCTGATCGATTATCCGTACGGCTGCGCGGAACAGCGCGCCTCAGGCGCCCTGGCCCTCATGCTGACATCAGATCTGGGCGACGCGTTCGCGCTGCCGGGGATCGATGCGAAGAAGGGTCGGACGACCGCGCAGCAGACGATCCTGGAACTGTACAAGTACCAGTGCGGCGACGGCGGATTCGTCTACTGGCCGGGCGACTGCCCATACACATCGCCGTATCTCACCGCCGATGTCGTTCACGTTCTGCAGCGGGGTCAGAAGCTGGGCTACGACGTGAACGCTGACGTTCTCAATCGCGCTTACGACTATCTCGAGCACGTCTTGAATGAGAAGCGCCCGGAAAACGAAGGATGGTGGCCGGCGTACACCGCGTGGCAGGCGTTCGCGGTCAAGGTGCTCGTCGAAGGCGGGCGCAACGAGGACAGCCACATCAATCGGCTCTACTCCTACGTCGATCGCATGCCGATCTTCGGCATCGCATTCCTCGCGGACGCCGACGCGCGGCATCGCGCCGATCTGCTCCGCCGCATCAACAACGCGATTCTTCCCGAGGGTGGCTACGCGCACGTCGAAGAGCTCAACGATCCGTATCTGCTGTGGTTCTGGAGCTCGAATGTGCGCACGACCGCGATCACGCTCGACACGCTGGTGCGTCAGACGAGCGATGAGCAGATGACAAAACAGATCGTGCGCTGGTTGATGAAAGTGCGCGAGAAAGGACGCTGGCGCAACACGCAGGAAAACGCCTGGGCGATGGAAGCACTCGTCGATTACTACCGGCGCTACGAAAAGGAAACGCCGAACTTCACGGGCAGCGCCAGTCTTGGCGCGACCGTACTCGCGCGCGACGAATTCCGCGGAAGGTCAACCGAAGCGAAGTTGCACGATGTACCGATGATGCAGCTGCAAAGCGGACCGGTTCAATTCACGCGCGAAGGCACCGGCACGCTGTTCTATCTGCTGACATTGAAGTACGGCCTGGCGGGAATTCTCCACGATGCCGCCGATCGCGGTTTCTCGATCGAGCGCCATTACTCGCAGAAGGATTTCAAAGCCGGCGATCTGATCAAGGTCACGTTGCGTCTGCGCAATACGAAGGAGCGCCGCTTCGTCGCCGTGACGGATCCGATTCCAGCCGGCACCGAGCCGGTCGAGTCGTGGTTCTCGACGACGGCCAGCGAAATCGCGGAGAAGCAGCGCACGGACAATCCGGACAACTACGACTGGACGTCGCTGTGGCGCCGCGGCGGTTTCGATCACATCGAGCGCCACGACGATCGCGTCAATCTGTTCGCGACACGTCTGAGCGAAGGCGTGCACGAATTTACGTACCTCGTTCGCGCGACGACCGCCGGCACATTTGTGACCGCTCCCGCGCGCGTCGA
>JALYZI010000104.1 GCA_030948915.1 Acidobacteriota bacterium
ACACAGAACCGCGACACGCGCGCGCTGCAGCTGAAGCTGGATGAACAGATTCGCGCGCCCGACGGTGCGCGCTCGAGCCTCAAGATTCTCGAACGGCTCTCGGATGAGGAGCTCGCTCGCTTACAAAAAGAGTTCGAGCGCATATCCCAGAGCCGCGCCGATCGCAGATAAGCGAGAATGTTGGTCGCATGCGCGTTTTCCGCACGGCGCCGTACTGGTGCGCTGCGATGCACGTGGTGGCCGGCATCGGCGCCCTGACTCTGCTGCGCGGAGGAAGCGAAGCGATTCCCAACATCCGTGAACGCATCGCATACCTGGCGAGGTATCCCGAACGCTGGCGCGCCGGATGGCTCCTCTGGATGCTGGCGGCACTCACGCTGCTGGCCTTTTACGCGTGGTGGGGCAATCGGATCGGGAAGCTGTGGCCGGTTGCGATCGCGGCTGTTGGCCTGGCGTGCGACTGGTCCGGCGAATCGATTTTCATCGGATGGATTCCGCGGCCTGACACGCGGCTTTATCGTACGGCGGCGCTGCTCACCGGCGGCGCAGGAAATGGTCTGTATACGATCGCGGCCATCGCTTTGACGCGAGCGACCCGGCAACTGCCGTGGCGAAGTCTCGCCTGGTGTGCCTGGAGCGCAGGCGCAGGACTCACGATCACGACGATCGCAGGAAGCGACGCCGGCATCACGGTCACGAGCGCGCTCCTCATGCTCTTCTTCATTCCGTGGGTCGTGATCGCCGGAAAGAGAATGCCATGAAGCGCGTCGTCGTCCTCGGCGGAGCAGGTTTTTTCGGCAATCTGATTGTGGAGCGTCTTGCCAAGGCAGGATTGCAGCCGATCGTCGCGTCGCGCTCGCACGGCGAGTTGCGCATCGATGCGAACAATGCCGACGACTTGCGAAAGAATCTGAAGCCGCGCGATCTGGTCGTCGACTGCGCCGGACCGTTCCAAAAACGGAACTCCGCGCTGATCGAGACCGCGCGCACGATGGGCGTCGACATCGTCGACATATCCGACAGCGTCGAATACACATCGATGGTCTACAAATACGAAGCGCCGATCGGGGCAGCCGGAATTCGCGTCCTCACCGCGTGCAGCTCGCTTTCGACGATCAGCGCGGCGGTACTGAAATCGGTCAGCGTCGTCGAACCCCGGCGGTTGAGCGCTTATCTCGTTCCTGCGATCCGCCACACTGCCACCACGTCGACGATCGAGTCGGTCGTTCAGTCTCTGCAGGGATCGTTCAAGAGAATTCATTTTCCCAAGCCGATCGGAACGCGGATCGGCGTGACGGTGAAGAGCGTCGACGGCGTCACGCTGCCACCCATTTTCCCGACATTGAAGACGACCGAGCTGACGGTCGATCTGCGTTTTCCCGGAATGAACCTCGCGCTGGCAGCCGTCCCGCGATGGCAATTCGCGCGACGCATGATGGAGAAGTTTCAAAAGCAGGCGGTCGCATTCGCGAAGGCCGTCGGCACGACGCACGGCGTGCTCGGCTACGAAATCGCGTCGAAGGCCGGCTTCAAGTACCGGGTCTTCACCGGCGACAAGAGCTACATGCTGGCGGTTCTGCCGGCGATTCTGGCCGCGGTGTCGATCGCTGAAGGACGGTTCACCAGGCGCGGGCTCGTTCCACCGACCGATCATGTCGACCCGAGTCAGCTTCTGGAAGCGGTGCGCAGCGAAGGGATCACGTTCATCGCGGGGTGAGATGCAGCGCGCGCTAATTGTCGCAGCGATTCAATCCGAGCGTGCGATCGTGGGCCGGCGCCATCGGCCTGATGCTCATCCTCGCGTCGTACACCGTCGGACTCGGCCACGTTCAGGTTCGTGACTCTCGACTTAGGTGTCGAGCTTTTCCCAGTGCAGACCTGAGACGTCGTCGAAGTCGTAGCTGCCCTTCTCGTCCATGCGCTGCGTGAGGCGCAGCAGCAGACCGGAGACATCGACGCGCAGCGGGAGAAGCTGCATCTGCGGCATCTCGAGCTCATCGAACCGGAACTCGCCGTCGATGCACTCAAAGAGATCGAACAGTTCACGCTCGGCTTTTTTTCGCAGAAAGCGCAGGATGTCCTCTTCCGAAAGCATCTCGAGCTCGATGAGCGCCTTCGCGACGGCGATATTCTTCGAGCGAAGCCCACGCGCCGTCTCGTGCATCTCCTCGGTCAGCATCCCCTTCTCGATCAGGAGTCGTCCGAGGGTCTTTTTCTGATCGGAGGAGGACGAGTAGGTCAACGTGCCGTCTTCGAAGGCCAGCCTTTCGGTCGAGTTTTTCGTGCGGACTTCGAGCGTCCCGGTTTTTCGGTACTGGCTGATCCACATCAACAGCTCGGGCACCGGCATCGTCCGAAGATTTCCCTGCATGGCCATGCCCGGATCATATGGGAGCCTCAGTCAGCAGGAGGCCATTCATCCTTATTGGCGGCACGACTGCGCCGGGATCGTTTTAAGATACCCGGATGAAAAATCTTCTTCGTGCAGGTTTGTGCTTCGCGTTGCTCTCCGTCGTGATGCCGTTGTGTGCGCAGGAACCCGATGCCGAAGGCTGCAAGGATTCCACGATGATCACCCGCATGCCCGGCAGCAAGATCAGTTCTTGTGACAGCAAAGAATTCGATCAAGCCAGCTTGCCGATGGAGGGAGACCCGAAAGTCGTCGAGGGCGAAGTTCACACCTGGGATTACGTCACGCGAGAAGGCGTGACCGAAATCCAGGTCTTCAGAAACATCGAAGGAGCCTTGAAGCGCGCGGGATTCACGATCGATTACGAACTGAGCCCTGCCGAAATCACGGCCCACAAGGGTACGACCTGGTACGGAGTCGAAAATCGAGGGACCTATTACGACCAGACGATCGTGGTCGAGAAGAAGATGGAGCAGGAGATCACAGCCTCCGATCTCGTCGATCAGATCAACAAGACCGGGCACGTGGCGGTCTACGGAATTCATTTCGATACCGCCAAGGCGACAATTCAAGCGGACTCCGAAGCCGTCCTGCAGCAGATCGTGCAGTTGCTGCAGGAGAATCCGACGCTGAAGCTGCGCGTCGAAGGTCACACTGACAACCAGGGCGCCGCGGCGGCGAATCAGACATTGTCGGACAAGCGCGCACAGGCGGTGGTCGCCTGGCTGACGACGCATGGAGTGCCCGCATCGCGACTGGTCGCGAAGGGATTCGGCGCGACGAAGCCGATTGCAGACAACACCACAGAGGACGGCCGCGCGAAGAATCGCCGGGTTGAGCTGGCCAGGCAATAGCCCTATAGACTTCGCGCATGAAGCGCTGGACGTTCGAGCCTGGACACACCGCAGCCGAGTTTTCCGTCCGCCACATGATGGTGACGCATGTGCGCGGGCACTTCAAGAATGTGAAGGGAAGTCTGGAATTCGACCCCGCGGATCCGAAACGGGCAAAGATGAACGCGGTCATCGACGCCGCGACTCTGTGGAGTGGCGAGCCGGACCGCGATGCGCATCTGAAGTCGCCGGATTTTCTCGACGCCGCAAACTATCCGACGATCAAGTTCGAATCCGACCGGGTCGAGCTCGTCGGTCCTGCCGATGCGAAGGTTCACGGCAACGTGACCATCCGCGGAGTCACGAAGCCGCTCATCCTTCACGTGCACTACCTCGGAACGTGGCAGACACCGTGGTGGGAAGGCGGTGTGGATAAGGGTCCAAAGACGCGAGCCGGATTTGTGGCTACGGGATCGCTCAACCGAAAAGACTTCGGAGTGAACTGGAATTCGACGCTCGAACGCGGCGGCCTCGTCGTCGGCGAAGATGTCGAGCTCACGCTGGACGCGGAAGCGATCCTCGAAGAGTAGTCTGACCTATACTCCGCACTCCGGTGGCAATTTTTCAGTCCGATCTGAAAGAGACGATCAAGCGTCTCGCCAGCAAGGAATTCGCATCGCTGGAAGAGCGCGATCAGCTTCTGGCGCACCTCAGGACTGCCGAGGGCGTTCGCGCGCGCGACCCCGAAACGCTCGACCTCTTCCTGGCCTCAAGGACTCCTTCCGACGTTCTTGAAGAAGTGCAGCGTACGTTACTTATTTGGCGGAGGCGGAGGGGGTGGCGCCGCCGCTCCCAGCTCAGGAAACGCCGTCAGAGGCGTCCACCCTGCCGCCCCGGGCCGCCAGACCTGAGCGGACGGCGATACCTGGCCGCTCGCGACCATTGCGCGAAGGGCATCATCAGTGTACGGACCGTATGTCTTGCCATCGATGACTACCGACCAGCGCGCTCCGGTCGCTGCCGAAGGAGGCGGTGGAAGTGCGCCGCCGCTGAATGCCTGTCCCATCGCTGAACCGATCGCGACGCCTGCGCCGAGGCCTGCGCCTGCGCCGGCGAGTCCGCCTGGATTGGCGGCGGCGATCGGAATCGCCTCCGCGGTCTGCATCTGCGTGTACTGCGGCAATTTGTCGCCGAGGACTCCCAGCTTGCTGCGCTGATCGATGGCCGCCTCGACTTCGGCGGGCAGCGACATGTTCTCGACGTAGAAGCGCGAGAGTTCGAGTCCGTACGATCCGAAGTCGGACGCGAGCTTTTCATTTGCGATTGCGCCGAGCTCGTCATACTTCGACGCAAGATCGAGCGCCGCGATTTTCGCCTCCGCGACCGCATCCGAGAGACGCGAAACGATCGTCGAACGCAATTGCCCGAGGATGTCTTGCGTCGACGTGAGCCCGTGAGTGCCGACAATCGTCGAGAAGAATTTCTTCGCATCCGAAATGCGCGTGGCGTACGTGCCGAACGCGCGCAGCCGGATCATTCCGAACTCCGCATCGCGCATCATCACGGGATTCGTCGTTCCCCACTTCAAGTCGGGAAACAGACGCGTGTTGAAAAAGTAGACCTCCGCTTTGAATGGCGATTGGAAGTCATATTTCCAGCCGCGCAGGTCCGTGAGGATCGGAATGTTCTTCGTGGTGAGCTCGTAGCGGCCCGGTTGAAAGAGATCGGCGGCCTTTCCTTCGTTGACGAAGAGCGCCGCCTGATTCTCGCGGACGACGAGCTGCGCTCCCATCTTGATTTCCTGGTTGTAAACAGGAAAACGATAGACCATCGCGTCCCGGGAATCGTCGAGCCATTCGATGATCTCGATCCACTGCGAACCTGCCTGTTTTTTCAGATTGTCGAAGAAGCCCATGTCGTTCTCCTATCCGGTATACGCATCATCCTGCTCGATGCGCGACAACACCCATCCGAAGTCTCCCCCGCCTAACTTTCCGCCGCAATGGCGGCAGATGCCTGTCTGTCCGACTTCAACCGTGGCGCCGCAGTTTGGGCACGACACTGTCCTGGATGGATCGGACTGCGTTCCGCGCGTCCGAATGAACGTCCAGTATTCACTCCACGACCGCACGTTTTCTTTCGAGCCCGCGACGACTTTTTCTCCGCCATTGACGCCCGCGACCGTGTAATCGCGGCCGCTGGCCCGCACGCGGAACGTAACGCCGTCATAGAACGCGTCGGAGGAGATTTTAACGGGATCGATCGATCCCACCAGATAGTCCGCGACGATATTGCGCAGACCCTGCTTGAGGTAAGCGTCGATCCAGTAGCGATGCGTTTGAAAGAGCGGTTCGGTTTCGAGCGGCCGGATGCGCTCCCAATCGCGCGCCGCCCACGCGTCCTGCAGCTTGAGCGCGGTGTCGAGGACGCGCTCCCTCAGCTCGTCCATCTTGAATCCCGGATGCGAAGCCACGAACTCCGCCTGACGCCGCGCGAGGTTGCCCTGCCACACTGTCGGAAGATCCGTGCCTTGCTCCTGGACGTCGGAGGTGAGCAGCGGTCCGCGCGACTCCTTCGCCACCGGAACGATGCTGCGCACGAACCATTGGAAAGTGCCGTCCTCGATCTTGACGCCGCAGTATTGGCAAGCGCCGTCGGTGCGTGTCTGCAGTGGCGCACCGCAACGAGGGCAGTGGTCGGCTTTTGCTTTTTCGGGCGGCGGCGAAAGGATGTCGCGCCGGCGCTCGAATACCCATTCTTCCCGCACGTACCAGCTCGATTCCTTCCCTTCGACGACCTCGGTGTAATTGGCTTCGTATTTCACGGGCACGATTACGACGTCGCCCGACAATCCGCCGATAGCGCCGACATGCATCGCGCCCACGACGATCCCGCGGATTTCTGTCAGTCCTTTTGGATTCAGCCGCGCCAGCGCGTTGCGGGCATCCTCGGCGATGTACGGCGCGTAACGATCGAGGCCGCTGACTCCGCGAGCCTGATGCGCTTTCACGTAGAGCGCGTTACAAAAATCGTTGAAGACGATCTCCGAGAAATTCGGGTCGAAGCGGAGCAGTCCGCTCAGATCCTGGCCTGCAGGGGCCGTTGAAAAAGAGGGCACCTGCGATCGATTCTGCAATTGCGCGAGAATGAGGAACATCAAGACCACAAAGATGAAAAAGAAGATAACGCCACAACCGCCACCACCACTGTTTCCGCCGCCGCTGTAACTGCTCCCGCCCCCGCTGTAGCGGCTCCCACCGCCGCTGTAGCTGCTGCCGCCGCTCGACCGGCTGCTGCTGCCTCCCGAGTACGATTGGCCGCCCCCGACGCGGCCTAACAGCGCCGTTGCGACCAGCAGCGTCAGAACAAACAGCGCGATGCTTCGGCGACTCATTTCTTCACGAAGCGGACTGCGTTCGATAGTTCATCGCGATCGCCGGGGCGTACCGGGAGACATCGAGTCAGGAGCGGCTCCAACTCGCGCAAAACGTCGAGCAGCGCCTCGGTGTCCGCGGCGCGCTGACGCGTTTTCTCGAGCAGTTGATTCCATTCCAGGACCGGCACGGCATCGAGAATGCCGCGATCGGCAATCAACTCCATGCGGCGCTCGAGCACCGACAGAAAGATGAGGAGACCCGTTTCGCGCGAGGTATTCGTCACGCCGAGTTCGACGAAAGTTGCCGCGGCAGTCGTGCGCACGCGCGTCTCCCGATCGCGACGCGTCGTCATGGACCATCGAACGAGATTGCTGAGTCGCGCTATCAGCACGCCCATGATGTAACCGCCGAGTACGACGGGTGGAACCCAGATCGGATCGATGTCCCAGGGCGCAAACAGCACGACCAGGAGAACGACAAACGCGGCCAGCGCTGCAAATCGCGCGTCCGCATGGGCATAGGATCCCGAGTGCGCCCGGATTTCGACCACAACCTCGGCGCTGGATGCGGCTTCCACGGCGCGAATCCGCTCCGCCAGCGAAGTGGCGACTGCAGGATCAAGTTTACGCACGGAATTGGGAGGGCGATCTTACGGCAGGACGGCGAACTCGTCCAAACGCGGGCGCAGTTCTTGCGAGGTCAGCAGTTATGCGAATTACAACAGTAGTATCGGCAGCTCTCATGGTTCTGACTCTGGCCTGCAACCAAAAATCGGAAACAGTCACAACAACCGACAGCGCGGGCGGCACCACTCAAACCAAAACGACGACGATAACCGCCACCGTTCCGGCGATCGACACGACGGCGACGGCCGAAGCGAAGCAGGACGCCAAGAATGCCGTCAATACCGCCACGAATGCTGTCAACGACGCGGCACACGCGACCGGCACCGCGATGGAGAAGGCCGGCAAGAACATCCAGAAGCACACGAAGAAGCACTGAGCCAGTTCGTCGGCCTGCAGTAACGCCCCGGTCCGATCGGGAACCCAACACACATGAAAAGTGTGAAAAGTCTCGTCGGAGTCGGATGCATTGCCGTCATGGTGCTCAACGCCTCGCCGGGTAAGGCGGCACTTCCGCCACCTGCGTCACCGTTGACAGTGACGCTGTCACTCGCGAATCCGGTTCCATGCCCCATCGGTCTGGACCAGGCGGTGGGCCTGAAGGCAAAGGTTTCTGGCGGCTACGTGGTCATCAACACGCAGCCCGTCGTCAATCACTACACGTTCTCTGTCGACTCGCCGACCAGCGCCGTAATCAAGCAGGACACCACGGACCCTACGGTCTGGTGGGTGCCGAAGTTGCCTGGCTACTATTCGTTCAGCGTCAACGTCAAGCAGTTTCTCGGCTCTACGGTGGTGGCTCAGGCGAGCGGCCAGCTCCCCGGCCTCTGCGAAATAAAGAAGGTTGCGTATCAGGTGACGTTCAACGTGAGTCCGCCGTCGGGACAAGCGGAAGCACCGCCGCCGACCGACGCGAAGAGACTGACCCTGAGCGCAAGCATCTCAAATCCATTCGGAAACCCAACCAACGAGTTCCGCTTCAGCATTGCGAAGATGGGTGCCGGCAGCGTTGTGGCGTTCAACACTGTTAGAACGAATCGGTTCGACGGTAGTTGGACGGCCTCAAATCCGCCGCAGCCGGCCGATCCCGGCTTGTACACGTTGTCGGTTCAGGTGGTGGCACTCCAACCCTCGCCGCAAGGAGACGTCGTCGTCGCCGAGGGAGAGAAGCAGATCGTTTACTACGAGGCCAAGCCGGCAAGGGCGTTCGGGAATGTCAACGTCCGAACCGGGGATCAGACGATGGTGAAGGTGCCGCCTGCCTCGCAGCCGCCAACCGCGAGGCTCGAAGTGGGGGGTTATGGGATCCTGGAGGGACTACAAGACATTCTGATCATTTCTCACCTGCCGGATTTGCCTAACGTCGGACCCTTCTACGAGATATGGAAGCCGTACGGCTGTGAACCGTGGGGATTTGCCGATGCAAATGGATTCCACGTCGCATGCCATATCACGGCAAAGACGATATGTGAGCGCCTGATCTTCGCCACGAATAATCACGGCGTCGGCAGCTGGAGCGGGCAAAGCTGCAGACTCAAGATCACCGGTTCGCCTGTATCGGTGACCTACGACAACACA
>JALYZI010000120.1 GCA_030948915.1 Acidobacteriota bacterium
CGTAGTAGTGCTCGAGAATCGCGCGCGACAGCGGAATGCCCGGCGCGTCGGGATTGATCCGCTCCGCCTCATCGGCGGCCGCGCGTCCGCGTGCCCACGCTTCCCACGTCGGGACGCCTCCGTAGTAGCCGCGAATGGCCCAGGCATCGGCGAGCGCAGTGTGCGCGTCGACGAAGTCGGGATCGCGCTCCACCGCCGATTCGAATTCCGCGATGGCCTCCGCGGCACGCCGGCCGGCGAGCAGATAGCGACCCTTGAGGTACCGATCGTATGCTTCGACGTTCTGGGTCTTGCCGGCGGCGCCGCTGCCGTCCGCGTGAGCGTGCTTCAGTCGGAAGGTCGAGGCGATCGCTTGCGCGATCTCGTCCTGCACCGCGAAGACGTCGGCCATGTCGCGGTCCCATCGATCGGACCAGACCTGATACCCGCTTTCCACGTTGATCAGCTGCGCCGAGACGCGGAGGCGCTGTCCCGACTGACGCACGCTTCCCTCCAGCACCATCCCGACGCCGAGCTCGCGGCCGATCTTGCGGACATCGTCATCGCGCTTTTTGAATGCGAACGACGACGTCCGCGCGGCGACGCGCAGCGACGGAATGTTCGAGATTGAGTTGATGACCTCCTCCGTCATGCCGTCACTGAAGTATTCCGTCTCGGCCGTCGAGCCGATATTGCGAAAGGGAAGGACGGCGATCGACACTTCGCTCGGCTCGCTGTGGCGCGGCGCCGGCGCGTCGACCGACGGCAGGGAAGCGGCGCGGATCGCCAGCCGCAGCGCGAAAACGAGATCGCGGGCCGAGCGAAATCGCTCGTCGCGATTTTTTTCGAGGCAGTGGCGGAGGATGTCCTCGACTTCCGCCGGCGTCGCTCTTCCGCATTCCGCGAGCGTCTTCGGCTCTTCGCGAAGGACGGCCACCAGTGTCTCGGCGCCGGACGCGCGCGCGAAGGCCTGCTGTCCGGTGAGCATCTCGTAGAAGACGGCGCCGAAGGAGAAAATGTCCGATCGGACATCGGCGGGCTCGCCGCGCGCCTGCTCCGGCGATAAATAGCCGACCGTTCCGATCAACGTGCCGGGACTGGTTCGCGCAACCATCGTGTCGTCATCGAACGACACCGCGCTCTCCTGGCGCGCGAGACCGAAATCGAGGATCTTCACGAGGCCATCGCGCGTGACGAAAACGTTTTCGGGTTTCAGATCGCGGTGGATGATGCCGCGTTCGTGCGCCGCCGAGAGCCCTTGTGCAATCTGTTGCGCCCAATCGAGCGTGCGGCTGAGCGCCGGGATCGATTCGCTGAGGCGGTCGCGCAGCGTCGCCCCTTCGAGCAGCTCCATGACGGCGTAGGCAATGCCGTCTGCATTTCCAAAATCGTGAATGGCGAGGATGTTCGGATGCGACAGCGCGGCGACCGATCGGGCCTCGCGCTCGAATCGTTCGACCGCGCCGGCGACTCCCGTCATCACTTCGGGAAGGACTTTGATCGCGACGTCTCGCTGCAGGCGACGGTCGCGCGCACGCCAGACCTCTCCCATTCCGCCCGCGCCGATGGGCGCTACGATGTCGTAGGGTCCAAGCTGCGATCCGATTGTGATCAAGGCGGTCAGATGATAGCGGGATTGATTGTGGACCTTCTCGCCGTGTGTTCGCGGTTCGAAGAGGACTTCTCAGCATCAAGATCGTCAGCGCTTGATCGCTCTCCGTCCTGGACGCGCCCGCACATGCGCCGCCATCCTGGCCAGAAAACCGTTCACGAACGGAGCGCCGTTCTGCAGCAGATTGTCTCTGGTCATGTAGTCGCTCACCACGTCGGGCTGTACGCCGACGTTCTCGATATAGATCGACGTCGGGTAACCGGGAATCGTGAAGGGGCGGGGGCGCGTCTGAATTCCGATCGTCATTCCCGCCAATCCCTCGGAAAACGGTCCGGCGTCGAAGGTGGTGTTGTTGCCGCCCGCGCCGTTGGTCCGCATTCCGTAAAGCAGGCCGCGGCCCGAGCTCTGAATCATGTTCGCCACTGAATCGGCCGTCGAAACCGTGAATTCGTCGATCAGCAACATCAGCGGCTTCGTGTACGCGCCGACTGCCGGATTTCGGCTCAGCGTGGAAGTGCAGAGCGGGACGGGTTCGGTCAGGCCGCGAAGCGCTGCATTCGAGGTGGCCATCGCGTTGTAGACCAACAGATACTGCGCGACGACATCCGCCGGGGCGCCGCCGTCTCTGGCACTGACGTAAGCGTTGTAGAAACTCAGCATCCGCGTCCAGTAAGCCCGGAGTTGAAACCCCGTGGCCTGGAACGGGTAGGGAATCAGTCGCGTCGCAATGTCTTCACCAAAACACAATGAACCGCCGGTGTTGCGCATCTCGTCGATGATCAGTCCGTCGGTGTTCGCGGACATGAAGTCGATTTCGCTCTGGAACAGCTGCGATGCCGCACTCGACGACGGCGGAGAGTAATTCGGAATTCGAATGTAGCCGAGCGTCAGGTCTTCGTATTTGAACGTCCCTGAGTAGAAGAAATCGGCGGAGCTCGAACCGAGGCGGCGAGTGAATGTGGATGGCAAACCGCTCAAGAAGATTGGCGTGCGACTGCCGAAATTGAGCACACCCGTCAGACTGCCTTGCTCGCCGACCCCGGACCAACGCGTCTCCTCGAGCAATCGCATGTAGTCAGATGTGTCGGCCCTGGCGCTCGAGGGCGGCGCTTTCGCAACCGGCCCAACTTCCAGAGGAGTCCCCGTCTTCTGCCAGGAAATTGTGTACGTCTCCATCGCGCCGCTCTGACGGCTGACGACAACCGTGGCGGAGTCGCCGACGTCCGGCGCATGCGGCATCAGCGACTGCACGCGGCTGATTACGCGCGTCGCTGCCAGCCGCCGCGTCGAGATGGGATTCGCATAGGCGGCGTATTTGGCGAAGTCGCTCAGCAACTGCTGGACACTCTTTCCGTCCACCGAAACGATCTCATCGCCGATTTCGAAGGGATAGGTGGCCTGAGGTAGCAGCGTTCTGTTGATGGTTTCAATCACGACCTTGCCGTCATAAACGTCCGCGGTGATCGGAAGGCGCGCGACAAAATCCGACGGGAGCGTGAAATGGTCGTGGGTGTCGTTCAGGCTGGCCACATACGCAACGCAGACTTCATAGAAGTCGAGGTCCGTAGTGGTTGCGGCGACGCGGTCCAACCACGGCTGAATGCTCAGCGCGTCGAAGCCCAGCAACTGCTTCTTCCATTCGTACGGAGCGTAATAGGTCGCGTAAAGGCTTGCCAGATATCGGAAGTCCGACTCTTTCTGCGACGGCGTAAGGCTCTGTTGTGACGGCGCGACTGCTGCGGGCATCCTGCTCTTTTGAATCGTGTCGATCATCGCCGCGACGAACGTGTCGACAAAAGGCCTGCCGCCCTTCGCCAGGTTGTCGCTGGTCATGTAGTCAACCGTGATTTCGGGACGCACGCCGATGTTCTCGACGTACGGCGCCGTCGGATACTCGCTGGTCATGATCGGGTTCTTCCGGTTCATCAGCGACTGGGTGACCCTGATGGTTCCGAGGGAGTAGCTTCCGGCCTCCCAGCTGACGACATTGCCGCCGGCACCCATGGTGCGCCAGCCTAACAGCGACCCGCGCGCGTTGTCCTGAATGGTGGCGGCAAAAGCATCGCCGGCCGACGCCGAGAGCTCGTCCACCAGAACCAGGATCGGCTTGTCGTAGGCGATGATTTTTCCGCTCGCGTCCTTCGCGGGATTTCGGTCGATCACGACATCGTCCAGCGGGATGGGATTGGTGCGGCCGCGTCTGGCGCGGTTGGCGGCGACGATCTCGTTCTTGATCGCCTGCAACAGATCGATCGTGGTCTGCGGCGCCCCCTGCGATTTTGCCGACTCGATCGAGCTGGAGATGCTTGCCACCCAAGCAGAAGTTGCACGGACTTCGAACGCCAGGCTTCGCCATGTCGTTGGCATCAGCAGCGCCAGGATCTGATTGAGATAGGACACTGAGCCGCCGGGATTCCGCATGACATCGACGATCAGGCCGTCGGTGTTCTGCTCGAAGAACGCAATCTCGCTGCGGAAGGCAGCCGTTGCCGTTGTCGTACTGGAGGGACTGAAGCTGGGAATGCGGATGAAGCCGATCTTGAAACCGCCCGACTCGAAGGTCCCCGAGTAAAAGACATCTCCGGACGTCCGGCCCTGGCGCACGATGAAGCCGGCCGGCATTGCACCTGCGAAGATCGGAAATTGAGACCCGAAGCCATTCACGGCGCGATCAGGGAGCCGGCAATTCCAAAGCTTCAGGAGTGGATTCATGTACTCAGGAAATGTCTCAACCTCGGGGTCGTCGGCGATCAATCGCCTGCCCCCCGGCGCCTGTGCCGGCGTGATGTACTTGCCGATGCTGGTCATCGGTAACCCAGATTTTGTCCACGGGATGATGTAGCTCTCGAGGATGCCGTCGAGACGGCGGAAGATGACCGTTGAAACATCCCCAACGTCAATGGCATGCGGGATGAGCGATTGCGATCGCGTCGTCAGCAACTGCGCCGCAAGCCGGCGCGTGCTGCGCGGATTCGCCGCGATTTCGTATTGCAGCAGTCCATCGAGGATCTGCTGCGCGTCTTTCCCGTCGATGGATACGAGCTCATACCCGATCTGGAACGGGAAGGTTGCCGCCGGGAGCCTCGAACGGTTGATCGTATCGACGAGCAGTTTCCCGTCATAAATGTCCACGCCGAAGTTGAGGCGAGCCGAGAAGTTCGACGGCACGGCGTAGTAGTCGTGGGCATCGTTCAGGCTCGCGACGTACGACACCATGATCTCGTAGAAATCGAGATCATTTTTTGTGGCGCGGATCTTGTCGAGCCAGGGGGCGGTGTTGAGCAGATCGAACCCGAGCGCGTCGCGCTTCCATTCATACGGTCCGTAGTTCTTGTTGTAGACCGCCACCACATTCTGGAAGTCTGAGATCTTCTGGTCGTCGGTGAGTTGGCCGAAGGCGTTGCCTGCCACGAGGACCAGGGCAATGATTCTGCAGAGATCGCGCATATATGAAAATCTCCCGGAAGGTTGAAGCATATCGCGACTCGCGTATCTTGTTTCTGTGAACGATGTCGAGGGTGAGATCCGGGCGATCGTTGACCGCGAGACGCGCGCGTGGGACACGCAGGATGCCGAAGCGCTGGTGGATCTCTTCCATCCCGACATGGTGTGGCCCTGGCCGCCCGATCCAATGGCCCACGATCCGGCTCTGTGGATCCTGACGCAAGGCCGCTATAACCGCGAGCGCTGGCGGCGCGGCTGGCAGCATCTGTTCGACACGCACGAACTGCTGCACAACCACCGCACAATTGTGTTCATCGCCGTCTCGGCCGAGGGCGATGGCGCATTCGCAGTGGTCGATGTCGATACGCTCTGGCGAGGGGCGACGGGCCATGACTTCCGCTGGAAGGGCCGCGCCTGCAAGGGTTACACGCTGGTGAGCGGCGAGTGGAAGATGATTTTTCAGACCGGGTTGCTCGACTACGAGACGCGATCCGCCGAGTGACTGCCTACCTTCTCGCCGTCCTCTCCTCGATCGCCTACGGGTCCGCCGATTTCCTCGGGGGTCTGGCTACCAAACGCGGCGCACCCCTCGTCGCGGTGGTTGTTCTCTCGCAGCTTACCGGTTTGATTCTGATTGTCCTGGCGCTCCCTTTTCTGCCGGCATCGTCGCCCTCCGCGATCGACATCGCGTGGGGAGCCGCCGCGGGACTGGCGGGCGGCATTGGCGTCGCGCTGCTCTATCGCGCACTTTCCGTCGGCGTGATGAGCGTCGTCGCTCCGGTGACCGCCGTCTGCGCGGTGATTGTCCCGCTAGTCGTCGGCGTGGCGCTCGGTGAACGCCCCGCGCCACGCGCCATCGTCGGCGTGATCCTGGCGATCGTTGCGATCGCTCTCGTCAGCCAGAGCGGCGAGAAGCGCGCGGCGGCCGGAGTCGCTACGGCGATTGCATCGGGCGTGATCATCGGATTCTTTCTCGTGTTTCTCGCGCGCAGCGGACCGTCTGCCGGGATGTGGCCGCTGATCACCGCGCGCGTCGTGTCAGTCTCCTTCTTCGTGTTGTCAGGCCTGCTGACGCGGAACAAGATCGCGCCGCCGCGTGAGTCGATGCCGATTGTCATCGGCGGCGGCACGCTCGACATGGTCGCCAATATTCTCTATGTGCTTGCGGTTCGAAGAGGACCTCTGAGCATCATCGCGACGCTGACGTCGCTCTATCCGACCAGCACCATCATCCTCGCGCGCATCGTGCTTCGCGAGCGCCTGCGCGCGGTGCAACAGTCCGGCGTGTTCTGCGCCGGTCTTGCGATCGTGCTCATCGTGACTTCGAGCTGAGCGTTTCAGCAGTACGATGTCCGTCGTAATGAAACGTCTGTTCGGCGTGCTTGCAATCGTCATTATCGCGGTCGCACTCGGGATCGAGCCATATCACGCCGGAGTCGCGATTCTCGTCGACGTGGTGCTCGTCTGTATTTTGACCTTTGCGGTTTACAAAGTGTTGGGGTTCAACGCGTCAGGACCCGCCAGGCGGATCCTTACCGCGGTCGGGATTTTTGCTGGAATCGTCGTCGTGATGTGGGGCGCAATGGTGGTCCAGAAATTTCTCGCGGTAGGCGATTTCCAGAAGGCACAGTATTCAGTGAGCACGCTCGACAACCTCGTTCGCGCGCTCGACACGTACAGCGAACAACACGGACGCTATCCTCCTGCGAAATCGATGGAAGACTTGCAGAAGATCCTGGTACCGAAATACCTCGCCGACCTGAGAGTCCGCGACGGATGGGGCCGGCCATGGCACTTCGAAATGTCTCCTCAGGATTACCGTATCTCGTCGCTGGGTGCCGACAATCTGCCCGGTCGGGCCAGGAAAGACCCCGATACCGACATCATCCTGCACAACGGCAGATTTGAAAGTTTCTGCCCCGGGGCTGTTGTCGCCTACGGTCAGTGATCGCGTGCTTCAGAGGTTCACGTTCCGCATCGCCTGCGCCGGATAGCGCGTCCCTGCTGCCGCGCCCGCCGGCAGCACATCGCCGATTCGCTCCAGTTCCTCGGCTGTCAGGCGCACATTCAGCGCCGCGAGGTTTTCGTCGAGGTACTTGATGTGCTTCGTGCCGGGGATCGGGACGATGTCGTCGCCCTGCGCCAGCACCCACGCCAGCGCGAGCTGGCTCGGAGTGCAACCTTTCGACTTCGCAATCTCCTCGATCGTTTTCACGAGCTCGAGATTCTTCGCGAAGTTCTCACCCTGGAACCGCGGCGAGTTGCGGCGGTAATCGTCGGCGGGCAGATCGTCGATCGTCTTGAATCGCCCTGTCAGAAATCCGCGGCCGAGCGGGCTGTATGGAACGAAGCCGATCCCGAGCTCCCGCAGCGCCGGCAGAATTGCCTCCTCCGGGTCGCGCGTCCACAGCGAATACTCCGACTGCAGCGCTGCGATGGGATGCACCGCATGCGCCCGCCGAATCGTCGCCGGCGCCGCCTCGGACAGCCCGAGGTAACGGACTTTGCCCGCTTTGACGAGCTCCGACATCGCGCCGACGGTCTCCTCGATTGGAACCTTCGGATCGACGCGATGCTGATAGTAGAGATCGATGACCTCGATCTTCAGCCGCTTCAGACTCGAGTCACACTGCTGAAAGACATACGGCCGATCGCCACGCACGCCGAGGAATTCGCCGTTCGGGCCGCGGACACTGGCGAACTTCGTCGCGATCACCGCGTCCCTGCGCCGGCCGGCGATCGCTTTTCCCACGAGCTCCTCGTTGCGGCCGGTCCCGTACATGTCGGCGGTGTCGAGGAAGTTGCCGCCGGAGTCGAAGAAATGATGAATCACTCGGATTGACTCCGCGTCGCTTTGACCGCCGGCGGTGTAGAACTCGCTCATACCCATGCAACCGAGGCCGAGGGCCGAAACGCGAAGACCCTGTTTACCGAGTTGATGTTGGATCATAGCGCCGGCGCAATAGGCATTCCGATCATGCGGCGCAGCGGAACGAGCTCGCGCAGCCGCGGATCGCGGAGATACATCGCGAGCCAAACGAGAATCCCGAAGACCACCGGAAAGTACCACTGCGGCTGCCCGAGGCGCACATGCGTGGCCGTCGCGCCGCCGTAATACCCCGTCATCAGGATGGCGCCGAGGATCGAGGTTTGCGGGATGGCGTAGACGATGGTGCAGAAGAGCGCGAGGATTCCGAGCGGCACGACGAGGCTGTCGGCGAACCCCGCTTCCACTGTTCCTTTCACGTAAGGCGCGAAGCGCGCGACTTTCGCGCCGCCGTCGACGAGCATGAAGAGAATGATGAGTCCACTGATGATTCTTCCGGTCCACACCATTTCTTTTCTCCTTCAAATCCAGGCGTCGTTAGGCGCGGTCAGATCCCCGCCCGCCTCGCCGGTGTTCACGGTGCCGGCCGGCTCGATCAGCATGATCTTGCATTCGTTGGCCGCGAATGGCTTGTGCTCTTTGCCGCGCGGCACGACGAACATATCACCGGATTTCAGCGCGACTTTCCCATCGCGGAATTCGATGACCATCTCGCCGTCGATGACGATGAACGTCTCGTCGGTGTCTGCGTGGCTGTGCCAGACGAAGTCGCCCTTCACGCGCGCGAGCTTGAACTCGTAATCGTTCATCTTCGCGATGACCTTTGGCCGGAAGACCTCGGAAAATTTACTGAATTTATCGGCGAAGGAGATCGCAGCGTAATCAGCGCGCATAGTTCCGCAACTCCTGGACATCCTCG
>JALYZI010000172.1 GCA_030948915.1 Acidobacteriota bacterium
CAGCGATCGATCGGCGTCGGCGAAGAGGTCGAAATCGACGTCCGCGGGCCGATCGAGCTGCAGGAGAACGACACGTTTGTGCTGTGCAGCGACGGCCTTCACGGCCTCGTGAAGGAAGACGAGATCAAAGAGATCGCAAAACGGCCGATTCAGCAGGCGGCCAACGACTTCGTCAAGCTGACGCTGGAACGCGGAGCGCCGGATAATGTGACAGTGATCGTCGCTCGAATTGTCCGGGCGGATCAGCTCGGAGAGGACACTCTGAACGACGAAAAGGAGGGCGACCGCTCCCTTTTCGAAGATACGATGAAGGATCACGAGGTCGCCTCTCTGCGTCAAAATCATTAGCCAAGATGGCGCCCCTTTTCCGTTGCCTGATTCTGGTCCTCCTGATCGCCGCCGTCGCTTGCCGGCGGGACGTGTCGCGTCTCGATGAGGTCCAGAAGATGGCGTACGCCGTCAAACCGGCGGTCGTGCGCATCAGTGCGTATGCAACGGCACAATTTCACTATCCACCGAGCTCGCTCGACGCAATCGCGCGCGAGCTCGGTCTTCCACGCCGCGATGGAACAACGCTCGGAGTGGTGGAGACCGGGGCGGGCGGGTCGGGGAGTGGTTTCATCATCCATCCCGACGGCTGGATTCTGACCAGCGGCCACGTCATCGCCCGAACGCGCGACGCCGCAGGGCTCGAGAAGGAGTTGTTGCGCAACGGCGCAATCTCCGCGCTGCTGAAGCATTTTCCTGTTGACGATCTGCGCCGGCTGTATCGCGGCGACGCGCTCGAGGGCCACATCGTGGCGCTGGCGGCGGAAGGAACGGTCGATCAGATTGCGATCGTCAACGAAGTCGAATTGTCGAACGGCGAGAAGATGCCGTTTCGCGTCGAGCGCTACTCGCCCGCCCTCAGCGAGAGAGGAGCGGACCTCGCGCTGCTCCGCGTGACGCGAAAAAACCTGCCGGCGCTGCAGCTCGGCGATTCCGACAACGTCCGCGTCGGCGATTCCGTCTGGTCGATCGGCTATCCGGAAGTCGCCAGCAGCACCGATGATGTCATCGGCGGCTGGCTGTCGCGTGAGAGCGATCTCGAGGCGACTCTTTCCAACGGAACGATCACCGCCATCAAGCACGACATCACGAACACGCAGGTCTTTCAATCGAACGTCGGGATTTACCGGGGGAACTCGGGTGGACCGGCTGTCAATCGAGAGGGCGACGTGATCGGAATCTCGACCTGGGGCCACACCGACGCGGAACAAATCAAGTTTCTCGTTCCGATCGACGTCGCGAAAAAGTTCCTCAGCGATGCACGCGTCGCGTACAACGTCGCCGGCGAATTCAATCGCCACTGGCAGAAGGCGCTCAACGCGGCCGCCGGCGGCAACTGGAGCCTTGCCAGCCTCGAGCTGTCGCCAGCGGGAGTCTTGTTTCCAAACTCGCCGGACCTGATCCGTTTTCGCCGCGACACCGAACGCGCGATGCAGTCGATGCCGATCTGGCGGCGGCACCCGGTAGCCACGACCGCGATCGGCGTTGCCACGCTCGGTGCGATCGTGGCGTTGATCATCCCGTTCACGGTCCGACGCTCGCGGATCCCGAAGGATCTGCTGACGGCGAAAACAGTCGAAACGATGATCGCTCCGGTGGAGCGGGAGCGGACGGAGTCGGGCGGAGGGCGCATCCCGCGGCTTCTGGGGCGCTTCACGATCCTCAACGGCTCCCGCGCCGGCGAGCGCCTCGGCCTCGGCGGCTCAGGAATCCGCATCGGGCGGGAATCAACGATTTGTGAGATCGTATTGGAAAACCCAAAGGTCTCACGCCTGCACGCGGAAGTCGTCTCGATCGACGGCAAGGTCTTGCTCATCGACCGTAATTCTTCCAATGGCACGTACGTGAACGATCAAAAGATCGACAAACGGTTTCTAAAAGACGGGGACATCATTTATTTCGGCGGACGCAATGCGATTGCGGTCGCGTACCACGCGTAAAGGGTTGAGTGGTGGCTGACAAACGCTGCGAAAACGGACACTTCATCGACGAGTCGTGGGATCTCTGTCCGTACTGCCCCGCCGAGGATGGCGAGGCGGAGAAGATGCCGATCGTGCGGCCAAGCCGGTTCGGTTCGCAGGACGTCCGCACCGCCGTCCCCACCCCCGCCGCCCCGCCCACCACCACTCGCCCCGCGCCGGTTACCCCTCCGCCACCCACGACGGTGCGACGCGAGACCGCACCTGTGACGGCGCCGCCGATGGAACGGACAGTCGCGGCTGCGAAGATCACTTCCGAGAATCCGGCCAACAAACGCTACGTCGTGGGCTGGCTGATCGGACTGAGCGGGTCGACGCGCGGAGAGTCCTTCGAAGTCCGCATCGGGCGCAACGTCCTCGGCCGGGATAAGCGATCCGACATCGTCGTCAATGACGATCAGGCGTCGGCGCATCACGCCGATCTGGTTTTCCGGCCCGAAGAAAAGCGTTTCATTCTCATGGACCACAACTCGACCAATGGAACCTACGTGAACGAAGTGGAGATCGAGCCGAGACGCGACCTGGTGACGAAGGATGTGATTCGGATCGGATCGCAACGCTTCCTGTTCACGCCGCTGTGCGATGAAGGCTTCTACTGGGATGACGAGGGCGCTCTGAAATGATCGGCAGCGTCATCGGCAATTACCGGATCGAGCGCGAAATCGGCGAAGGCGGCATGAGTCACGTCTACGTCGGCCGCACCGTCGCGCGCAACGAAGTCCTTCCCGAGAACTACGTCGTGGTCCTGAAGGTCATGTCGGAAGAGTTGGCGGGGGAGGTCACTGCGCGGAAGCGGTTCGTCAAAGAGGCGCAGATCCTCGAAAAGCTTCGCCACCGGAACATCACGCGGTTCTACGAATTCATCAACAACAAGGACAACGCTGTGCTGGTGATGGAGTTCGTGGAAGGGAAGCCGGTCGACATCATCCTTTCCGAGAAAGGATCGATGCCGATTCCCGACGCGATCAGCGTTGCCCAGAACATGCTGGAGGCACTGGTCTATGCGCATGGCAAGGGCATCGTGCACCGCGACATCAAACCAGCGAACCTCATCCGCGAGACCGCCGGCGCGGTGAAGGTTACCGACTTCGGAATCGCGAAGATCAAAGAAGGGGCGGCGGTACCGGGACAGACCGTCCTCACCAAGTCCGGCTTTCTTCTCGGCACTCCGCATTACATGTCGCCGGAGCAGATCCGCGAGCCGAAAGATGCCGGCGCGAAGAGCGATGTCTATTCTGCAGGCGTCGTGCTGTACGAGATGTTGACGGGCGCATTGCCGTTCAACAGCCGCTCGCTCCCCAAGCTGATCGATGCGATCTATCGCGGCGAAAAACAGGCGCCCAGCGCGCTGCGTGCGGAGATCGACAAGGAGCTGGAAGCGATCGTCCTCAAGGCCATGCATCCGAAGATGGAGGGGCGTTACGAGGGCGCGCGCGAATTCTTCGAGGCGCTGGAGGAGTACAACCTGCGTCCGATGAACACGCCGACGATGCGGCCGCAGGCGGCTGTCGGCGGGGCGCCAATGGCGACGCCCAGCTGGCTGCTCGTGAACGTCAAGCCGGAGATCAACGAGAAACACACGCTGAAAGGCGACAGCGTCATGGTCGGACGCGATCGCAGTTGCGCAATCGTCCTCGCGCACCCGGCGGTGTCGCGCCGTCACGCCCGGATCACGCTGAGCGGAACGTCTTACGTTGTGGAAGATCTGAAGTCGGCCAACGGAACGTATGTCAACAACACGCGCGTGGAACGCGCGAAGCTCAAGCCGGGAGATGTCGTGCGCTTCGGCGCCGATCCGGCGTGCAGTTACGTAGTACGAGATCGATGACGGTGGCCGGTGGCCGGTTGCCGGTTTCGAAGTTTGCGAACCGGCCACCGGCAACCGGCCACCTGACGGAGACCCGAGATGCCTGAAATTACATGTCTCAAATGCAAGCAACCGATCGATAGCCAGGTCGAGCAGTGCCCACATTGCGCTGAAAAGATTACTAATTTTCAGCGTACATACTCGTCACGACTTATCGATGGTAAATATCAGATCCTCGATCGCCTGGGCATCGGCGGCATGGGAGAGATCTTCAAGGTCCGCCACATCCATCTGAACGAGCTTCGCGTCATCAAGATCATGCGGCCCAACGTCGCGGCCGACGATCAGGGTTTGCAGCGCTTCCTCCAGGAGGCGCGCACGTCGACGACGATCAAGGACAAGAACCTGGCGATGCTCTATGACTTTGCCCAGCTCGATGACGGCTCCTACTACATGGTCTGGGAGTTCATCGACGGCACCAACATTCAGAAGTGGATTTTTCAGAACGGAGCGATGCCGCCACGGCTGACCGTCGAGATCTCGATTCAGGCGCTCCACGGTCTCGATCATCTCCATTCGATGGGCTTGATCCATCGCGACATCTCGCCCGAGAACATCATGCTGTCGCAGGACCATCACGGGAAGCTGCTCGTGAAGGTCATCGACTTCGGCATCGCGAAATCGCTCGCGGAAGGCGACTCCGGACAGGGCCTCACGCAGACCGGCATGTTCCTCGGCAAGCTCAAATACGCATCGCCCGAGCAGGCCGGATATCTCAAGGAAGGGGAGCATCTCGATCCGCGCAGCGACCTGTATTCGTTCGGCATCGTGCTGTACGAGATGCTCGCCGGCCGCGCGCCGTTTCAGGCGACCAACCCGCACGGCTACATCCTCAAACATGTGACCGAGAAGCCGGTGCCGATCGCCGAACTCAATCCGGACGTGCGGATTCCGTCGCAGCTGGAGGGGATCGTGATGCGCTCGCTCGAGAAGAGCCGCGATCACCGCTTTGCGACCGCCGCCGAATTCGCGAACGCGCTGGAAGCCGTCCGCAACACGATCCCGCCCGATCAGAAGTACGGACTCGGCGAACGCATGGTGACGCTGTCCGGAGCGAAGACGATCAGCGATCTGCCGAAATACAAAACCGGCCAGGTCGCGACGATGGGAAGCGCGCCGACGCAGATGACAACCGGCGCGAGCGGCACCGCATCCGCGAAAACGCAGGCGGATCAGCCGACCGTCATGGAACGCACCGGCGCGCCGCAGCGTCCGACGATCGGCGCCAACGAACCGACGGTGCAGGAGCGTTTGTCGACGTCGGCCGCACCGACGGTCGTCGAATCGAAATGGACGAACGAAGCGCAGCCGACCGTACTCGAGCGTCAGATCGGCGGGAAAAAACCGAATGTGATGATGATGTCGGGCATCGCGGCGGTGGTTGTGATTGCGATTGCCGTCGGCGCAATCATGCTTCGGCCGAAACCGACGATCATCGTCGAGCCGCCCCGCCCCGGCACATCCGGCACATCCGGCACATCGATCACGGTACCCGCCGGTCAGGGCGTGCTGCTTCTTTCCGCTTCGCCCTGGGGCGACGTCGACAAGATCGTGAATGCCAAGGACAACGCGCCGGTCGACCTCAATGACGAAAAGCGATCGACGCCCACCGGCATCTCACTCGATCCCGGCAGGTATCTAGTGACGGTGAAGGGTCCCAACGACCTGTCAAAGACCCTCGACGTGCAGATCACGACCGGTCACAACGTGAAGAAGAATGTCGATTTCGGCGCCGTCAATCTCGACGAGATCCAGAAGGAAGTCACCAAGCAATGAAGCGAAACGTCCTCTTCGCGGTCGCGCTGTTGGCGATCGCCGGCAGAGCCCAGGCAGCATCGTGGTACGACGAATACAACGACGGCATCAAGGCCGTCTCCGCCGGCCGCTGGCAGGTCGTCATTCAAAAGATGACGGCAGCCATCGCCGGAAAGCCGAAGGAAGACGACAACGCCAGATCGTATGGAAATATATTCATCAATTATCATCCCTATTATTACCGCGGAGTCGCTTATCTTCGGACGGGGAAGTACGACCAGGCGATCATCGATTTCGAGAAGACCAGCGGGCCGGGCGAGTCCGATCAGGGTTCGATCGTCAACCTGATGCAGGAAGCCAAATTGAAACAGGCTCAGGCCACGACGCCCGAGCCGGTTCCTCAACCGGTGCCCGTTCCTGTCCCGGTCCCCCAACCGCCCGTCAGACCAACGCCGCAGCCCCCGGCGACGCCGACGATCGATCCTGCTTTGCGACAGCAGGTGAACACCGCCATCAACTCTGCGAATCAGAGTCTGGCCGGCGCGCGCGCCCGCAAGGCGGGCTCCTCGCAGCAATATCAACAGGCTCTCAACGCGATGGCCGACGCCAATCAGAAAGTCGCAACCGCGAAGACGAATGACGATCTGCAGGCAGCGCTCGCGTCAGCGAGTAACGCCAAGCTGTACGCCGACTCCGCGATGCCTCCGAACGTGCCGCCACTGCCCGTGCCGCCGACGAAGCCCATCGTGGCAGCGGGCGACGTCCTCGGCGACACCGCCAAGCGCTTGCGCAGCGCGCTCGAGAACTACTTCAGCGGCGAATTCGAAACCGCCTCCGTGCAATTCACGAGACTCTCGCAGGAGATGCCCAGAAACGGCTGGATCTGGGCCTTTCTCGGCGCCTCGCAGTATTCGCGTTACGCCTTCGAGGCCGACGAGTCCTACAAATCGCAGGCGATGCAGTCGTTCAGGAAGGCGAAGCAATACCGCTCGTGGAAGAACGGACTGCCGCAGAAGTATTTCTCGAAGCGGATTCGAAACGTTTTCCTAAGCGCGAGCTGAAAGTGGCGGGCG
>JALYZI010000189.1 GCA_030948915.1 Acidobacteriota bacterium
CGCCGACAAAGAAGGACCGATTGTCGTTACAAATACTGAGAACGGTGACACAGCGAGCGGCGGAACCTTCATCTTCCGAGTGCCCAAGCCGCTGATTACGAACATCTCCAATCCGAATCCCGCCGGAGGTACGGCCACGATCACAGTCCTCAACGCGCTTGGATTCGCGCGCATCACCATCGGTGGGGTGGCAGTGCCCATTACGGCCTCTGTGCCAAACGCGAACGGCACCACGACGTTCACCGTGCAGCTGCCTCCGACGATTCAGCTTGCGACAGTCTCCTGCCCCAACGGTGGTTCGGCGCCGCTACCAACCGCGTTCGACGTCGTCTACACCAGCGCCACGACTGGGTGCACGGATACAGCGCCGAAGGGCATTACGATCAGTCCGGCTGCCGCGCCACTTCTCTTCGCCAATCCGGGCGCCTTCCAGCCCTTCGCAGCGACGTTCAGCGCTGGAAGCCCCGGTCCTCCAGTCATTCCGCCGAGCACAACGCCCTCGGGCGCCCAGACCGTGCAGATCGTCAACAATGGCACGACTCCGCTGGACATCACCGCGATCACGACGACCAACGGCGCGGGAACAGGCTGCGCGAACTTCGCAGTATCAGCGCCGCCGGTGCCGCCGACGATCTCGCTCAATCAGTGCGAATCGCTGCCGATCATCGTGACGTACAACGGCACGATTCCGACGCCGCCGGCCACGACGGCAACTGATACTTGTACACTCACGATCACCACGAACGCAGGTAACAAGACGTTCCTGCTGGTCGGCTCAACGCGTTGACGATTCAAGGTATTGGACTTGATTGCGGACCGCCCCTTCGGGGGCGGTTCGTTTCTGGGGTAGAGTCTTAAGTCCATGGCCCAGCCGGCGAATAACCCAAAGATCGAGGAACTGCGGTTTCGGGTGAAAACCGATCCGAAGAGCCGCCTTTTCTTTCCGCTGGCCGAGGAGCTGCGGAAGAGCGATCAGTTCACGGAGGCCGAACAGGTCCTCCGCGCCGGCCTCACCCACCACCCCGCCTACCTCTCTGCCTGGGTCAGCCTCGGCCGCGTACTGCGCGATGCCGACAAGCCTCACGACGCCGTGGAAGCACTGAACAGAGCGCTGGTCGTCGATCCCGGAAACGTCGTGGCGGCCCGACTCCTCGCGGACTCGTATCTCGATCTCGGCGACAAACTCGAAGCGATCAAGAAGTACAAACTCGTCCGGGCGTTGATGCCCGCAGGCGATGAGGAACTGGATGCCGTCATCGAACGCCTCGATCGCGACTTGAACCCTCCACACGTGGCGCCGTTCATGACCGAGTCGGAAGCGCCGGCGCCCGCCGATGAGGCCCCATTTGCCGCGACAGACAGCAAAGCGTTCGCGGACGCCGAAGCGGCCGCCGACGAAGATCAGACACTCGGCGTAAAGACAGCCGACATCGAACCGATGCGCGTTGCGCATGCAGAGAGTCCGTTCGAGGAACCTGTCACGGATTACACCGCAGCTGCTGTGCAGATTGAACAGCCGAAAGGAGTCCACATCGAAGCGGCTCCCGCCGAAGCGGACGTGACGGCGCCCTGGACGGAGGAAGAACCGGCATCCGACGTTTTCGCGCCTGCCGAGGCGCCGCTGCCGGCATCATCGGCGGTGGAGGACGCAACCAAGACAATCACGATGGCGGATCTTTACGTTCAGCAGGGATTTGCCGATCAAGCGCGCGAGATTTACCAAACCATTCTGCAGCGCGAACCCGGCAATGCCGACGTTCGCAGGAAGCTCGATGCGCTCATGGGTCCTGAGCAGCGAAATCCGAAAGCGGCGAAGCTCGAGGCGTGGCTCAAAAAGGTGAAGAAGAGGGAGGAGGGGAGTGTCGTTTAGAGATGTGCTTCAGGGGATTCGCGACCGTGTCGACGGAACACTCGCAGTCAGCCTGATCGGGCTCGACGGAATCAGCGTCGAAAAACTCAGCGGCGATAACGTCCCGCTCGATGTGATGGGCGCGGAGTTTGGAAGCTTCATCAAGTCGGTTCGCCTCTCGAACACTGAATTGAATACCGGGGAGATCCTGCAGTTCTCGCTGGTCACGGAGAAATACATCGCATTCGTTTCGGAAGTCACGCCGGACTATTACGTGCTGCTGGTGCTCAAGCCCGATGGAAACTACGGGCGGGCGCGATTCGAGCTGACGCGGGCCAAGCAGCTGTTGCGCGATGAGCTGATCTGAGGTGGCCATTTGAATTTCAAAGAGATTCTCGAGCTGATCGACATCGTCGCCGAACGCGGCATCGCTGAGATCGAGATCGAACAGGCCGGGACGAAGCTGCGCATCCAGGGCAAGCCGTCCGCGCCGCAGGTGATCCACTCGTACATGAACGGGCAGCGCGACATGTCCCTGCCCGCCCTTCCCGCCCCCAGCACACCGGCACAGGTCGTGTCGGCGAAAGCGCAGGAAGAAGACACCGATGCCAGTCTGCATGTGATCACGTCGCCGATCGTCGGTACCTTCTACCGCACGCCCAATCCGGAGTCAGACCCGTTCGTCACTGTCGGAGATCACGTCAGCAAAGGCAAAGTGATCTGCATCGTCGAAGCGATGAAGCTGATGAACGAGATCGAGTCGGACGTCGACGGCGAGATCGTCAAGGTGTTTCCACAGAATGGGCAGCCGGTGGAGTACGGCGAAAAGCTGTTCGCGGTAAGGTTGTAAGTCCCGGCCATGATCTCGAAAGTCCTCATCGCCAATCGCGGCGAGATCGCCCTGCGCATTATTCTGGCGTGCAAGGAGATGGGGCTGAAGACGGTCGCCGTTCACTCCGAAGCCGATCGCGATTCGCTTCACGTCCGGTACGCCGATGAAGATGTCTGCATCGGGCCGGCGCCGTCGCGGCAGAGTTACCTCAGCATCTCCTCGATCATCGCCGCCGCGGAAATCACCGGCGCCGATGCGATCCATCCCGGCTACGGTTTTCTCGCCGAGAACGCCCACTTCGCGGAAATTGCCAGCGAGTGCGGTCTCACGTTCATCGGACCGACACCCGAATCGATTCGGCTGATGGGTGACAAGGCCAAAGCGCGCGAGACGGCGAAAAACGCCGGCGTGGCGATCCTTCCGGGCAGCGACGGTCCCGTCAAAACGTATGGCGAAGCAATCGACGTCGCACGGCTCATCGGATTTCCGGTCATCCTGAAGGCTTCCGCCGGCGGGGGCGGGCGCGGGATGCGAATCTGCGGCGCGGAAGCCGACCTGCAGAGCGCGTTCGAGACCGCCCGCAGTGAAGCGGAGCGCGCGTTCGGATCCGCGGATGTCTACGTCGAAAAATATCTCGAGCGTCCGCGCCACATCGAGATCCAGGTCTTCGGCGACTCCGCCGGCCGCATCGTCTCCCTCGGCGAACGCGAATGCACGATCCAGCGGCGCCATCAGAAGTTGATCGAAGAATCGCCGTCTCCGGCGATCTCACAGGACATTCGTCAACAGATGGGCGATGCCGCCATCCGGTTATGCCGGACCGTCAACTACCAGAATGCCGGCACCATCGAATTCCTCTTTCAGGACGGCGAGTTCTACTTCATGGAGATGAACACGCGTATCCAGGTCGAACACCCGGTCACGGAAGAGGTGACGGGAATCGATATGGTGAAGGAACAGATCCGCGTCGCCGACGGATTGCCGCTGTCGGTTCCCGATGGCGACTTTCGCCTGCGTGGCCACGCGATGGAGTTTCGCATCAACGCAGAAGATCCGGTGACCTTCGCTCCGCATCCCGGCCGCATTCGCGAGTTCAACTGCCCGGGCGGGCCGGGCGTTCGCGTCGACACCGCTGCCTATCGCGATTACATCATCCCGCCGCATTACGACTCGCTGATCGCAAAGCTGATCGTGAAGGGAAAAAATCGCGAAGAGACGCTCGCGCGCGGGCGTCGCGCACTCGATCTGTTCATCATCGAAGGCGTGAAGACATCGATTCCGCTGCATCGTGCGATCCTCGACGATCCGCGCTTCATCCGCGGCGATTTTTCGACGAAGTTCCTCGATGACTTCCATTGGTGAGACCCCGCCGCCGCGCCGCAAATGGCCACGAGTCATCGGATGGTCGTGTCTCACGATTGTGATCGTCGTAGGCGTCAGCGTTTTCGGCACCCTCTGCTCTGTGTACGTCTCTCACGGCGCCGAGGCTCGAAAGGCGAATGCGAAAACCTTCGCAGCCGTGAGCCCAATCCTGCCGGCACTCGAGGCGTATCGGAAGGCGAACGGCCGTTATCCAAAATCATTGTGCGATCTACATCTGACGCTCCCGCGCTCCGGCGTTGGGGCACAGCTCCTGTACACCGCATCGGATAACGGCGCAGAGTACTGGCTGGCAATCTTCCCGTGGTATGAGGCGGGGTTCGTCATGCCTTCGGACACAGCGCGCGAGTACAGCTCCGCCGACGGCAAATGGAGCGAGATGGATGTGAACGACACGAAGGCGAAATACGACAACGCCTGGGGAAATGATTGCCGTGCTGAGACAATGACCAGCACACGATGAAGGTCTATCTCATCGGCTTCATGGGCGCTGGCAAGACCACGATCGGCCGCGCACTGGCGGCCCGCCTCGGCTCTCCCTTTTTCGATCTCGACGAGCTCGTCGAGGCGGCCGAAAAGATGTCGATCAAGGACATCTTCGCGCAGCAGGGCGAGCCGCATTTTCGGAAGCGCGAGCGCGACATCCTCCGCTCGACGCACCATCTCGATCACGCCGTCATCGCCACCGGCGGCGGCACATTCACGTTCGAAGAGAATATTCAGTTCATCCAGTCCGAGGGTTTTTCGGTATTCCTCTCGGCGCCGTACAACGTGTTGCGCAGCCGCATCGGCGAGAAGGCCGCCGAACGCCCGATGTTTCGCGATGACGTCGCAGCGCACGAACTCTACAACACGCGTCTCCGCTTCTACCGGATGTGCGACGCCACCATCGAGATTCGCGAGGACGACACGCCGATGGAGATCGTCGAGCGTATCCTTCTCGCGTTGCCTAAGAAACGCGCAAGGAGAACCTCGTGAGGGCGGTCGTAGTCAGCGACCTGCATGCGAATGCCGAAGCACTGCGGTCCGTGTTCAGCCGCGTGCGGCGAAAGAAATTCGATTGCATCGCATGTCTCGGCGACTTCGTCGGCTATTGCGCCGAGCCGAATCAAGTGCTCGACGCGATGCGAACATTCCGGGGGACGAAGCTCTACATCCGCGGCAACCACGATCGATTCGTCTCATCGCTGGAAGAGGGGGCCGGGTTCAATCCGGCGGCGAAGATGGCCGCCGAATGGACGCGCGACCATCTCAGCGTTCCAAACCGCCGCTTCCTCGAGAAGCTGCCGCTCGGGCCTGTGGACCGCGGCGGATTCGTTCTTTGCCACGGCTCGCCCGAAGACGAGGACGAGTACCTCTTCAACGAATTTCACGCGGCCCGCATCTTCGAATCGATCACCGCTCCGATCATTCTGTATGGCCATACCCATCTGCCGGTCGTGTTTTCGATCGATCAGAAGGGAAAGGTTCGCGGCTCCGCGATCCGCGGCGAGACCACCGTTCGCCTCGATGCGAACCGGCGCTACCTGATCAATCCCGGGTCGGTCGGTCAGCCCCGCGATCGCAATCCGCTCTCGTCGTTCGCCATCGTCGACTCCGAGCGCCGGACGGCGCAGTTCTTCCGCGTTCCCTATAACATCGTGAAGACGCAGACGGCGATTTTGAAAGCTGGACTGCCGGTCGTCCTCGCGAATCGTCTCAAGTGGGGGACGTGACTGTCCTCTAACGATGAAAGTCTGTGCGTCGCCGAAGCGGCCCGATCGTGTAACGGGCTGAAAACAAACGAGGAATACTCAACCGTGCCGTGGCATGTCGACCGCACTTGAGCGTGCCAGCTGCTGGGGGATTCAATGAGAAAACTGACGCTCGCTCTTCTTTCCACACTCACCCTCGCGTTTCCGCTTTACGCTGCGCAGGGCCGCGAACAGTCGTATTTCACGTATGACGACGGCGGCACGATCGTGCGGCAGGGCGACGACGGACGCGAGACTGAAGCCCGCGTCAACTATCCGATTTTTGCAGGCGATGAGATCACGACCAACCGCCGCGGCCGCGCCGAGATCCGGCTGTCCGACGGCAACATCATCGCGCTCGATCGATCGACTTCCATCCGCTTTCGATCCATCAACGATTCCTACGACGACAGCTCGACGCAGACAGTCGTCGAGCTGCGCTACGGGCACGTCATCGCGCAGCGCACCGATTTCAATCGCGAAGCGCTGCGCCTCGATACGAACAGCGCGAGCTACTTCGCGGCCGATCAGGCGATCTATGCGGTCGACAACGACGGACGGGCCGCCGATCGCGTCAGCGTTTTCTACGGTGAGATCGAAGTCAGAACGCCTGTTCGAACCTCGCAGGTCCGCGAAGGCGAGGAAGGCCACGTCGATGATCAGGGCGTCTACGGCCTCGTCAGCTCGCAACGCGGGACCGCCGATGAGTTCGAACGGTGGTTCATCCGCCGCTCGGAGCGCTACGGCAAGGGCACGAGCCGCTACCTCGATCGCTCGCTCTCCTATTCCGATTACGACCTCGAACAATACGGCTCCTGGACTTACGTCTCGGGCCTCGGTTCCTGGGGTTGGCGCCCTTCCGTGGGCGCGGGGTGGCGTCCGTATTACGCCGGGAATTGGGTCTATGGCCCGGGCGGAGCGCTCGTATGGGTTTCGTCTGAGCCGTGGGGCTGGGTGCCTTACCACTACGGCCGTTGGGCCTATGACGCGGGATTCGGGTGGGTCTGGCTGCCTGGCTACACCTATTCGCCTGCGTGGGTCTACTGGATGTACGGTCCGGGATATTTCGGTTGGGCGCCCGCCGGCTGGTACGACTGTTATCGGCCGTACTACGGCTGGGCATATCAGCCCTACTCCAGAGCAGGATTGAACTTCGGCTTCGGTTTCTACGGCCGGGTGCGCGTCAACGAGATCGATCTGCGGCCGTGGACGTTCATGTCAGGCGACCGGATCATGTCGACTCGCGTCGATCAGGCAGCGCTCACCACGGATGCCATTCGGCAGCGTCTGCAGCGCGGAGACGCGAACCGCGATGTCGCGGTTGTTTCCGGTCTTCCCGCCCGTTTTTCTCGATCTGAAATCAAAGATCCGGCCTCGGCGATCAATACGATTGCGCGCCGTGGAATCGGAAGTGGTACCGGCAAAGAAGGCTCCGGGTCTGCTACGGATATGACCCCGTTCTTCCGGCGCGACCCGGATCTTTCCAATGCGATCCGTGAGCGGATCGTGCGCAGCGCGGTCATCACCGGCGGAACGACTTCAATCGTCAGCTCGCCGCGTGGTGGTGGTTTGGCGGCCGGTTCCGGCGTGCCGTCGCCTGGAACGCCGGGCACGATCGAAGGGCGCATTCCTCCGCATGGCGATTCGCCCGATGCCGGCCGCGCGACAGTTCCGCGCGACCGTTTCCGCGACAATCCAGCCGGCGGTATTTCGACTCCGCAATCGCCGTCGACCATCGATCGCGGCGCTGAGCGCAACTGGCGCGATCGCCTCGACCGCTCGAATGCACCGGCCGCTCCCGCCACGCCGGTTGAGCGTGCACCTGCCGACAAAGCTCCCGCTCCAACTCCGTCGCGCGACGATTCCTGGCGCGGGCGGGTGAGCGGACGCCGGGATGCGACGCCGCGCGCCGATGCGCCCGTCGATAAAGCGCCTGTGGATCGGAGCTTCGTCGACCGCAAACCTGCCGATCGTGCCCCAGCCGACCGCGGAAGTGATATTCCGAGGCGCATCATCGATCGGATTGGCGGAGCGCGCATTTATGGCGGCGACACGCCGCCGCGCGATAGCACGCCGCGTCAATCCTCAGCTCCTCGCGAGGCTCCGCCTCCACATGTCGAACGTTCGTCACCACCACCCCCGCCGCCGAAGGAATCCGCGCCTCCTCCTTCCCGCTCCAACGACGGTGGACACGTGAAGCGGGATCACTGATTCTCGACCGCGCTCCCGTTGAATAGGGCCTCCTGCGAAGGAGGCCCTTTTCGTGTCGTGGGAGGCCGGGAAATTTCGAATTTCGAATTTCGAAGGAAGAATTGAGAATGCCGAGGGATATTTATTCTTAATTCTTAATTCGAAATTCGAAATTCTTAATTCATTTAGAATCATGCGAATGTCCGTTCGCGTCTTCTTTGCGCTCTACTGCGTGGAGGCCGGTTTTTTCTTCCTGATCGTCCCCTGGACGCGCATGTGGACGCTCAATCCGCTGCTGCACACCACTGCCGCGCTCAGCATGTTCGCCGGCAATCCGTACGTTCGCGGATTCGTGTCGGGATTCGGAGTCGTGCACCTGCTGATCGCCGCGAAGGATCTGATTCGCATCGCGCAGGCGCGGCGGGCGGCCAAGGGTGGGGGAGTGAGCTGACGTGCGGCGCCACATCGATACGTCACGCCTTTACTTTCCGCTGATCGTCAGCCTGATTCTCTTCGGCGGCTACTGGCCGTTTCGGAACGAGTCGCTCTATGTACCGGGCCTCGGCGACGTCCTGCCTTACGTGCAGTTCGCCGCATACACGGCGCTGATCTTTTTCTTCGTCCGGCTTCTCGACCTCGTCGTCTTCGACGTGGTTGTGTCAGGCCGCCGCAACGTGGCCGCTCCGCAACTCTTGCGCGGCATCGTGTCGATCGCGCTGTACGTGATCCTGCTGGCGTCGGCGTTCAACGGCGTCTTCAAGATCAACGTCACCGGTCTCCTCACCGGCGGTGCCGTGCTGGCCGCGGTTCTCGCTCTGGCGCTGCAGGACACGCTCGGCAATCTCTTCGCCGGCATCGCGCTGCACATGGAGGAGACTTACGAGATCGGCGACGTGGTGCACAGCGGCGACTACATGGGAATCGTCGAAGGGGTGAGCTGGCGCGCCACGCGAATTCGCGGTTTCAACAATCAGGTCGTAGTCGTTCCGAACTCGGTTGTCGCCCGCGAACGGCTCGAGATCTTCCCGCGCAACAATCTCAATGCGCGCGTGATCTCGGTCGGTGTCGACTACAACGTCGCGCCCGCGACGGTAATCGGAATCCTCACGCAGGTCGCCTCGCATGTCGAAGGTGTCGCGCGAGAGCGTCCGTGCCTCGCGCGCGTGTCGTCGTTCGGCGATTCGGCCTGCGTCTACGAGATCAAGTACTTCACGCGCGACTATTCGACCCGCGACCGCATCGATGCCGACATTCGCAAGGCGGTCTGGTACGCGCTGCGGCGTAATGGAATCTCCATCCCGTTCCCGATTCGCGCCTTCCAGCCGTATCTGCCGCCGACAGGCGAGCATCAGATTGGCCCCGAGGAGATCTTCAAACGGTTGAGGGCCGTGGATGTACTCCAGCCGATGTCGGATGAGGCGCTGCAAACGATCGCGGCATCCGTCAAGATGCATTTCTATTCACGCGGCGAGGCGATCCTGCGGCACGGAACGACCGGCGACTCGATGTTCGTCGTCAACACAGGATCGGTGACCGTGCGCGTTCCCGACGACTCGCTGACCGGATGGCACCAGGTTGCCGAGCTCGGGCCCGGCACGGTTTTCGGCGAGATGGCACTTCTCACCGGCGAGATGCGGACGGCGGACGTCGTCGCGATGACCGACGTCATCGCCCTCGAGATCGGGAAAGACTCGCTGGCGCCGGTCCTCGAAGTCCAGCCCGATCTGGCCGGCGCGATCTCGCATCAGATCATGTTGCGACGCGAGCACCTCGCGTCGCTGCGCGGCGATCCCGAACAGGAAGAGCTGACGCTGATGTCGCGCATCCGGTCGTACTTCGGCCTATGAAGCGCCTCCTGATTGTCGAAGACAAGGAATCGCTCGCGCTGATGCTGAAGGAGACCGTCGAGGCCGACGGACTGGAAGCCGAGATCTCCGCAAACGGCTCCGACGCCTCGCGCCGCATCGCGGAAGGGCGCCGATATTTCGCGGTCCTGACCGATCTTCGCCTGCCGGGAGCAGATGGAATCGCGGTGCTCCGACAGGTGAAGGAGACCGATCCCGATTGTCCGGTGATCGTGATGACGGCCTTCGGCACGATCGAGAATGCGGTCGAAGCGATGAAGCTCGGCGCGTCGGACTTCATCCAGAAGCCGATCGACGTCGACCATCTTCTCCTGCTGCTGCGGCGATGCCGCGAATTTCGCGAGCTGCGTGATGAGAATCTTCTGCTCAAGGAAGAATTTCAGCAGCGCCACGGCCTGCCGGCGATCGTCGGCGACTCTCCACGCATCGTGGAGGTGTCGCGCGAGATCCAGAAGGTCGCTCCGACGGATTCAACGGTGCTGCTGCAGGGCGAATCCGGAACTGGGAAGGAGCTCTTCGCGCGCGCGATCCATCAGCTTTCGCGGCGCCGCGACCGGCCATTCGTGCCGATCAACTGCGCCGCGATCCCCGACACGCTGATTGAGAACGAGTTGTTCGGCCACGAGCGAGGTTCTTTCACCGGCGCGACCGGACGGCAGCTCGGAAAATTCGAGATGGCCGACACCGGAACCATTTTCCTCGACGAGATCGGCGACCTCGGGCCCTCGGTGCAATCGAAGGTCCTTCGCGTGCTGCAGGAGCACCGCTTCGATCGCATCGGCGGAACGGCGACGATCGAAGCGGATGTGCGCGTCATCTGCGCAACGAATCGAAATCTACCCGAGGATGTGAAGTCGGGAAGGTTCCGGGAGGACCTCTTTTTTCGCATCAACGTTTTTCCAGTGACGGTTCCGCCGTTGCGAGCACGGCGTGAAGACATCGATGCGCTCGGAGACTTTTTCATTCAGAGGCTCGCCCGCGAGCTGAAGAAACCGGGTCTTTCAATCAGCGACGAAGCGCGCGCGCGGCTTCGCGAGTACGACTGGCCGGGAAACATCCGCGAGCTGCAGAATTGCCTCGAGCGTGCGGCGATCCTTTGCAACAACAGCCGGATCGGAGCCGGCGATCTGCATTTGACGGCATCGTCAGAGAACCGGATCGGCGATGTCATCGATCTCTCCGGTTCGCTTGCCGACGCAACCGAGCGCGCGACGCGCAGCGTGGAAAAGGCCAAAATCACGGAAGCGCTGCAGCGCACCGCCTCCCGCAACGACGCCGCCGACCTCCTCGGCATCTCCCCGCGCACGCTGGCCGCGAAGATGAAGGAGCTCGGCCTGGAATGAGTATCCCGACATCGCGTGACGTCGTGGCTTACCTCAACGCGCGATTCGAAGCCCGCGGGTTGCCGTATCGCCTGGAGCACCTGGCGGTTCTGCCGTACGTCAATCCGATGTGGCTCGCGAACTGGGACGCGCCGCAACTCGCGGCCGCGCCCGAGCGCGAAATCATCGATGAGGAGATGCGCGAAGCGCGATGGCGATTTCCGCAGATCCTCGACGAGTAAGTTGGGGTCAGGTCTGGAAAATCAACTTAACGCGCACAATTTTTGGACAGTGGACAAGATGTGGACACGTTAAGTTGATTTTCCAGACCTGACCCCAACTTACAACCACTTCGCGAGCCAGTCGGCGACTTCTTTGTAGAAGATGCGGCTGTTCTCCGGATTGAGGATCCAGTGGTTCTCGTCGGGCCACACCAGCAGACGGCTCGGCACGCGCTGACGCTGCAGCGCCGCCCACATCTCGAGCGTGTTGTTCATCGGCACGCGGAAATCATGCTCGCCGACCGACAGCAGAATCGGAGTCTTGAAATTCTTCGCGTACGTCGTGGGACTCTGCTCGCGCCAGATCGCGGCGCCGTCCCAATACGGGCCGCCCAGCGCGAGCTCGCGGCCGTAGATCACGTCGCTCGATCCCCATTGCGTTTGCAGGCTCGAGAGACCCGCATGGCTGACGAGGCATTTGTAGCGCGTCGTGGTCGCTTCGAGCCAGTTCGTGAGGTGTCCGCCGTAGCTCGCGCCGCCGGCGGCCATCCGGTTGCCATCGATGAATGGAAATCGCTTCACCGCTTCGTCGGCGGCTTCGTTGATCTCATCGCCGGGACCCTTGAGGACGTCGCCCTGGATGTCGCGCGCGAACTTCTCGCCGAATCCGGTGGAGCCGGTGTAGTTCGTCATCAGCAGCACGTAGCCCGGTTTCGCGAGGAGGTGATAGTTCCAGCGCAGCGAGATGTCGTCGCGCCACATGCTGGCGGCGCCTCCGTGAATCAGCACGAACAGCGGATATTTCTTCGACGCGTCGAACGCCGGCGGCAGCACGATCATGTTGTGAATCTGCTTGCCGCGTTTGCTCGCGAACCAGAAGTGACGCGGCGGCTGCCAGTCGATGTTGCGGGCCCCGTCGACGTTGAAGGACGTCAGGTTGCGATGCGTCTTCGCCGCAGTGTCGATCCGCACGACTTCCGCCGGATCGATCGAGCTTCCCCACGTCGCGATCATCACCGGCGCGTTTGCCGCAGCCGCGAGTCGCGTGTACACGCCGCGCTGAGGCTCGATCGCGAGCTTCGCTTCGCCGCCGGCAGCCGGCACCGCGTAGATCTTTTCCAGGCCCGCATCCTCGGCCGTGAAATAGATCATCTTATTATCCGATGTGATTACGTACGATCCTACCGATCGATCGAATGGCGCGTCGTTGACGATCTTGCGATTCGACATCGACGGCCAGTCGAACCGCACGAGGCGGCCGAGGTTGTAGACCTTGCCGTTGTTCTCGTTGAAGAGGGCGAACAGCGATTTCCCATCGGGGCTGAATTGCGGCCGCGAATACTCTCCTTCGCCGTGCGAGATGATCTGCGGCTCCCCGCCGCGCGCGCTGATCCGATACAGATCGATCGGATATTCGGCGTATGCGGCTGCGTTGCGCTTCGTCGCCGCCGCGAAGACGATCGATTCGCCGTCGGGTGACCAGCCGGCGTCGATCTCATCGCGCGACCCTTCCGCTGTGCGGCCGGCAAATCCCGGTTCTTTCACGAGATTCGCTCCAGCGAGGATGTCGCGCGCCTTCGATGCCGAATCGGGATCCTGCACGAAAAGATGAACCTGTTTGTCGTCGAGCCAGCGGTCCCACGCTTTGATCGGAAAACTGTCGAACGCCCGAACGTTGTACTTCCGGTCCTTGCGCTCCTTCGCGATTCTTTTGTTCGCCTCGTCATCGGCCGTGCCCGGATAGACCGAGCTCGTGAACAGGACCGCTTTTCCGTCGGGACGAAACAGCGGAGAGCGAGCGCCTGTCGAAAGCGATGTCACACGCTGCGCTTCGCCGCCGCTCAAATCCAGGATGTAGATCTGATTCGCATCGTCGCCTTCGCGTTTCGCTGAGAACGCGATGCGATGACTGTCGGACGCCCACGTCACGTCGCTCTCGGCGCCCTTCGATGACGTGATCCGGTGCGGCTTTGCACTTCCATCCGACGGAACGATCCAGAGATCGGAGACGACTTCCTTCTCGTCGTACGACGGCTCCGTCACCGGGAAGACGACCCATTTCCCATCGGGACTCGGCAGCGGCGTGCCGACGCGCTTCATCAGAAAAAGCGTTTCGTGTGTGATCGCCTGCTTCGTCTGCGCGAATGCGGCCGCGGCAACCAGCAATGCAATGACCGCACTGATTCGAATTCGATGCATTTTCGGGCTCCTGAACGACGTATTCTTCGCCGATGAACACTAGCAGAACGCTGGTAAGGCCCGTAAGGTTGGTAAGGCCGGTAAACTTGGTCGGTGTGCGCCTGTCTGATGCGCGTTGACGCCTCCGGCCAAGCTTACCGGCCTTACCGGCCTTACCGTGAGGGGAGGGCGGCGATTTTCTTCGCCGGCGCGAGCTGCAGGTCATTGAGCTCCGGCGCGCTGAGAATTTCGCCGCGTACCAGTTGAACGGCGCCCGCGGCGTGGATCGCGCGAATGACTTCGCCGCCCGGCCCTACCTGCGCGAAAACGGTGCAGCGTCCATCGAGCTCGGGCGAGCTTCGCGTCACGACGACGAACGACACCGTATCGGCGGTCGCGCACAACGACAGCGATCCCGGGACGTGCAATTGCTTTGTTTCGACCGCCGAGTCATACAGCAGGCGCTTGAATTCCTGCGTCATCGGCGTCGTGAACGTGATCGCCGACTCGGTCACCTTCGCCTCGGCACCCGAGAATGCACCGGCGTTGACGAGGCGGGCGAACGATAGAACAGTCGCGGGAACCTGCTGGTTCATCAGCATCGCGCCGAAATCGCCTTCCGACGTCCGCAGAATGACGGCGGTTCCGTCGGTGATGATCGTACCGCGCGAGATGAGCTCCGCCGTCGTGGGAGCGGCAAACTCCGGATCGTCGAGCGCCATGAACATCGACGCCATCGAGTCCGCATTCTGCTTCGTCGGATTGTTGTAGACGCTGATCAACTCGTACTTGTGGTTCTTGTACATCGACACGCCATCGATGCTGATGAAGTTGTCGACGCGATCCAGTCCGACGCGATTCTTCGGATTCAGAGTCTGCGCCTTGAAGACCTCCGTTCCGGTCGTCGCATCGCGGAGCGTGAGCGACTGCGCGAACGGATGCAGATGCACCGCCGCGTAATGCAGCTTCGAGTCGTAGGGAAGATTCATGAACCATGTGGCGTCGCTGGTGTTCACCTGCTTGCCAGGCGGCACAACCCAGTGCCCGGTCATGTGGCGGCCCTGCGGATCGACGTAATCGGACGCCATGCCGGCCGCATTCGGCGCGCGCTGGCCAACGAGGCAGCTCGCGCCGGTGTGCTCGGCCGGATCGGGCGAAATCGCGGAGGTGATCGCGAGCGGGTTGTCCGACATCTGCACCATTCCGGAGACGGGCAGGTTGAACAGCGGAATCGGACGCTTCGCGAGATCGCGGTCGCGAACGTATTCGAACGTCACGCGATGCCGCACATTGAGATTCTTTGGATGCTCGATGTTGTGATTGAGAACCTGCGTCATCACGTAGAGCGGTTCATTCGATGCGATCGGAAACGCGAAGCCTTCCGGCAGGCGCGCCGCAAAGCCGCCGCCCGGGACGCGCATTCCCTGCGAGATGGTCATCAGACGCGCGGCAGGAAGGCGCTTCAGATTGAAGAGAGCCCTGTGTTTGGCCGGATCGATGTCGATGTTCATGTGACACATCAGCTCCGGCGACATCAACGTCTTCCCGTCCTCGTCCACCACCTCGGTCTTGATCTCAGTAAGCCACAGGAGCTCGGGCTTGGTCCGATCTTCGAGATAGACCGTCTGCGCGCCTGCAGGCCCTTCCATCGATTTGTACTTCTTGACGATTTTGTAGACGTCGGAGAGGACCTGCCGCTCGGTGGCGAGCAGAGGCGTAGCGACGATCAGGGTGAGAAGGAGGGCGATTCTCTTCACAATATTAAGAATAACATTATCGAGAAGCTGGGCCGTGTGACGTTTCTACAGACGACACGAAGGCTGTAACGCCGGCCGGGGCGTCGTGAATTGCGCGAATCACGTCCTGTCCATTGCCGAGGCGGGCAAAGCCGACGCAGCGGGAGTCGGTCACCGGCCGCGTTCCGAGGATGATACGCAGCGTGACGTCGTTGGTGGCGGTCGTCGGCGAACAGTACGCGATCGTTTCCGGCTCGAGCGGCAGTCCGCGATCGCTGCCGGCCGGCTCGAGCAGTTTGCGGATCGCATCGGTGGACTGAACCGTCAGGCGAATTTCCGATTTCGAGCTGACGGTCTGCGCTCGATTGAACACACCCGCGAGCGCAAGTCGCGCGACCTGAATCGAAGTGTCAGGCGCGGCATCGCGAGCGAGCAGCGCGGTGAAATCGCCGGCGGTCGTGTGCACGGTGACGGAATCGCTTTCGAAGAGTGCCGCGCTGCGCCGCGCGAGCTCATGGGACGTCGGGCGCACGAACTCCGGATCGTCGAGGCCGAGGAAGACCGACGCCATCGAATCGGCGTTCGCGGAGCTCGTGTTGTTGTAGACGCTCTGCAATTCGTACTTGTGGTTCATGTACAACGGCTCGCCCTCGAGACTCGTGAAAGTCTCAACGTGAGCCAGTCCGATTCCCTTCGGTGGATTTGCGGCGTGCGAGTGCACGATCGCCGCGCCGGTCGTGACGTCGCGAACGGTAAGCGATTCTGCAAAAGGATGGAGATGCACCGCGGCGTAATGCAGCCGCGTATTGAACGGCAGGTTCAAGAACCACGTGATGTCGCTGGTGTTCACCTGACGTCCCGGCGGAACGATCCAGTGTCCCGTCATTTTTCTTCCGGATGGATCGGTGTAATCGGCCGATGTGGCAGCGGCCTGCGGCGCGCGCTGACCGATCAGGCAAGTCGTGCCGTTATGTTCGGGGGCAGCACCCATTGAAGTCAGCGCGATCGCGTCGTTGAGTTGCACCATTCCCGATGCGCCGAGGTTGAAGAGCGGTTTCATCGGGCGAGTGAGATCGGCATCACGAACATATTCGAATGTCACGCGGTGCCGCACCTTCAGATTGTTCGGATGCTCGATGTTGTGATTGAGGACCTGCGTGAAGAGCAGCAGCCGTTCATTCGATGCGATCGGGAATCCGTAGCCGGCCGGCAGTCTCGCCGACAGCATCCCTTGCGAGAGCGTCATCAAGCGCGACGCGGTCGGGCGCGGAAGATTGAAGATCGCCTGATGCGCGTTCGTTTCGAGATCGACGTTCACGTGGCACATCAGCTCGGGCAACTGCGGTGTCGTTCCATCCTCGGCCACCATCTCGGTGCGGATGCCGGTGATCCAAAGCAGTTCCGGCGTCGCATTGCTGCCGAGGACGATCTTTTGAAGGCTGGACGGCCCTTCCATCGAGCGATATTTGCGATCGATGGTGTAGACCTTCGACAGGATCTGACGCTCTGCGGCGATGCATGGAGAGGCAGCGAGAAGCAGCAGGCAAATCGCGCGTCGCATCACCTGAAGAATAGCACCGCCAGTGTCGCGCCGAGTGTGTCGATCACCGTGTCCCATACTGTCGCTGTCCGGCTGGGCACAAACGCCTGATGGAGTTCATCTAAGGATCCCACGACCGCCGCGAACAGGATTGCTGCCAGGGCCCATCGAATGTCCCGTCCTGGCCTCTCAGCACGCACAGCTCTGTAGACCAGGATGCCGAGGATTCCATACTCGGCGACATGGCTCAGCTTACGGATCATGAAATGCAGGACCTCGATCACCGTGGGATTGATCCGACCACCCGCGATCGTATGGATCAACTTTTCGAGAAAACCGCCGGTATTTGATGACGAAAAGGAGGCGCTCGATGCGGCAAAGATCACCGCCGTCCAGAGGAACGCGGGGAGCCACAACCGGACGGTGGACCGCGAGGGCATCGGCGCGCGAGTATAGTCGTGTGCGGCAGGAAAACTCGCTACCAATAACCGTGCAGAACCTTATAATCGCTGCTCTCTCTCCATGACTACGAGTGTTCAGGAAGTGAAGACCCGCGTGCGGTTCACCGTGTATCAACCGGGGATCGCGCCGCAACAGATTGCGCTGCCCGGTGAAATGATCACTCTGGGCCGGGCCTCCGACTGCACCATACCGATCAAAGACCGCTTTCTGTCGCGCAAACACGCCGAGATCGTCTATGAGCGCGGCGCCTGGTACGTGCGCGATTGCGGAAGCGTCAATGGCACGCTCGTCAACGGAGTCAAGATCGTCGATCCCGTTCCGCTCCGCGCCGGCGACCGCATCGCTCTCGGCGACAGCGAAGTCGTCTTTCATTCGGACGAAGCGACCTCGCAGCTGATCCCGGTCGACAGCGACTCGCACGCCACCAATCTCGCGATCAAAGTCGACGAGGAAGAACGCGGCACCGAGCGCACGCGCATTCTGAATTCGCTGGCGATTGAATTTCTCGCCGACCGCCCAATGAGCGATCTGTTCGAGTTCATTCTCGATCGCGTCGTCGGCCTGCTGCATCCTTCGCGCGCCGCGATCGCGCTCTTCGGCCCCGATCGAACGGATTTCGAGAACGTGAAATTGCGGCGCCAGGATCCGACGCAGTCGACGGATCTGCTCATCAGCCGCACACTGCTGCGCGAAGTCGTCGACGGGCGGCAGGTCGTCTCGTATTTCGACACCAGTCAGGACGAGAAACTCGCGCGCGCACAGTCGATCATTGCGCAGAACATCCGCTCGGCGGTCTGCGCACCGCTTCTCGTCGGCGACGCGGTCCTCGGCGTTCTCTACATCGACTACACCTCGCAGCGCGGCGCGGTGACCGAGAATGACGTGCGCCTCGTCGCGCAGATCGCGCGATTCGCCGCCGTCACGCTGGAGCGCACGCGTCTCCGCGAAGAGGCGCTGGCGAAGACGAAGATCGACGAAGAGCTGCGCACGGCCTACGCGATTCAGAAGCGCTTGCTTCCGGCATCCCTGCCGGTGCTCGACGGTTACACCTTCGCGGCGTCCAACCGTCCGGCAAAATCGGTGAGCGGCGATTACTACGATGTCGTGGTGCGGCCGGATGGCCGGATCTACTTCGTGATCGCGGACGTCAGCGGCAAGGGCATCACGGCAGCATTGGTAATGTCGAGCGTCGCGACGGCATTCAATATTTTCACTCGCACCGATCCGACGCCCGCCGATCTCATGCGCGAGCTCAATGCGACGCTCGCGCCGAAGACCGCGCCGACGAAGTTCGTCACGATGGTCCTCGGCGTCCTCGATCCCACGAACGGCCGTGTCGAGTTCACAAACGCCGGACACGTTCCGCCGCTCGTCGTTTCGTCCGCTGGAGTGGAAGCGCTGCGATCGACCGACCTGGTCGTCGGACTCTTTCCAAACGCGCAATATCGCAATCAGACCATCGAGCTGAAGACCGGCGATTCGCTGGTGCTCTTCACCGACGGCGTCACGGAAGCGGAGAACTCTCTGGAAGAGCAGCTCGGACTCGAGGTGGTGGCCGAGACGCTGAAGTCGCTGCACTGCGAGAACGCCGCGCGCATGCTGCTGGCGATCGAGGAGCACGTGAATCGCCACATCGGCGACGCGCCGGCAGGCGATGATGTCACGATGCTCGCGCTGACGCGCTGCGCGTAATCGATGACGATTGTCGCCGGCACCCGCCTCGGCCCCTACGAAATCGTCGCGCCGCTGGGGGCGGGCGGGATGGGGGAGGTATGGCGGGGCCGGGACACACGGCTCGATCGCAGCGTCGCGATCAAGATCCTCCCCGCCGCACTGGCCGGCGATGCGCAGTTCAAGATCCGATTCGAGCGTGAAGCGCGCGCGATCTCGCAGCTCAATCACCCGCACATCTGCACGCTCTACGACGTCGGCGATTCCTACCTCGTCATGGAGCTCCTCG
>JALYZI010000202.1 GCA_030948915.1 Acidobacteriota bacterium
GTGTGCCAGTAGCGCAGAGAGTCCATGATCAGCTGCAGCACGTGCGGGTGCCGCATGTTCAGGCTGTTTCCGGTGCCGGTGTAATCGTTGTAATACCGCGGGTTCTCCGCCGAGAGTCGATAGTACGCGGCGTTGTCGATGCCCTTCATCGAAAGCATCGGACCGAGGTGGTTGCCTTCGGCAGTGTGGTTGTAGACGACGTCGAGGATGACCTCGATGCCTTCATCGTGAAGCGTCTTCACCATCTGCTTGAATTCCTGAACCTGCTGGCCGAGCTGACCACCCGACGAATACTCGTTGTGCGCTGCCAGATAGGCGATCGAGTTGTAGCCCCAGTAGTTGCGGAGTCCTCGCTCGATCAGGAGCGAGTCGTGGATGAACTGATGCACCGGCAGCAGCTCGACGGCGGTGACTCCGAGCGTGCGCAGATATTTGATCGCCGCCGGATGCGAGAGTCCGGCGTATGTCCCGCGCATGTTTTCCGGAATCTGCGGCTGTCGTTTCGTGAAGCCTTTGACGTGCACCTCGTAGATCACCGTCTCGTGCCACGGCGTGCGCGGATGGCGGTCGTTGCCCCAGTTGAAATACGGATTGATGACGACCGACTTCGGCATGAACGGCGCGCTGTCGGTCTCGTTCTTCGAGTCTTCGCCTTGACCGAAAAGATACGGAAAGACCGCTGCGTTCCACTGCACTACGCCTTCCACCGCTTTGCCGTATGGATCGAGAAGAAGCTTCGAGGGATTGCAGCGATGGCCCTTCTGCGGATCCCAGACTCCGTGCACGCGGTAGCCGTAACGCTGGCCGGGACCGATGTTCGGAATGTATCCGTGCCAGATGAAGCCGGTCGATTCGGGAAGATCGGCGCAGGTCTGCGCGCCGTGGTCGTCGAACAGACACAGCTCGACGCGCATTGCGACTTCCGAGAAGACCGAAAAGTTCGTCCCCGATCCGTCGTAGGTCGCGCCGAGCGGATAGGGATTTCCCGGCCAGATCTTCACTGCAGGCGTCCTCGGCAATTCGAGTGCCAGCGTGGCACACGCCTCGCTTTGGCCAGTCGCCATGAAACATCGGTCCTCGGGCGAGCGTCGATGCACATATCTGGTCATGCTGCGGCGCGAATTCGCATCGACCGAGGAGATTCACGATCTCGCCGGCTACCTCTCGTCACTCTCAGTCTGCGATTTCGAGATCGCGATCATCGACGCGCTTCCCAGCGAAGAGAATCGGCGCGTCCTGCGGTGGGTGGGAATGTATATCCCGGTGAAAACGCACGTCGACCCGGTGCGCGCGGCGCTCGATGTCGCCTCCTGCAACAAGGTGATCGTCGCCGATGCGCAGGTGCGTTACAGTCACGACGGTCTCGATCATCTCTGCGCGCTGCTCGATCTGCACGAAGTCGTCGAGCCGCAGGATTACTTCGATCCGCTGCCGTGGTGGGGCGGGATGGAAGCCGGACGCATGCTGTTGCGCCGCGGAATCGGCCCGGTTGCCGAGGATGCCGTCACGTTTGGATTCCGAAAGCGCGCCGTGCGGGGACTTCGCGGTATCGATAGTTCGATCGCGACGGATCGCCCGCCGCGGCGGCTCGAATCACACGGCGCCGAAGTTTTTTCGGCGATGGAGATCTTCGTCAGGAGAATTCCGCCGACGCTCGAACGCTGGCTGCGCGATCGCCCTCGGCAGCTCGATCAGCCTGCAATTTTCTTCGCCGTGTTTCCCCTCGCGCTGATCCTCGCGCTCCTCAGTGGTCTTCAGGCCGCGGCCATGTATCTCGGCGTCGTCGAATTCTGCGCGCTCGCGCTCGCGATCCGCGGCCGGATTGGTGCCGAGACGTTTTTCCCATTGCGTGCGTGTTTTTACGCGCCGCTGTGGCTGCTCGCGCGATCGGTCAGCGTCTACTGGGCGCTGCTGCTCGAGATGACCGGCAGCAGGAAGCCCGATCGGCTTCCGATGCCCGCCGGCCGCGAGCTCGCTAGCCGCCCGTCCTCGGCAGCGAATACGCTGTGACGTAGCCGGCATCGTCCGAGAGGTAGACCTTGTCGTTGACGATGATCGGACTCTGCCAGTGGATGTCTCCGATCGTCTTGTCCTGCCACAACACTGCGCCGGTCGCCGGCCGCATGGCCGTGAATGTGTGCGGTGACGCCAGATACAGCACTCGATTGATGATGATGGGCGTCGTTCCGGACAGGTTGCTGCTCCATCGCAGAACTAGCTCGGGGTTGCCACCATCGTCGGGCACGAGCTCGAACGCTGCAATGCCGTGATTGTTCGAGACGAAGACCCACGTCATCCTTCCATCGAGCCACGCTTGCGGCTGGGTCAGGACGCTGTGACCTTGTGGCAGATCGATGACCGCGAGCTCTCCGCCGACATTGCCCGGTCCGCCGGCGCCGCTGAGATCTTCGAGATTCAGAAGGCGTAACCGGCCATCCTTGCCACTTTGCAAACCGAGCCGCGGCCAGCCGCGATGGAAAGTGGGAAGCGGCTCGACCGCGGTCGATGAGAGATCGAGGTCTTTATCCGTCAGCTCCTGATAGTTCTCGGGCGTCCAGCTGTCGAGAGGCTTTCCGCCGTCGGTCTTACCATCGGGACGGAGCGCAACCACGCTGGTGCCCCAATCGTGGCCGCCGTCGATCGCCGTGAAGGGTCCGTTTCCGGTGGTGACGAAGATGCGATCGGTTGCCGGATCGTAGACCGCGCCGGCGCGCGCCCAGATGCCTGCCTGGAAACTCCCACAGCCACCGACATCGAAGTGTTCGTCGCTGTCGCTGCATAAGGCATTGAACACATGCTGTTCGCCGTTTTCGATGTCGACGGTGACGAGGTGACCCTGATAGTCGCCGTCATCGCCCGGATCAGGATAAGCAGCAATTGTCATATACAAATATGATCTATGATTTCGCGCCGTCGCGATCGTGATGTTCGACGATCCTTTTTCGACGCCGCCCTTCAGCGTGATCAGCGCCGGCCATCCCGGACCAATCGCTTCCTCTCCAGTCGCCAGCTCATGGCGATGGACGTAGCCGTCGAGCGAGTAGCCAAAGACATAAATCTCGCTCGGGTCGACGGCGGGCGAGGAGGTTGTCCATCGCGGACCGTCCGGCGCCGCGGTCTCCCATATTCGCACTCCGGTGTTCGCGTCCACGGCCACGAGCCGGCCGGCGGTCGTGTTGACGACCAGGAGATCTCGAATGCCGCGCCGCGTCGAGACGCCGCTCACATAAACCGGCGAGCCGTCAGATGCCTCGGGAAGAACCGCGCGCCACGCGACCTCGAGCTGACTCACGTTCTGCGAGGTGATGACGCTTCGAGGCTTGCGTCCGTCGATGCCGCCATCGAACTGGGTCCATGCGCCGTCGGAGACAGTGGCACCGAGATCGGGGGGATTCGGCCGAGCGGCCAGCAACATGAGCGCGCCGAAAACGAGCGTGAGGCGCCGTGGCATCAGCGTTCCTCCTTGTTTCAAGCATGCTACGGAGGAGACTGCAGGAACGCGGAGTTCGTTTACGCTCTGTCACCTTTCCTTCACATCAGCGGCCGATCACCATTGGAATCCCGTTTCTCGGTCGATGCTGCCATCGTCAGCGGGCCGCTGATGACGTTCGCCGGAGGATTTGCCGGCGGAGTATCGTCCTGGAGCAGAAAAAGGAGGGCGAGAAGAAGGCTCATGCTCATGCCTTCCACAATTTCAGGATCGGTGCTAAGCCTCGCTCGCGAACCCCTTCAGCGCATCCGCCTCGGTCTCGTAAACGCTGAACATCGGAAGAAGATTCGTCAGCCTGAGAGTCTTGCGGACGCGGTCCTGCGGTTTGAGAAGGCGAAGCGAGGCGCCGAATCGCTTCGACGTTTTGAGGCTTTGAACGAGCTCGCCGAGGCCGTTGCTGTCGATGTAGTCCATGTCGGAGAGGTTGAGCAGGATCTTGCGATTGCCCTCGCCGAGAAGTTGCTCGATCAGGGCGGGAAGGAGCTCGTCGCCGACGCCGATCGCCAGCCGGCCTTGAAAGTCGACGATCACGACGTCGCCTTTTTTGCGGGTCTCGATATTCACGCGCGAATCATATACCGCAGCTTAATCTGTGTTGCGCGATGAATCTGCTGCTTCTCTTCCCCGAAGACTTCCTCACCGAAACGCGCGTGAGAGTGATTGGACGCCGGCGCGATGCAATCGCTCGCATCGGCGGCGACGAGCTGCGCGTCGGCGTGATCAATGGCCGCTGCGGAGTCGGAAAGATCGTCGGGCCGGGCGAGCTCGAAGTGCATCTCGACAGCGATCCGCCTCCCCCCATCCCGCTCACTCTCGTCCTTGCGCTCCCGCGTCCCAAGGTGCTCAACCGCGTGATCGCCGGCGCTGCTTCGATGGGCATCAAGCAGATTTTTCTCATCAACGCGTGGCGCGTTGAAAAGGGTTACTGGAAATCGCCGCGAGTTGCCGCCGACAACATCCGGTTGCAATGCATTCTCGGACTCGAACAGGCGCGCGACACCGTGATGCCGGCGGTCGAACTGCGCCGGTTCTTTCGTCCGTTCGTTGAAGACGAGCTGCCCGCGATCGCGAAAGGCACATTGCCGCTCGTCGCGCATCCGGTTGCGGCAAAGGAATGCCCGCACGATGTGAAGCAGCCCGTGACCCTCGTCGTCGGGCCGGAGGGCGGATGCATCGAAGAGGAGATCACATCGCTCGAGCGCGCCGGATTTCAAGCGGTGCGTTTCGGGCCACGAATTTTGCGCGTCGAAACAGCCGTCCCCGCGCTGGCAGGCCGGCTGTTCTGATCAACGCTCGGCGAAGACGTATTCGTGTTGTGCGTCGCGGACGATGAGCGAACGTTTATCGCCGCTGCCGAGGACAAACTCAAATCCATTGACCCCGGGTTCGATCGTGATGAACGACAGCGTGCCGTCGGGATTGTGGCGGGTAGCGACTTCGCTCTTCCATTCGCCGAAGTCGAATATTGTTGCGGGGCCTGCATGGCTGACCGTGATATCGCCAAGCGCAGGATTCGCGTAATGCGTCGCGAGTTTGGAAACGTCTGCGGCGTCTGCCGGCACTGTCAGCAGTTTCCGATCGGCCGCCATCTGCTCGAAAAAGGTCCGGGCGGCGCCAGCGACATCGGCATCCGCTTCCGGCCGGCCGTCGAAGAGAAGCTCGAGTAGTTTTCGCCGGAACGGCCCTCGCAGCGCCCAACCGGGATCGGCGTTCGTCAGAATGACCGCTCCGACATTTTGCTGCGGGAGCCAGATCATGTCGCTGTGATAGCCGATCATGTCGCCGCCGTGATGAACGACCGGAATTCCGTACTTCGTATCGACCATCAGGCCCATGCCGTAAGTGATGTCCTTGCCGATCGGCACTTGCGGTATGCGCCGCGCTAGCAGCGCGTCCTTGCTGATGTAGCGTTTGCCATCGGGCAGCACGCCTTCGTCCAGCTCCATCCGCACGTACTTCATCAGATCGCGAACGTTGCTCCACCCGCCGCCCGCCGGACGCAGCGGAATGATCGAGTAATTGACGTCCATGTCGGCGTGCGCAGGTTTACCGTCGATATCGGGAGCGTGCGCTGTCGCGTGATTGGTTTCGAGAGCGCGTTTGAAGTCGAACGTTGTCGATTTCATTCCAAGGGGCGCAAAGACGCGGGTGCGCATCGCCTGGTCGTAGGCCGCTCCCAGCTCGCGATCGGGATAGAGCACGTGACCGCCGACGAAGCCCCCGGCGCCGGCGAGCAGATTCGAATACTGGAACATCTCGCCGAACTTGCTTGTCGGCTGAACGGTCGCCAGCGTCGCCAACGCACCGTCGGGCGTGACATCTTTGAATTGCAGTAGCCACTCGTAATCCTGGCGCGGCAGGCCGGTGCACGCACAGATCAGATGCCTGACCAGCACGCGGCTCGTGGTGTCGGCGTTGCCGAGCTTGAACGTCGGTAGAAGCGTGGTGACCGGCGTGTCCCAGGTGAGCTTCTTCTCATCGACCAGCTTTGCCAGCATCAGCGTCGTGAGCGCTTTCGTGTTCGACGCGATGATGTACAGCGTATCGGCGTCGACTTTCGTTTTGCTGCTGATGTCGCGAACTCCGAAACCACCTTCGAAGACGATCTTGTCGTTCTGAATCAGGCCGATGGAAACGCCCGGCACGCCGAGTTGTTTCCGGCCGCTCTCGACGAACGCCGACAGCGCCGCGATACGTTTTGCATCGAGTTTGTTGGCTGTCTTTCCTGCGAAGGTCTCGCGTTGATAACCCTTCGGCAGCAGGCGGCTGAAAATCAACGCGACCTGTGCTCCTCGCTTCTCGCCGACAGCCTGGTCCATGTCGTAGATCGCGACGGTCCACGTCTCGCCGGCGCGCAGCGTCGTGGCAACGACGTCGCGTTTTTCGTTCGGAGAGGTCAGATACGTGTAATCGCGGATGTTTGACCAGCCATCTTTGTCCGGGGACTCATTCGTGACCTTCACCGGCCACTTCGCGTCGGGTCGATACGCTGTCCACGCCGATGCCACCGCGCTATCGGCGTCCTTCGCGTGCACATCGATCAACGCGATATGCGAGCCGCCTTCGGGCGCTTCGAGGATCGTTGCGGGGCCGCGGACTTCGATTTTCCAGCCGGCCGGCACGATGAACGTGTTTCCCTCGACACTCGTGCGCGGTGTGTCAACGGCGACGACCTCGCCGGTTGGGGCGAGCGCGGTCTGCATCGATAGAGCGGCGGCGATAAGTAGAGCCAGCATGGTGCGGACGATATCAGTTCCGCCACTCGTCGATCAGGCTCGCGACCAGCGCCGTCCATCCCGTCTGATGTGAGGCGCCGAGGCCTTCGCCGGTGTCTCCGTTGAAGTATTCGTAATACAGGATCAAGTCCTTCCAATGCGGATCGCGCGCGAACAGCTCCGCTTTGCGCGTGCCGCGCGGACCATAAATCGGACGATAGCCATCTGCATCCGGCATGAACAATTTGATGAGGCGATCGGCGAGCCGCGACGCGAGTCCGCTCAGCGTCAGCATCTCGACCGGGCGGTCTCCGCTGGCCGTCGTCGCCGTTACGCGCAGGCTTCCGCCGAACGCTTTCTCCAGCTTGCGAAGCGTCTCGATGAGGAGAAAGTTCGTCGGAAACCACACCGGCCCGCGCCAGTTGCTGTTGCCGCCCTTCAGCCTCTCGATCGATTCCGCGGGTTCATACCGCACCTCGGCATCACCGAACTTGAACGGATTGCGCTGATGCACCTTGCTCAGACTCCGCATCCCGAACGGCGACAAGAACTCCTCGGTATCAATCGCGCGCATCAGCAGCGACTTGAGTTGATCCTGATCGACGACCGCCAGCACGTGTGTGTCGTCGCCGTCGCAATGGACGGTCGTGACGCAGCGGTCGACGATCTCCCTGCGATGTTTGAGGAACCAGCTGAGATTCTCGCGGAAGATGTCGAAAGGCTTGATCCACTTTTCTTCGAGCCGCTCGATGGCGTAAAGCGGAATGAGACCGACCAGCGACCGGACACGAAACGGCACGGCCGATCCGTCGGGAAAGCGGAGCAGGTCATAGAAGAATCCGTCCTGTTCGTCCCACAACGTCTGATCGCCGCGAATCATCTTCATGGCCGCGCCGATGTAGACGTAGTGCTCGAAAAATTTCGTCGCCAGCCCTTCGTAGACCGAGTTCTCTTTCGCGAGCTCCAGCGATATCCGCATCATGATGAGGCAGAACATCCCCATCCAGCCGGTGGCATCGCTTTGTTCGAGACTCGCACCGCCGGGAAGTTTTTCGCTGCGATCGAAGACCGCGATGTTGTCGAGTCCGAGGAAGCCGCCTTCGAAGACGTTGTTGCCCTCGCTGTCGACCTTGTTGACCCACCACGTGAAATTCAACATCAGCTTGTGGAAGCACTTCTCGAGAAAGTCGCGATCGGCGCCGTTGCGGATGCGGTCCATGTTGTAGACGCGCCAGACCGCCCACGCGTGCACCGGCGGATTGAGATCGGAGAATTCCCACTCGTACGCCGGTATCTGTCCGTTCGGATGCTGGAACTGCTCGAACAACATCAGCCACAGTTGTTCCTTCGCGAACCTGGCGTCGATGAGCGCCAGCACGACGGCGTGAAATGCGAGGTCCCACGCCGCGAACCACGGGTACTCCCACTTGTCGGGCATCGACAGGATGCGCTTCGAGTTGAGATGGCGCCAATGCCGATTGCGTCCGGCCTGGCGATTCGACGGAGGCGGCCGGTTCGGATCATCACCTTCCAGCCACATGTCGACGTCGAAGAGATAGCTCTGCTTCGACCATAAAAGGCCGGCGAATGCCTGCCGCTGAATCCCGCGCTCTTCGTGAGTGGCTTTTTCGGGGTGGATTGCGGTGTAGAACTCATCCGCTTCTTTGCGCCGCTCGAGGATGATCTGGTCGATGTCGCTGGCCAGTGGCCGGTGGTCGGTTTCCGGCGTCAATCGCATGTGCATCACGTGCGACTCTCCCGGATCGATCTCTACGCGTTGCCATCCGCACGCCTTTGTCCCGGCTTGCTCCGGATTCACCGCATCGCGCTCACCATTGATGATGTATCGATGAAAGGCGTCCTTCGTGTAGCGGCTCCGCGATGTATTGCCCGGTCCGAAGACACGCTCCGAATTCGTCTCGTTGTCGCTGAACAGCAACTGTGCGTCGCTCGGCAGCTCGAGATGGTGAGCACCGAGCCGCGTATCGGCGAGCAAACCGGGAAGGGGAGGGGCGGTGCAGTCGTCGGCGAGTAATCCCTGCTGCGTCGCACGAATGATCGGCGTCGTTGCCTGTGCTCCGTCCCACGCCCACGTGTTGCGAAACCAGAGATGCGGAATCAGATGCAGCGGCGCGCGATCGGGGCCGCGGTTGTACGCCGTGATGCGAAAGAGAACGATGTCTTCCGTCTCCTTCGCGATGTCGACGACGATGTCGAAGTAGCGGCCCTCGTCGAAGATACCGGTGTCGATCAGCTCGAATTCGGGATCCTGCGTGCCGCGGCGGCGGTTCTCCTCGACGAGCTGCGCGTACGGAAATGCCCGCTGCGGATATTTGTAGACCATGCGCTGATACGCGTGGCTCGGAAGCGCGTCGACGTAGAAGTAACACTCTTTGACGTCCTCGCCGTGATTGCCTTCGCTCGGCACCACGCCGAAATAGCGCTCCTTCAGAATGGGATCGCGTTCGTTCCACAGCGCGAGCGACCAGCAGAGGATCTGATAGCGATCGCAGAATCCTGCGATGCCGTCCTCGCCCCAGCGATAGGCTTTCGATCGCGCGAGATCGTGCGGCAGGAAGGCCCATGCGTCGCCGTTGCTGCTGTAGTCCTCGCGGACCGTGGCCCACGCGCGGTCGGCAAGGTACGGACCCCACTTGTGCCAGCGACCTCGTTGATGAGCGTCGCCCGTCAGGCGCGCGCGTTCGGCATGCATCGGACCGGCTTTAGCTTAGCCGAATCGTTAGCCGATGGCCGTTCGCCGTTAGCCGTTCGGCTGACGGGCTACTCTTCCTTCGCGCGCGCCGCGCGGACCTGCGCCTCGACCCACGGATCCTCGCGCCGGTAGCACCGACAAACGCCATTCGAATCCTGACGCGCCGATGACGGGAATGAGCAGCATCGAGCAGAGTGTCGTCACCGCCATCAAATAGCGCGTCGACGCCGAAGCGCGAGGCATCGCGGCAATCGCAAGCCTGCCGATGAGGGCAACCAGCGTCACTTTCAACAGCAGGAACAGAAGGAATTGCATCAGCGGCCTTCTTTCTTGGCCGCCGCGATCAGGCCCGCGATGCGATCGAGATCCTGCTGCGAGAGCGCGCCGTTCGATTTCTCGAGCAGCGCGGCCACGACCTTCGCGACCGAGCCCTCGAAGAATGTCGCGAGAAGATGATCGAGCGCGTTTTGACGCGCCTTCTCGCGATTCAGCGTCGGACGGTAAACGTAGCGCGTGCCGTCATCCTCGTGCCGCAAGAGGCCTTTGTTCTCGAGGACGCGCAGCGTTGCGCGGACCGCGGAGTAGCTGGGCGGCTCGGTCATGGCATCCAACACGTCGCTGGCGGTGGCTTTGCCGGCGCGAAAGATGATGTCCATCATTTCGCGTTCGCGGCGGCTCATCGACTCCATTTTCTTCATTGCGGCCTCGCTTTTCGGTGCTGGATTTCTAGCATGTGCTGGAAAAATAGCATCGCGTTTGCGGTTTGGCAAGGGGGCGGGCTTGATCGATTCGCTCGATCGGGATAAAAACGTATCGATGCGGCTCGTTACGCGTGGGGATATGGATGGCCTGACCAGCGCGGTCATCATCACGGTCATCGAGCCGATCGACGAAGTGGTGCTGGTCCATCCGCAGGATGTGACCGACAGGAAGGTCCCCATTCGCGGCGACGACATCCTCGCGAACGTCCCGTATCACCCGGGCTGCGGAACCTGGTTCGACCATCATCTCCTGACAGACAGCAACGCCAAGCCGCCCGCAAACTTCAAAGGCCGTCATCGCATCGCGCCCTCGGCCGCCCGCCTGGTTTACGAGTACTACCT
>JALYZI010000213.1 GCA_030948915.1 Acidobacteriota bacterium
ACGTACAGGAAAGTCCCGCCCGGCCCGCCGCACAACCACTTGAGCACTCCGCCGACAGCGATCGGCGCGTCCCATTCGTGAACTTTCACTTCCGCGATGCCGGCGGATTGAAAGACGTCGAGCACCAGCGTCGCGCCGACGTCGCGGCAGCGTTTCGCAATCGCTTGCACGTCAATCATGAACGACGATTCGAACAGCACGTGGGCCAGCGGCACGATCTGCGTGCGCTCGTCGATCGCCGACAGCAATCGATCGAGATCGAATCCGAGTCCCGAAGCGTCGTGCGGGATGTCGACGATTTCCGCGCCGAGACGCCGGGCGAGGCGGTCGTAGATGTAGCGGACGGAGGGGAATTCTCCGTCGACGATCACCACGCGATTGCGCGGCGCCGTGTATTCGAACGACGACAGCACGACCGCTTCGGCCGTCGTCACGTTCGGAAGCATGACCACCGATCCCGGCGGCGCGCCGATGAGCGGCGCGATGATGTCGCCGATCTCGATCGACATCATCCACCACTTGTCCCCCCACGCCCGCACGCCCCGCGAGGCCCACAGGTCGGCATATTCGGCCAGCGCGTCGCGGGTGGCCTCCGGCATCGCGCCCAGCGAATGCGAGACGAGATACTTCGTGCGCTTCAGGATCGGGAAGCGATCGCGGTAGCGAAGGAGCGTGTCGGTCAAAACGGTCCTGCGTCCTGAGTCCTGCGTCCTGCGTGCGAACTCAAACTGGACGCAGCACGCAGGACACAGGACGCAGGACTTATTGAACTCACGCCTTCACCGCGTAATCATCACCATAAAACTTACTCGTTATTGATGTATGAAATTCAATCGCTTTTATTGGTGCGTATTTAGGATTGTGAATTCCGGGCAGGACTTCCAGAACTTCGTCTTCCCAGACGTAGACCGCCATCGGCAGCGAGACGCGCGTCTGATTCCGTTGCTCGGGATCGCGCGGCTTGCTGACGCGATGTGTCGTCGACGGAAAGATGTCGTTGCTGATGCGCTGCATGTAGTCGCCGGTGTTGAGGATGATCGACCCGCGCGGCGCGCGGATGCGGATCCATTTCATGTTGCGTCGATTCAGAATCTGCAGGCCTTCCACACGCGGCGCCGGCAGAAATGTGAAGAGATCGACGTCCTCGTGCCCCAGAAGGCGCGCCGCGCCGGAGTCGTCCATCTCGCGCGACATCGGCGGATAGTAGTTAAGGCGCAACCCGAAGTTCGTCCCGGTCAGCTTCCGGTCGTAGAGATGGGGATCGGTGCCGAGGTACGTCAACATGCCCTGCATGATCGGCAGGATCAGGCGCTCATGCGCCGCGACGATTTTGCGGAAAAACTTCTCGTACTCCGGCAGCGGCCAGAATTCGTCCGGCCTTTCGAACCCGCGGCGGCAGAAGACCCATCCCTCGACGAGATCGGGATGCTGCTGGCTGGTCTCCTTGATCGGAAAATATCCCTGATTGACGGAGCCGTACCGCTGCGCGCGGAACTGCATCTTCTGATCGAGCGTCAGCCGCTCGAACATTTCCAGGATCTTGCTCTCGGCTTCGTCGTAGAGCGCCGGGTCGATTCCGTGCCCTTCGATGATCGCGAATCCGATTTCGCGCAGCGCGTCGCCGAGGTCCTGCGCGAATGACGGCTTGCGCATGTCGCAGGTGCGAACTTCAAAGTCGTCGTCGAATTGTTCGCCGGCTTCCTCCGCGAGGTGGTAGCTCTGCCGCTTCTCCACCTGCTCGTATCGGATCCAATCCTGATTGAGCTTCGAATCCATGCGCCCTAGAGGATAATCCAGGAATGGTCGTGATCACGTCGCTCGACGATCTCCGCGCCGGAAAAAGGCTGCAGGGTGAGGCCATCGCGATGCGGGTGGTGAATGGGCCGGCGACGATCAGCAACGACGACTTCGATGAGGTGCTGTACGTGCTCGAGGAGGATTCCGGCCTGCTTCTTCCAGCCGGCGCGGAGTTTGAGCTTGGGAACGTTACGGCCGTTGGAGTTGCCGCGCCGCCGAGCCGGCGGCGCACCGGCCGGCCGGAGGCCGGCGCTCCAGTACGGCTCGAAGACGTTCCCGTTCAACAGACGGGCGACCGCTGGTATCGCGAGTTGATCCAGAGCGAGATCACGCAATTCGTGGGATCGATCCCGCCCGGCCGCGCGCCCGATCACTTTCACCTGTACGAAGAAATGCTTTGCATCCTGAAGGGCTCCGGATTTCTGTGGGCCGGCAAATCGAAGACGCCGATTCGCCCCGGCGCGTGCGTCTACCTGCCGAAGCGGCAGGTGCACTGCGTCGAGAACACAACCTCAGACGAGCTTCGACTGCTCGGAGTTTTTTATCCCGCGGGAAGCCCGGCGGTGCGCTACGGCGTAGAGAACACCGCCGACAACGCCCCAGACCAGCGCGAGCTCGACCGTCGAAAGTGAGGAAAGCGCGATGATCGCCCCCATCGCGAGCATCGAGATGACGGCCGCGATGCGCTGCACGATCAGCGGAATCCGCACCGTCACCGACTCGAACAGCTCGCGATTCATCCTCGGCAACATCAGAAGCGCGAAGCTGTGCAGAAAATAGAGGACGACCAGCGCGAAGACAGCGATGTTGAGCGCGAGCCCGACCTGTCCGCTGAGCAGCAGGATGAGCGCGGCGGCCGCGGTGATCGTCAATCCGATGACGGGCGTGCCGGTACGCGGAGAAACGCGCGCGAGCCATTGCGGCGCCAGGCGATCTTCGGCGAGCACAATCGCGACGCGCGACGGCACGAGCATCGTCCCGTTGAGCGAAGTCGTGATCGCCATCAGCGCTCCGATCGTGATCAGCACCTCGGCGCCGGCCGGCAGATATTGCGAAGCCACCGTCGTCATCGGCGCGACGGATGCTGCCAGTTGCTGACCAGGCAAGACTCCGAACGCGACGATCGACATCAATAGATAGATGACAGTCGTCGCGGCGATCCCGAGAAGAAAAACGCGCGGAAGGCGGCGGGTGCTGTCACGCACCTCGCCCGCCGTCTGAGCGAGCGATTCGAACCCGGCGTAGGCGAAGAAGAGCGGCGGAAGGCTGGCCGCAAAACCGCGGAGTCCGTACGTGATGAACGGTCGGTAATTCGCAGGATGAATTGCGAAGAGTCCGGGAATGATCAGCACGACCAGCGAGACGCCGAGGATGAGGCACATCCAGACCTGCGCGCGGCCGAACCAGCGGACTCCGATCACGTGAACGACATAGAAAAAAAGAAGGACCGCCACTGCGATCGGCATAGCGAGTGATGGCCGGCGTCCTCCGAGGAGGTAATCAGCGAACGCACGGGCGAGATACGCGAGCGCGCCGATGTACGAAATGATTTTCAGCCACACGCCGACGAACGCCAGACCATGGCCGCCGAATGTGCGCGAGATGTGCGCGTACTCGCCGCCCGGTTCGCGTCCGAGCGGCGTCGAGATGAAAACCGAATACGCGACCGACGTCGCGAGAATCGCCGGCGCGAGAACGAGGTATCCGAGGATGACGCTCGGTCCGGTGAGAGCCCAGGCCTCGTTGGTGACTTTGAAGATTCCGGCGCCGATGAGAATGCCGATGATCGTTGCGTACGACTCGATCGTGCCGAGGTCCCGGCGAAGCTCGGTCATGCGGCTTTCCGCCAGACGAAAAACGCCATGATCGACAACACGATCGCGAATCCGGCGCCGTATTCGTACGTGATGTAGTGCGTCGGTCCGGTATTTCTCGTGGCCGACTCGAAGATGTCCTGGCAATTCGAGCTCACCGCATGCAGCAGCGCGCACGGCCACAGGCTGCCCGATCGCAAACGCAGCCAGGTGTAGACGAATGAAACCGCGACGATCGCGACCGTCATGCACATCAGCGCATACCAGATGGGCAAGTCCCGCCGGTACTTCGGCAACAACGTCACGACCAGCGGGTAATGCCAGAGCGACCAGACACCGCCACGAATCAGGCTGGCGCGCGTGAAGGTCGTGATCTCAGCCAGGCGTGGAGTGAGAAGTCCGCTCCATCCGATTTCTTCGCCGAGCGTGTCGAGCATCGCGAGCGGCGCGACAATGAGACCGAGCGCCAGCAGCGCGAGAAATCCCGTGACGCCCGGCGGAAGATGAAAACGGCTTGCGACCGTGATCAAGGCGTCGAATTTTCCGAGGCCGAGCGCCCACGTCAGAACGTAGACCGGAACGCAAAAGAGAATCGGGATGAGATAGCTGAAGAAGTAGAAGCGGGGTTTCCCGAGGCGAAAACCGAAGCCCTCGATTTTTCTGCGAACGATCCATGACGCGCTGAGCGCCGCCACCGCCGGAGTCCACATGAACAGATGATGGTAGAGACCGCGCCATCCAGCCGCGCCGTGGATGAAGAGTGCGACGTAGAAAGGAACAGCCAGCGCTGCCGTGATGAGGAGGAACAGGCGGATCTCTCTGGCCGGAATTTGCGGATTCTATCGAATCAAAGCACTTGCCGCCGGGTGGAAACGAGGGATGGACTTTGCGCCGAACGCAAATCCCACAAAACTTTGCGCGCCCCGCAAACGTCATGAAATCGCCGCGTCCTCCAAAAACCAAATGGCCCCGCGAATCCTCGTCGTCGACGCCGGGTTCGAATGCGATTTCGCCAGCCACGGCCGTGAAGCGATGCAAAAACTCGATGGCGATGGAAACCCGTACGCCGTCGTCGTGCTCGATCTCATTCTTCCCGAAGTCAGCGGAATGGAAGTCATCAACTATCTCGAGGAGCACAATCCCTCGATGCTTCCACGAACGATTGTTTTGACCGGCGCGAGCGGCGGTGTGCTGAAAGGCGTGGATACTTCCAGGGTTCACGCCGTCATCCGCAAGCCCTTCGACATCCAGGACGTACTTCATCTAACAACCGAGTGCGCAAACCGGGAGTGACATTTGCAGGCACGCAAAGCGGTTTTGAAATTATGGCCTCGATGATCGGCGATAGGATTCGCCAGACCCGCCAGGCCCGGCGGTTGTCACTCAACGATGTCGCGGGCAGAGCCAGGATCAGCGTTGCGACGCTGTCGCGGATCGAGCGTGACAAGCAAGGCCTCGAGCTAGGTCTGTTTCTGATCCTCTGCAAAGTACTGAAGGCTTCGCCTCGCGACCTGATCGTCGATGGCGAAGGCGAGGGCAACGTCGACCCGCTCGCTGCCCGTATTGCCAGCCTGAATCACCCTGAGCGCCTGCAACTCTGGCACGATCTGGCTGCTAATCGGCGTGGAGATCGGCGCTCACCCATGCGCGAGCGGATCCGCAAGCTGGCCGACGAAGTCGAAGTGCTCATGGCGCAACTCGAGTTCGTGCGCGCCGAAGTGGAATCGTTCCACAGCCGCATGCGCCGGCGGTAGGATTCACCGATGCGCGATGCGCGCTTCCGCGACCGCCACGAAGCCGGACAGATCCTCGGGCGTGAACTGGCTCGGCGGCTCGGTTCCCAGGGGAACCTGATGGTCCTCGCGCTGCCGCGCGGCGGCGTGCCGGTGGGACATGAAGTCGCCAAATCGCTCGACGCCCCGCTCGACGTCTTCATCGTCCGCAAGTTAGGCGTGCCTGGACACGAAGAGCTCGCGATGGGGGCGATCGCCACCGGCGGCGTCCGCGTCATCAATCGCGACGTCCTCGGATGGCTCCCTCTTCCGCAGAAAACGATCGATGAGGTCGCGGAGCGCGAGCAGCTCGAGCTCGAACGCCGTGAACGCGAGTATCGCGGAACGCGCCCGCCGCTCGATGTTCGCAACAAGACCGTCATCGTCGTCGACGACGGGCTGGCAACCGGATCGACGATGCGCGCCGCGGTCCAGGCGCTTCGCAAGATGCAGCCGCACGCGATCCTCGTCGCGGTGCCGGTGGCCGCAGCACAGACGTGCGACGAATTTCGCGCCGAAGGAATCGACCTGGTGTGCCTCCGCACACCCGAGCCGTTCCAGGCGGTCGGACTCTGGTACGACGATTTTTCGCAAACGACGGACGACGAAGTGCACGAGCTTCTGCAGCAACCTGCCCATGACTGACGCGATGACCGATCGCGACGAAGGTCTGGTCCGCATCAGCGCCAGCGGCGTCACGCTCGAAGGAAACCTGGTCATTCCGCAAAGCGCGACAGGCGTCGTGCTGTTCGCGCATGGCAGCGGGAGCAGCCGTTTCAGCTCGCGCAATCGTTACGTCGCCGAGGCTCTGCGCAAACAGGGCGGACTCGGGACGCTGTTGATCGATCTGCTCACGCACGACGAGGAGATGGTCGACACGCGGACCGCGCATCTGCGCTTCGACATTGAGCTGCTCGCTGAGCGCCTCGTCGGAACCGCCGAATGGCTCGGCCGCGCACACTCCGAATTGAAAATCGGCCTCTTCGGGGCGAGCACCGGCGGCGGCGCGGCGCTCGTTGCGGCGGCGCGAATTCCGGAGCGCATCGCGGCGGTCGTCTCACGCGGCGGACGTCCCGATCTCGCCGGACGCGCGCTCTCGAAAGTAAAAGCGCCGACGCTGCTGATCGTGGGCGGCGACGACGCTCCCGTCATCGGGATGAACAAAGACGCGTACGAGCAGATGAAAGCGCTCCGCAAAATGGAAATCGTTCCCGGCGCGAGTCATCTATTCGAAGAGACGGGCGCACTCGAGATCGTCGCGCGCCTCGCCGGCGACTGGTTCAGGAAATACCTGTAGTGTCAAAATCGATATCGCGCCTCAACGGTCACCGTGCGCCCATCGGTATTGGGGTCCGGCGCGGAAATTCGCTGCGCGGAGATATTCGCGAATTCGGCGCCGAATCGCATCGACGGCCGAATGTTGTAGAACCACGCAAACGTCCACGCGCGGCCACTCTCGCTGTTCACTTCCGCGAAACTGTGGTCGCGATCGGTCGTGCCGAAGACATCGACGCGCACCGAAACGCGATTGCGCCCGAAGGTCTGCGACAGCAAGACATACGCCGCGTAGAAATCGAGATCGACGAACGCGCGAGGCGCGAAGCCCATGCCGGTCGTCCCCCATCCATATTCAGACGCCAGCGTCGTTCCGCGTTGTCCGTCGATCTGGCCGCTCAGCACATTGAACTTCGTCTGCCACGAATACTCGCCGCGATACAACTCGCGATCGCCGCGGTTGTCGACGTGCGCAAGCTGCAGCATCGCCCGCTCGGGAAGACTGACGCGGACTCGCGCGGTCAATCCGGTGCGGCCATCGAGATCTTGGCCGAACGATTGCGTTCCGCGTCGCTGATCGGGGAAGAAGGGCAGCGGCGGAAGCGGCAGGACTTCGTTGTAGACAGCGAGATGGTTTCCGATCGACCAGCCGCGCCATCCGAGGAGGGCGCCCATCGTGTCGTTGCCGCGGAAGGCGCCGCCGGCGAGTGTGATGACAGCATTCGACGTCAGGTGTTGCCACTGCAGTTCCGCCCCGATCGGCCGCACTTCCTGGCCGATCCACGTGTTCAATGCAGAAAACGAAATCGTGTATGGCGAGCTCCAAAGCCGATCGGTGTTCTCGCGGGAAGTCGGCAGAAAAAACTGTCCGGCGCGCAGACGAAAGTCGCTCTTTCGAAGATCGACGTAGGCTTCGACCAACCCTCCCTTCTTGCGCGCGAGGCCGTGCGCGTGGACGGTCAGCCATTGCGCCGGTGTCCAGTCGATGCCGAGATGCACCTCTTCCTGATGCGTCGTCGCGCTTGCGGTCGAGCTATTCGCGCCGGCGTCGAAGCGCCCGAAGCCGCCATCGAGCCACGAAGGCTGCGATCGGACGTAGATTCCGCGCGCGGCGACAACGCCGGAGAAGACGACGGCGCACAACACGTGCATCACAACAGTGTAATGGCGCCCGCTCCTATAATCCGCGCCAATGCCACCGTCGCGTCAGCAGCTCGAGGATGCCCTCAAGTCGTTGCGCGATCCGGCACTTCGCTACGCCGACGTTCGTTTTACGGCGACGCACAATCAGCACGTCCGGGTGCGCAACGGCGAAGTCGACACGCTGATCTCGAACGTCGATCGCGCCATCGGCGTTCGCGTGCTGGTCGGAAACGGATGGGGGTTCGCCGCCAGCAGCGATGCTGACGAGCAGTCCGTTCTCCGCACCGCGCAACGCGCGCTGGAAGTCGCCGCGGCATCCAACATCGCGTCGAATCAAACGATCGAGTTGAGCGATGTCGAGCCGCACGTCGCGAGGTGGGAGTCACGATTCGAGAAAGATCCGTGGTCGATTCCGCTCGATCGCAAGATCGATCATCTCTTGAGCGCGACCGAGCCGATGCGCAGTGATCCGCGCATCCGTCAGGCATCCGGCGACATCTCGTCCTATCGCCAGGAAAAAATCTTCGCGTCGACGGTCGGAAGCTACATCGAGCAGACGACGACCGAGATGGGCGGCGGGATCGAAGCGCTCGCGATCGAGGGCGATGAATTTCAGCGGCGCACGTATCCCAATCCGTTCGGCGGAGATTTTCAGGCGGCCGGATGGGAATTCATCGAGCAGCTCGACCTGGCCGGCAAGGGTCTGCACATCCGCGACGAAGCGCTGGCGTTGCTGGCGGCGCCGAAATCGCCCGCCGGACGATTCGATCTGATCGTCGGATCGTCGCAGCTCGCGCTGCAGGTTCACGAATCGTGCGGGCATCCGACCGAGCTCGACCGCGCGATGGGCCTCGAGATCTCGCTCGCCGGCGGCTCGTTTCTGCAGCCATCCATGCTCGGAAAATTTCGATACGGATCCGATCTCGTCAACATCGTGGCCGACGCGACGGTCCCGAAATCGATTGGCTCATTCGCGTTCGATGACGACGGCGTGCCCGCGCAGCGATTTCCGCTCGTCGCCGGCGGGATCTTCGTCGATTACCTCACCGGCCGCGATACCGCGCCGGCCATCGGACGCAAGTCGAACGGCACTGTGCGCGCGGAAACCGCGGCGCGAATTCCGATCATCCGCATGACCAACATCAATCTGGAGCCGGGATCCACGCCGGTCGCGGAGATCATCGCCGACACGAAGCGCGGCATCTTCGTCGACACCAACAAGTCGTGGTCGATCGATGACGTCCGCCTGAATTTCCAATTCGGCTGCGAAGTCGCCTGGGAAATCGAGAACGGCCGTCTCGGCCGCCTGGTGCGAAATCCCGTTTACGGTGGAACGACGCCGGAATTCTGGCGCTCGTGTGACGCGGTCGGCGACCTGGCGAGCTGGCAGATCTGGGGCCTGCCGAATTGCGGCAAGGGCGATCCGATGCAGACCATGCGCGTGGCGCACGGCGCGCCGGTCGCGAGGTTTCGCAATGTGGAAATGACGTGATGACTCCGTGTGCTCTGTGTCTCTGTGGTGAACCGTTCACACCACAGAGGCACAGAGGACAATGAGATCTGAACGCAAATCACTCGACATCATCGAACGCGCTTTGGCCGCCGCCAACGCCGGCGAAGCGGACGCGATCTTCATGTCGAGCGACACGAACATCAGCCGCTTCGCGAATTCGAACCTTCACCAGAACATGTCGGAAATCAGCGCCGAGCTGACGCTGCGGGTCGTCATCGATGACGCGATGGGCGTCGCGTCGACGACGTCCTTCGAACCCGACGACATCGCCGAGATGGCCGGCGTCGCTCGCGAGGCTGCGCGCCACTCGCTTCCCCTGCGCGACTTCGGAGGTCTTTATCGCGGCGGAGAGGATGTCCCCGACCTTCCGACTTTCCAGCGCGCGGACATTTCGCCTGCGGAAAAAGCTCGGGCGCTGCGAACGATGTTTGATCGAGGCCGGGAAGCAGGCGTGCATTTCGCGGGGGCCTACGGCACGGATGCGTCGTCCGTCGCGTGCGGCAACTCGCACGGCGTGCGCCGCTACTGCACGATGACCGTCAGCGAAGCGACCGTGATCGCAATCCGCGGCGACGAGTCGGGATATGCGACCGACATCGCTCGCGGCGGCATCGACATCCTCGCGCTCGGCGCTGAGGCGATCGAGAAGGCGACGATGTTTGCCGGAGTGCAGGCCAAGATCGAAAACGGAAAATACGACGCGATCCTCGAGCCGGCAGCGATCGCCGAAGTGTTGGATTGGATGAATCTGATCACGTTTTCGGGTCAGTCGTTCGAAGACGGCTCCTCATTCTTCGTCGGAAATATCGGCAAGCAAATCGCCGCGAAGAATTTCACGCTGGCCGACGACGCGATCGATCCCGGCTTCCTCCCCTTTCCGTTCGATCTGGAGGGCCTGCCGAAGCGGCGCGTTGCGCTCATCGAGAAAGGAATCGCGCGAACTCCGGTCGTCGACAAGGCGTACGCCGATCGCCTCCGAATTCCGCCGACAGCCAACGGCTGGGGCCTCGGATCCTCCGAACATGGCGTCGCGCTACATCTGTCCGTCGACGCCGGCGATTCCACGCGCGAGGAGCTGATCCGGTCGACGAAAAACGGCGTATGGGTCACGCGATTCAACTACGTCAACGGCCTGCTCGAGCCCAAAACTGCCATGATGACCGGCACGACGCGCGACGGAACGTTTCTCATTCGCGACGGAGACGTCGTCGCGCGGCTGCCGAACCTGCGATGGACACAATCGATGGTCGAGGCGTTTTCCAACGTCGAAGGGCTGACGCGAGAGCGGCGGCGCGCCGGATCATGGTCGAATCCATTCGGCGGTACGATCGCGCCCACCATGAAGATTGCGGGTTGGAACTTTGGAGCGTAGTCCAGAGTCCTGAGTCCTGAGTCCTGAGCAAGGATGTTGCACAACTCAGGACTCAGGACTCAGGACTCAGGACCGCCAGATGGCTCAATACATTGTCAGACGTTTCCTGCAAATGATTCCGATTACCTTCGGAATCCTGACGCTGGTCTTCTCGCTGATTCATCTCATTCCCGGCGATCCGGCGCGTCAGATTGCGGGTCCGGACGCGCCAGAGCAGGACGTGCAGTCGGTGCGCAAGGCGCTCGGGCTCGATCAGCCGCTCTGGACGCAGTACATCAGTTACCTGAGCCACGTCGTGCGCGGCGATTTCGGCCGCTCGTTTCAAACGAACGAATTGGTCAGCAAGCAGATTCGCGAGCGATATCCGGCGACGATGCAGCTCGCGTTCGGGGCGATGTTCGTCGCGCTGCTGGTCGCCTTCCCCCTCGGCATCATCTCGGCGATCTATCGCAACTCGTGGATCGACAATCTGGCGCGCTTCTTCGCGCTGATCGGCGTCTCGATGCCGAGCTTCTGGTTTGGTCCCCTGCTGATCATTGCCTTCGCGATCAATCACGAATGGTTTCCGGTTTCCGGCCGCGATCAGGGACTCCGCTCGCTTGTCCTGCCATCGGTGACGATGGGCCTGGCGCTGGCCGCGATCCTCACGCGCATGATCCGCGTGAGCCTGGCCGAGGAGTTGACGCAGCTCTATGTGACGACGGCGATTGCGAAAGGCGTGACGCGCGCGCGGGCGATTTTCCGGCACGCGCTGAAGAACGCGCTGATCCCGGTCATCACCGTGCTGGCGCTGCAGTTCGGATCGCTGCTCACCGGCGCGATCATCACCGAGCAAATCTTCTCGTGGCCGGGACTCGGGCGCCTTCTGCTGCAATCCATTTCGAATCGCGACTATCCGCAGGTGCAGGCATCGATCCTCGTGATCGCATTGACATACATTCTCGTCAACTTTATCAGTGATCTTTTATATGGCGTGGTGGATCCGCGCATCAAGTTGTCATGAAGACGTTCAAGGGCCTGCTCCGCAACTTCGCCTTCACGAGCGGACTCATTCTCACGATCGGCCTGCTGCTGGTGGCGATCGCGGCGCCGTTGTTATCGCCGTTCGATCCCGACGTGCAGGACACCTCCCGCCGTCTCGAAGCGCCATCGAAACAACATCTCCTCGGCCTCGATGACCTCGGCCGCGACGTTCTCTCGCGCATCATCTGGGGCGCGCGCGTTTCGCTGACCGTCGGATTCAGCGTGGTGTTCCTGGCGTCGCTGGTCGGCATTTCGTTAGGCGCAATCTCCGGCTACTTCGGCGGAATTCTCGACACGCTCATCATGCGATTCACCGACATCCTGCTCGCCTTTCCCGGAATCCTGCTCGCGATCGCGATGGTGGCGGTGCTCGGTCCGAGTCTCCGCAACGTCGTGCTGGCGCTCGCGACGATCGGGTGGGTCGGCTACGCGCGTCTCGTGCGCGGCCAGGTGCTCAAAGTGCGCGAGATGGAGTACGTGACGGCCGCGAAGGCGCTCGGCGCGCGATCGCCGCGCGTGATCATCCGCCACGTTCTGCCGAACGTGATCAATCCGGTGATCGTGATGGCGACGCTCGGCCTCGCGGGCGCCATTCTTTCCGAAGCGGCGCTCTCATTCCTCGGACTCGGCGTGCAGCCACCGACGCCGTCGTGGGGCGCCATGCTGACCGCCGGCCGCCGCTACCTCGGCCTCGCCAATCACCTGGCGATTTTTCCCGGCGCCGCGATCATGGCCGCCGTGATGGGCCTCAACTTCCTCGGCGACGGACTGATCGACGCGCTCGATCCGAAATATCGGAAGCAAATGTGACGCTTGCGTCATCCTGAGCCGCGCAGACGGCGAAGGATCTCGTCGGCGAAAGGTCTGATGGGTCACGTCTTTCTTTCTCGCTATCCGCTATTAATTGGAGACTCGGTAAACGTTTCCGGTATCGGTCACGTACCTGCATTTGTGATCGCAGTTCTCGCGTTTCTGATCTCCGTCGTTCCGCCGCTCGCGAACATTCCAAATCCGGTTCCGGTTTCTCCCGTCGAGCTTCGTGCGGCTCCAGGCGCTCAGAATCAACCGCGTCTCGCCGCTGGCGATCACCAGCTTCTTGCAGTGTGGAGCGATAACCGATACGGGAATTACGACGTCTTCGCGACGCGGCTCGACGTAGACGGCAAGCCTCTCGATCCAGCCGGCATCGCGGTGATCCCGAGTTGGTCGGACGATCTTGATCCCGATGTGACCTGGAACGGTTCAGATTACGTGGTCGTTTGGCGTTCCATCGGAGTGTACGGCGCACGTGTGGGCAGCGACGGTCAAGTCACCGGCGTCGGAAAACTCGCCGACGCGCAGCAAGGCCAGTTTGGATCTGCGTACACCGCGATTGAATGGAACGGCCGCGTGTACCTTCTCGAATGGACCGATGGCCCTGATCTCTTCGGCCAGATCCTTGATGTGAATCTGGTTCCGGTCGGAACGAAATTTCTGATCGCTGAATCCGCGATGAGGCCGGAGATCGCCACCGACGGCGATTCCTTCCTGACCGTTTGGGAAGATCAAAACGCCGTTCGCTCTGCGCACGTTGACGCGTTCGGAAAAGTTTCTCAAATGCGCACCGTCGGTTCGCCGCCTCCACGAACGACGACGCTTCCGACTTACTACACGAGCGGCGGATTCCCCGACGTACAATTCGGCCACGGTGAGTATGTTGTCGTCTGGAGCGACGGCAAGGTTCATGCGCTCAGGATGAACGAAGCGGGCCAGCCGATAGGGCCCGAAGCGGTATTTTCGTCGGATCGCTTTGCAATCACTCCTGCGTTAGCCCGGGTAAGCGATGGCTGGATGTTGGCGTGGGCGAGCTCACTAGACGCAACGCCGAAAATTTCCTTCGAGGACCTCTCTGGTTTTGATATTGCCTCCCTTCATGTCGGCAGCGATCTCAGATCGGATTCTCGCCCTACGCTTTACGAGGCTCCAGGCTTTCAAGTCAATCCGACGATCGCAGCGATTGACGATCGCGTGATTGCGGTTTGGAGCGACGGCCGACACTCTCGAGCGGTGACGATGTTTTATGACCTGAGGTTTATCGGCGACTTGCTCTCCGCGAACTTGACGCAGCCGACCGATGCGCAGCTGCTGACATGGGGCGTTCCGAATCAGCGCGAACCACAACTGGCCGCCTCGCAGGGAATCGTGCTGAGTGTATGGACGGAACAAATATCAGATACAGATCAAGCGATCTTCTGCCGCCGCTTCGATGCTTTAGGAAATCCGATCGACCAGCACCCATTCACGATTCCGCGCGCTGCGCCAGTCGGCTTGGTTTCGATGGCGGCAAGCAACGACCTTTTCGTCGTCGGCTGGACCGATTCCGCGGGGATCCGTCTCGTCCGGATCGGCATGGATGGGTCGCTGCTCGATTCGACGCCGATGTTGATCGCCGGCGCGAGCGTTCCGGCGATCGCGAGCGACGGTGTCAATTTTCTGATTGCCTGGAGTCAACCGTCAGGGCGTTTCTTGAATTCGACGATTTCTGTTGCCGAAGTACGCGCCACCGTACTGACACACGATGGAATTCTCGTCACTCCAGCCGCTAACGTCCTGTCGGATCCGATCGATTATTCACAAGGGGGGCCAGTCATCACATGGACCGGCAGTCGTTACTTCGTGGCCTGGGGCAGCGTTTACTTTCCGTCGAAGCTCGGCGGGACGCGCGCGCGATTCGTCTCCGCTGATGGGGTCCCCATCGGCGCGAGTAGCATCGTTATCGCCCGTGAGAACGTCTACCAGTCGGGGCCTTCGTCCGTAGCGACGAGCCGAAACGAAATCGCAATCGTCGCGCGGATTGGCAACCCACGTGAGTACATCGTTTCCATGGAGGGGCAGCGACTCGATGGAAATCCTGACGACCCGGGAATCCCTATTCCATATCCGATAATCGTCTTTGATGGCTCGGAGTACGTCAACGGACTCGCTCCGATGGCAGTTGTCGCATCGGGATCGATTGCGATCGCGAGCTCAGATTTGGTGAAGATGCTTCCTGAGTCGCATAGTGGCGGTGTGACCCGCGTTACGCTCCGCCTCCACCATCCTGCGCCTCCGCGAGTGCGGGCGGCGCGGTCTTTCTAAGAAGCGCCGCGGACACTTGAATCGCCGCGATCGGGCGACGGCCGCGCCGGCGCAATCCTCTCCGAAGCGGCACTCTCATTCCTCGGACTCGGCGTGCAGCCACCGACGCCGTCGTGGGGCGCCATGCTGACCGCCGGCCGCCGCTACCTCGGCCTCGCCAATCACCTGGCGATTTTTCCCGGCGCCGCGATCATGGC
>JALYZI010000246.1 GCA_030948915.1 Acidobacteriota bacterium
GAGAATTCGCGCTCGGTCGCGTCAAGCGCCGCGATAGCGATTTTCCTCGCAGCACCCACCCATCGTTGTCCATCGGGACATTGCGGGAAGACGACGATCGCATGCGCGTCGACTTTGCCATCGCGAATTGCGCGGCCGAGGCCGACGGTGATCTGCTTTTCGCCGTCGTCACCGCGCTCGCCGGAGCCGTGCAGAAACAAAATCGCCGGCCATTCGCGCGCGGCGTCATAACCGGCGGGAACCCAGACTTGGTACCGGTGCTCAACAGAGTCAACAATTACGGATCGCGCGAGGAAATGTCCAGCCATCGCAGTCGGCCTGGATGATCGCAGATCTTCAGCCACGTCGGGTCGAAGATCGGCGAACGCGTGAACCGCCGGGATGGTCGCCTCGAACACCGAGTGATGCGAACCGAGGACGATGAAGGACAGACCATTGGGCGCTAGCACCACGGAGCGAAACATCTGATCGACAAGATCAGGAATCTCTCTGTCATCGATCATTCCTTCCGGACTCCGTGTGACGCCCTCGCCAGTCGGAATGCCCCGATTGCGCTTGTCTGTGACGAAGTCCTTCAGAAACTTCATCACAGCTTGCCTGCCAGAATCGGTAAAAAGCTGCTCCGCGTTCTGCTTTTTCGCGTTCGTTTCTGAAATCTGAAGAACGATCGACCGATACCTGCTGGCGCCTCGTCCTAATGCCACTCCTTCAGTCGAGCAGCGCAACGCGATGTAGCGGTCGGAAACGTACGTCAATTCACAGTAATCATCATCAGAGAATTTCTCGACCGCACGACCAGCGCAGTGACAACGTGGTTTCTGCTTCAGCGTCTTGACCCCGAGTGCTTGCATGACGTCGCGCTTCACTGCTTCGCTCTCCGCGCGCGTTGCCGCCTCGGATGACAGCCTTACGATCGGATAGGACCATGAATAGTGGGATTCGAGGGAATGCCTGCAATCGCAGCTGTGCGTTTCGCCCTGCACCAGCAGGTGTCCGCTCATGACCGCCGCCGCCAGAATCACCGGCGGCGATCATACGATGAGATGCAGGTCTCCGAACTCATGCCACAGATATCCATGCTCCAGCGCCTCGGCATACGCCTTTGCGACCGGCTCGCGGCCCGCGATTGCCTGCAGCATCGCGAGATGCGTCGCGTGCGGTTCATGCAATCCGGTCAGGAGTCCGTCGGCGACGCGGACGCCGCCCTCCGGCGTGATCACGAGATCCGTCCATCCGCGCGATGCGATCGCGTTTCCGTCGCGATCGACTGAGCTCTCCAGCGCGCGAACGACTGTCGTCCCGACCGCGATGACACGACCGCCAGCGCGCCTGGTGGCGCGGACGAGCTCCGCGGTCCGCAGCGGCACTTCGTACCATTCCTCGTACGGCGGCTCGTGTTGTTCGAGGCTCGCGACGCCGGCGTGAAGGACTAACTTCGCGAGATGGATCCCGCTTCGCCGCAGGCAGACGAGCATCGAACGCGTGAATGCGCGGCCGGCGGACGGCATCTCTGCCGATCCTTCTTCGCGAGCGTACACATTCTGGTAGGCATCGATCGGGAAATTGTTGTTGATATATTTGTATGTTATCGGTTTTCCGTAACGATGGAGATAATCAACGAGCGGTTGGCCCAGCGTGAGTTGCGCGATCCAGAGGCGCTTCGAATCGCGATATGGAACAAGCAGCCGCGCCTGCGCGCCGCCGGGGAGCGACAACATCTCGGGCTGAGCGTCAAAACGCGGCTCAACCACCGCGAGTCCTCCCGGCAGCGTCGTCGAATAGTGCAGCGCGATTTCCTCGCCATTCTCGCGACGCGCCCGAAGGGCTGCCGGAAGCGTGGCGGTCGTGTTGAGAACGAGGAGATCGCCACGCCGGAGAAATTGCGGAAGATCGCGGAAGTGCGCATGCACGATGTCGCCGCTCTCAAGGCAAGACACCATCAGACGCACATCATCGCGCCCGCTTCCCCGCAACTCCGCCGGCTCGCGCGCCTCAAGCTCCGGCGGCAACACGAAGTCGAGGTCTGCTGTCCTCAACATCATCGATCATCTCCAAGATTCTTGGCGCTACGCTTTCCGGCGTTGGCAGATTCGAAAGATCGACGCCCGGCTCCGCGAGGCGATGCATCTCGGTATTCATGTCGCCCGGATCGACGATCAGCACGCGCACGTCATCGAGCTCGGCGTCGAGAATGCGCGAGGCATGTTCAAGCGCCGCCTTGCTCGCGCCGTAACCACCCCAATGCGGATACGCATTGACGGCCGCATCGGAAGTGATGTTCACGATCGTTCGCGGCCGAAGGAGTTGGACGAGATGAATCGGCGCGATCACGTTGACGCGAAAGATCCGCTCGAGCGACTGCCACGCATGCTCGGTGAGCAGCGGCATCGGACTCGGGCCGAGCTCGGACGCATTGTTGATGAGGACATCGACCCGGCCGAACTTCTGCAGCGCGGCCTCCGCGATGTCCTCGGCAATCTCCGAGACATCGCCGCGCACGGCGACGACATCCGTCAGTGTTGAAAGCTCTCGTTCGACATCGCCCAGCTCCTCGCCGCGCGCGTTGAGGACCAGCGGATTCCCGCGGCTGGCGAAGAGGCGCGCCAGCGCGAGGCCGAGCCCTTTTGAAGCCCCTGTGATGACAATGACTTCTTTCATGTCCACATGATCGGTTGCGCGCGCGCGGAAAGCGCCGCGCGGAAGATCAGGGGCGCACCTGTACGGAGGGACAGGCGCGAGGCGCCTCAAATCAAATGCCGCTCGGTCGCAAGCGCGACCGCCTGCGCGCGATTCTCGGCATCGAGTCGGTTGAGAATCGATGCGACGTGGAACTTCACGGTCCGCTCGGTGATGCGCAGTTTCGCGGCGATCTCCTTGTTCGATTTACCCTCGGCGATGAGCCGCAAAACCTCGCGTTGCCGTTTCGTCATCCGCTGCCCGTGCACCATCACGCGAGAGGCGACGCGCGGATCGATGTACGTACCGCCGCCGGCGATCGTGTTGATCGCGCGCTCGATCTCGTCGACCGAGGCGCCTTTCAACAGATAGCCTTTCGCGCCGGCCTGCATCGCACGTTCGACATCTTCCGCCGCGTCGTACGCTGTCAAGACGAGCACCGTCGAATGCAGCCGCTCGATCGCGTCGAGGCCGCCCATACCCGGCAGTTCGAGATCGAGCAGGACGACGTCGGCGCTCACTCGATTGATGGCCTCTTCGGCCGAGGCGAAGACGCCGGTGATCTCGAATTTTGTTTCGAGCGCCGCCACGAGTCCCTCCCGCACGACGGGATGATCGTCGACGATCGCAACGCGCGTCACAGCTTCACCACGATCTTCGTTCCCTGGCCGCGACGTGACGTGATCGTAAGCGTTCCGCCAACGACCCGCGCGCGTTCGCGCATACCCTCGATGCCGTGCCGCTCCACCGGAATGCGGCGGACATCGAAGCCGCCGCCATCATCTTCGATTGTCAGCGTCGTCCTTCGCGCTGTGCATGCCAGCGCAATGCGGACGCTCTTCGCTTTCGCGTGCTGACGCACGTTGGCAAGCGCCTGCTCCGCGATCCGATACAGCTCCGCTTCGACGGGAAGCGCGAGTGCGCAATTGCCGCGCGGCTCGAACGTGACGCGAATTCCGGAGTCCGATGTGAATTCGCGAGCCAGCGATGCCAGCGCCTGAGCCAGCGGCTTACCTGCCAGAGCGCCGGCGCGAAGATTGGAGACCGATCGCCGTGCCTCGTCGAGGTTCTCGCGCGCCGTTGCCAGCGCTTTCTCGAGCCGGTCGCGCACGCGATTCGGATCGCGGCCGACGCTCTCGATCGCCGTTTCAATCTGCAGCGCGATCGCAGTCAGGCCCTGCGCGAGCGTATCGTGGATCTCGCGGGCGAGCCGCGTCCGTTCATCTCCCCTCGCACGCGTTGCGCTCTCCTCGGCCAGCCGCGCGCGTTCGATCGCCACGCCGACCTGCAGGCCAATCGTGCCGAGGAGACGGAGCTCTTCGCGCGTCAGACGGCGCATCGCGGGAGCCGTGATGTTCATGATGCCGAGTTGCT
>JALYZI010000249.1 GCA_030948915.1 Acidobacteriota bacterium
AACATGAAACGCACACTGATGTACGCAACGGTCCTGGTTTTGTTGAGCGGCTGCAACACGCTCTCGAATCTGCACATCCTCAACCCGACGTATTCGCTTCGCGGAGTTCAGCCGCGCGTCAACTTCGGAATCCCGCCGACGATGGATTTCGATTTCACGGTCGGCGTCGACAATCCGAATCCGGTCGAGCTGCGCCTGGATCACTTCAATTTCGATCTGCTGGTCAACAACAATCGTGTGTTGAACAACGTTCGGAGCGATCAGGGGGTCCACATTCCCGCGCGCGGCATCGGCGACGTGCACCTCACGGGACACGTCACGTATGACAATCTCCGGACGATCTTCAATGAGGTTGCGAACGTCGTCCAGGGGAACCGAGCCAGCTACGCGATTCAAGGCAATGCCTTTTACGACACGCCCGTGGGCCGGCTGCAGTTCCCCGTGACCGTTTATTCGAATTCGCGCTAGCCGCGAACGTTGCGGGTGACAGTGATCGCGTCGGCGACAAACCGGCCGTTGTTGTCCTGATAGCCGGTGACGCTGATCTGATCGCCGCGCTCGAGGTCAGAAACGTGGTAACCGGTGTTGCCGTTGTAAACGACGCGAGTGCTGCTGGTGTAGTAGATCGATTGGCTTCCCTGCGAGTTGCGCAGGTTGTTGACGTAATTCACGGTCACGTCAATGCGCTGATTTGACGTATCGACGGAGTTGACCGTTGCGCCAATCGTTCCGGGATTGCTGCTCGTGCCTGTGCTGGAGCTCTGCGGAGTTCCGAAGATGCCTCCGAGGCCGCCGAGTCCACTGTTGCTGCCGCACGCTGCGAGCAGCAGGAGCGCCGCGACTGCCGCGGCTACTGAAACCTTACGCATACAAACCTCCTATCGGTCATGCACAATGGAGAGCAAGGATCAAGCCGTTGTCCGACCGACCGCGCACGCCATTGACCCTCGGCGCAATCGCTGCCGTGCTCTACTTTTCGGAGGGTTTGCCGTTCGGTATCGTCACCGATCTCGCCCCCCTTTATCTTCGAATCGAACATATCGAACTGAAGACCATCGGGCTCGCAAGCGGAGTCAGCATTGCGTGGACGCTCAAGTTTCTCTGGTCACCGCTGGTCGATAGCTTCGGCACGTATCGACGCTGGATCGCCGGCGCACTGATCGCGATCGTAGGCGCGCTGGCCGCGATTGCACTCCTTCCGTCGAGCGTGACCACGATGTTCTACGCGCTGCTCGCGATTCTGGCGATCGGCTCGGCGACGCAGGACATCGCGGTCGACGCTTTCACGATTCGCGCGACGCCGTCGACGATGCTCGGTCACGTCAACTCGATTCGCGTGACTGCCTATCGCGTCGCGATGATGGCAGGAGGCGGCGGACTGGCGATCGTCGCCGGGCGGGCGGGGTGGCGGACAGCATTCGGCGCGGCGTCTGCGATCGCACTGCTGATTCTGATTTTCGCGTTGACGCTTCCGGACGATCGCGGCCAACAGAAAGAGCGCTCCAGCTTTCTCGCGGACCTCCTGCACTGGCTGCGACGACCGCGCGCCGGCATCCTTCTCACGATTGTTTTTCTCTATCGCCTCGGCGAGTTCGCGATCGTGAGAATGATCAAGCCCTACTGGGTTGATCGCGGTTATTCGGCGCAGGAAATCGGCACCATCACGAGCGTCGTCGGCGGCATCGCCGTGGTTCTCGGCGTGATCCTGGGCGGCTTCGTCGTCGCGAGATTGGGCGTTTACGCATCTCTACTGTGGTTAGGCGTCGCGCAGACGCTCTCGAATCTCGGATACGCGATCGTCGCGACAGTCGATGCCGGACGCTGGGCCATCTACGCCGCCGCGATCGTCGAGAACCTCGGCTACGGCGCAGGCAACGCGGCATTTCTGGCCTATCTGATGTCGATCTGCGACCGCGAACGCGCCGCAACGGAGTACGCGTTGCTGTCGGCCGCCTTCGGCCTGACCGGCACACTGGTGGGCACCGCGAGCGGATATGTCGCGCAGTACGCCGGCTATCCGGTCTATTTCTGGCTTACGGTGTTCCTCGGACTTCCGGTGCTGCTCCTGTTGCCGCTGATCCGCAATGAAAAATCGTTTTCACGTTCCTGACGCGCTGAAGAGCGGCACGACCATCGCGCTCGATGCCGAGGAGCGTCATCACGCGCGAGTGCTGCGCGTGCGCGAGGGAGAAGAAGTCGAAGTGTTCGACGCGCTCGGGAAAAACTATCTCGCGCGTTTCGAATCTCCCGAAGCGGTGCATGTTCTCAATGAGACCGGCAACCGGGAACCGGCAACCACGCTCCACCTCGCAATGTCCATCATCCAGCTCGAGAAATTCGAATTCGTCCTGCAAAAAGGGACCGAGTTAGGCGTGCGTTCGTTCATCCCGCTGATCACGGACCGCATCGAAGTACGCGTCGAACGCATTCGCGGGAAAGAAGACCGCTGGAAAAAGATCGTGCTCGAAGCGGTCAAGCAATCGGGAAGATCGCAAATCCCCGAGATCGAGCCGCCAACGCAATTCGACGACGCCATCGCACGGGCCGGAACGAAACTCGTGTTCGACGCAGATGCGGAAACGACAACCCGACAACCTGACAACCCGACAACCCTTTTCATCGGTCCCGAAGGCGGATTCAGCGAACGCGAATTACAGCTCGCTCGCGAATCGGGCGCCGCCTTCGAGCGACTCGGTCCGCGGCGATTGCGCGCGGAGACCGCGGCCATCGTCGCGCTGACACTCGTCGCTGCGAGAAGTGGCGACATTTGATAGGCTTGCGCGCCCGATGGCCAGCGACACCCTGACGATCGTCGACAATCGCACCGGAAAAAAATATGAAGTGCCGATCGTCGACGGAACAATCCGCGCCACGGATCTGCGTCAGATCAAAGCCGGCGCCGACGACTTCGGTCTGATGACGTATGACCCGGCGTTCATGAACACCGCCGCATGTCGCAGCGCGATCACGTTCATTGACGGCGACAAGGGAATCCTCGAATACCGCGGCTATCCGATCGAGCAGCTCGCCGAAAAGAGCAGCTACCTCGAGACGTCGTACCTTCTGCTCAAGGGGCAGCTTCCGACCCGGAAGGAGCTCGACGAATGGATCTGGAACATCACGCATCACACGATCATCAACGAAAACCTGAAGGAATCGCTCGACGCGTTTCGTTATAACGCGCATCCGATGGGCAAGCTGATCTCCACCGTGGCCGCCCTCGGAACTTTTTATCCTGAAGCGAAGAACATTTTCGATCCGGTCGTGCGCGAGAAGCAGATTCACCGCCTCATCGCGAAGATGATCACGATCGCCGCATTCGGTTACCGCCGGATGCTCGGCATGCCATACGCCTATCCTGACAACGATCTCTCGTACACCGGCAACTTCCTCAACATGATGTTTCGCGCGACGGAAGTGAAATACGAGCCGAATCCCGTCCTCGAGCGCGCGCTCGACGTGCTCTTCATCCTGCATGCCGATCACGAGCAGAACTGCTCGACTAACGCGATGCGCGCCGTCGGCAGCTCACACGCCGAGCCATACGCCTGCGTCGCGGCAGCCGCCGCGGCGTTGTACGGTCCCCTTCACGGCGGCGCGAATGAAGAAGTCATCCGCATGCTCACCGAGATCGAATCGAGCAAGAACATTCCGGCATTCATCAAGCGGGTGAAGTCGGGCGAAGGCGTGAAGCTGATGGGCTTCGGCCATCGCGTGTACAAGAACTACGACCCGCGCGCGAAGATCATCAAAAGCGTTGCGTACGAAGTCTTCGAGGTGACCGGAAAGAGTCCGCTTCTCGACATCGCTCTCGAGCTCGAGAAGATCGCGCTCGAGGACGAATACTTCGTCAAACGCAAGCTCTATCCCAACGTCGATTTCTATTCAGGCCTGATCTACCAGGCGATGAAGTTTCCGATGGACATGTTCCCGGTGCTCTTCGCGATTCCGCGCGTCTCCGGCTGGCTGGCCCAGTGGGAGGAGATGCTGCAGGATCCGGATCAGAAGATCGCGCGCCCGCGGCAGATCTTCGTCGGTCCCGAGCGTCGGGACCTCGTTCCCATCGACAAACGTTGACGCCTCCCGCGGTCAGTCTGTCACCGCGCGGCGCCAGCGGCGTCACATCCACGGGCGCTCTCCGTCAGCAGACTCTGGCACAGCCACTGCTGGATGTAGATCGCCGGTCCACAAAAGGGGTGCGTATGAGATCCGCCAGATTCGCCACTTTCTTCTTCCTTCTCGCCGCCGCGTCCGCGTTCGCTCAGCTCAATGACACGTACGTGATTCCTGTCTCCGGCAACACACCGGGCGCGTTCGGGACACGCTGGATGACGCAGTTCAGCGTCTTCAATCCCCAGTCTTACGAGTTGAAGGTCAGCGTCACGTTCATTCCGACCCTTGGCGGCCGCGGACAGGAAGCGCTGATTCGCGTTCCAGCAAACGCTGTTGCGTTTTCGAACAACGTTCTGAAAGATGTTTTCAATCTTTCGGGCGGCGGCGCGCTCCTGGTCGCCACGTTCCCGGAGGACAACCCGGGCGTTCCGAAGGATGTGATCTCGCGCGCGTTTCTGGTCACCACCAACACGTTCAACAATTCGTCGGCGGGAACGTTCGGTCAGACGATTCCGGGCGTGTGGGCGGGTCTGATGGACTTCGCGACCGATGGCATCAGCGCGGTGGCGCACGGCATCCGCAACGATTCCCGTCAGGGCTGGCGCGCCAACGTCGGCGCCGTCAACCTCGGGCGGAGCAGCGTCACGATGCGATTGAACGTCTACGACATCAACGGCGCCGTCGTAGCGCGCAACATTCCGTTCACGATTCCGCCGCTGGCGCACATGCAGGACTCTCTGCCGGTGCAGCTCGATCGCGGTTCAGTCGAATTTTTCGTAGACGATACGACCAAAGACGCCGTTGTCTTCCCGTACATTTCGGTCATCGATCAACTTTCCGGCGATCCGACGTATCAGTCGCCGACGCTGCTGGCCACTCCGAAAGTGTTGTTCGGCAAAGGCGCCGTCGATCCGACATCGATCGGAAAGAAGATCGACAACGGCTATGCCCGCTCCGTCCGCGCGACGGCCGACCGAATTGGTGAGGTGGAACTCAAAGCGGAAAGGTAAAATGCGCGCCCATGTCTGGCGCGCTGCTCGAAACTTCTCTGCCGCTACCGCTCGCCCGCCGAGGAAAAGTACGCGATGTGTACGACCTCGGCGAGGCGTTTTTGTTTGTCGCCACCGATCGCATTTCGGCCTTCGATGTCGTCCTCTCGCCCGGCATTCCGGACAAGGGACGCATCCTCAATCAGATTTCGAATTTCTGGTTCGCGCATTTCGACGAGATCGAGAATCATCTTCTCGAATCCGATTTCCAGAAATTTCCTTCTGAAGTCCGCGCGCATGCCGAATTGCGCGGCCGCAGCGTGATCGTGCAGAAGTGCAGCGTCATTCCGATCGAGTGTGTTGCGCGCGGATATCTGGTCGGTTCGGGGTGGAAGGAGTATCAGCAGTCGGGAACCGTCTGCGGAATCCGACTCGAGCCAGGGCTGAAAGTCGCGAGCAAACTGCGGGAACCGATCTTCACGCCTGCGACCAAAGAAGAAACCGGTCACGACGAGAACATCGCGTTCGAGCGCATGGCGGAGATCATCGGAGAGGACCTGGCCGCGCAACTTCGCGATCTCACCCTGAAGATCTATCGACAGGCGGCCGATTTCGCTCTTTCGCGCGGCATCATCATCGCGGACACGAAATTCGAATTCGGATTGCACAAAGGCCGCGTGATCTGGATCGACGAAGCGCTCACTCCCGATTCATCGCGCTTCTGGCCGGCGGATCAATACGCCGTCGGAAAAAATCCGCCGTCGTTCGATAAACAGTTCACACGCGACTGGCTCGAAACGACGGGATGGGACAAGAACCCTCCCGCCCCGGAGCTGCCGCCCGACGTCGTGGCCAAGACGCGGGAGAAGTACATCGACGCATTCCGGCAACTGACTGGGAAAGAGCCCGCGCTACACGGACTTGATCAAGACCGCTCGTGAAGCCTCGCCCCCACTCCAGCGAAATGTCACTTTGAACCGGAAGATGTCGTTGCCGACGTTGTGCTGAATTCCGGCTCGGGAGAGGATGAACGCGCCGCGGCCTTCGGCATTGATCGTAACGGGAAGCGGGGGGCCGCCGAGATCGACAGTGACCTCGCAATTCGGAACGTCCGCCGAAAAGCGAACGTCAACGTCAGCGTGGTAATCAATGTAGTCATCGCTGTCGGCGGCCGCGCACAAGAACGGCGCGCGCGGCGCGTTGTTGAGAACCTCTTCGAAGAGTTGCAATACCGGCGGTGAATCCCAGATCCGCGCATGTGCGTACGGAACGTTCGCCGCCGCGTAGGCGCCGATCGGCAGAAATACTGTGCGGACATTCGCGCCGCGAAGCCAGGAGGACGAAATCATCGGAACGGTTCCGTCGCCGGCATCTTTGCTGTGCGTCCATGTCCGCGACGTCCACGTGTCGATTCCCCAACCGCAAACATTCGTCACCGGCAGATCGTCGAAGTTCCTCGGAAAAAGCGCATGCGCGGACGCCGCGAGCTGGCGCATGTAGGCGTGGCCGGCGTCCGTCGGAATCCATGAGAGATCGGCAAGAACATCGGGCGGCAGGAGATCGTAGGCCGCCTGCGCGTGGCTCATGATCGTTGCGCCCTGCTGAGCAGTGACTCTCGCGAAGAGGAATCCGACCGACTCACCTTTTGTGATCGCGTGGAGCGCCTCGAGCGTTCCACTCCACGGCACGCCGAACGCCATTACGTGCTCGAAGCGCGATATGAGATCCGGACGCGCCGCCAGGAAAGCGCGGAACACCAGGCCGCCGGTCGAATGCACCATCGCGACGATCTTCCGGCCGCCGGTCGACAGCCGGCTCACTTCGGCCGCGAGTTTGTCGATCACGGCCGCGTGCGAGATGCCGAGGCGCCAGTCCCAGCCGATCGCCGAGAAATCGCCGCTCAGATTCGAAGTGTCGTATTTGAATTTTCCGCTGAGAATGTCGTACAGCGACTGCGCCTGCCTGGCGACACCGAGGATGTCGCGGATCGGAGGGCCGGCTTCGAGGTCGCCCGGCACTTTGATCAGGCGCTGGATCAGCGCGTTCTTCTTCGCGGGATCGATCAGCGTGGTGAGTGCCGGCGGAAAGACAGTCGCCTTGGTGGTCGAATCGCGAAGCTCACTGCCCGGAAATCCCGGGATGAAGAGAATTGGCTTCACTTCCGGTGCTCGACCTTCACCTTCGTTTTGATTCCACCGCGGATGTAGAAATCACCTTCGACGGAAATGAAGCGCGGGCCGATCGCTCGAATGAGATCGTCCGCGATCCGATTGGTGACCGCTTCGTGAAACGTCCCCTCATCGCGAAACGACCACAGATACAGCTTCAGCGATTTCAGCTCGACGCATTTCGTGTCGGGCACGTAGCGGATGTGGATGGTCGCGAAGTCAGGCTGTCCGGTCATCGGACAGAGACAGGTGAACTCCGGCGCCTCGAAGGAGATCTCGTAATCGCGTTCAGGATTGGGGTTGGGAAACGTCTCGAGGTTTTTTGAAGGTTTTGTTGCCATAGTTTCCGAGTTGCCGGTTGCCAGGTTGCCGGAATGGCAACTCCGGAACCGGGCAGCCTGGCAACTCTATCTTTTCATCCCCGGCTGCTGCGTGCCGGTCTGCGACAGCAGCTTCTGATTGAGCTCTTTGATCCGCTCCTGTGCCTGCAGGATCTTCGCCTGGGCCTCGGCGCGCAGCCGTTCCATGTCGCCCTTGAGTCGCGCGATCTCTTCATCCTTGCTGCCGAACGCGCCGCGCTGCTGATTCATCTCCTGGTGGCGATATTCGAGATCGCGCTTGAGGTTTTCGATTTCCTCATCCTTGTCGGCCAGACGCTGACGCCACTGCACTTCCTGCTCTTCGTAGAGGCGCTTGATGTCCATCAGCTCGGTGATCTGAGAGAAATCGGAATAGCTCGGAGCCATGTCTCCCCCTTCGCGGATGCGCTCTTCGATCTGCGGGAAGAGCTTGCGTATTTTGAGTGAAAGATCGTCGGAGTCGCTGGAGAGCGCCATCGCGTCTTCGTAGGTGATCTTCTGATGCGCGAGGAGTGCGATCAGCGACTGGTTCATCGACTGCATTTTGAAGAGGCCGACCGACGATTCCATCGCTTCCAGGATGTCCTTGGTATTACCGTCTTCGATCATTTTCGCGATCTGCGGGCTGTTCTTGAGGATCTCGACCGCCGCGGTCAGCTTGCCTTCTTTGGTTTTGATCAGTTTCAGCGAAACGATTCCGCGAAGAACCAGCGCCAGCTGGCTGCGAATCTGTTTGTGCTGATCGGGCGGGAAGCCGTCGATGATGCGGTCGATCGTCTGGGCCGCATTGTTCGTGTGCAGAGTCGAGAAGACCAGATGGCCGGTTTCGGCGGCGCTGATCACGGTGGTCATCGTCTCGACATCGCGCATCTCGCCGACCATGATCACGTCGGGATCCTGACGCATCGCATTGCGGAGCGCCTCGCGGAAGCTCGGCGTATCGGTTCCGATCTCGCGCTGTGAGATGGCGGCAGTCTTGTCGATGAAAAGGAACTCGATCGGATCCTCAATCGTGACGATGTGCAGAGGCTCCTTGTCGGCAATGTCGGAGATCATCGCGGCCAGCGTCGTCGACTTGCCCGATCCGGTCGGTCCAGTGACGAGGACCAATCCGTCGGGAATCTGAGTCAGGTCGCGAATCGCGCCTGGCAACTCGAGCTGATCGATGCCGATGATCTGAATCGGAATGCGGCGAAAAACGCCGCCGACGGTGCCGCGCTGCATGTACAGGTTCGCGCGGAATCGCGCCACGCCCGGAACGCCATAGCCGATGTCGACCGACTGATTCGAATCGAACTTCTCGCGTTGCGGCTTGTTGAGAATCGGCAGCAACATTTTCTCGAGGTCCGCCGGCTTGAGCGGATCGGTCTTGACCGGAATCAGCTTCCCGCGGATCCGCACGAGCGGCGGCCGCATCGGCTTCAGATGAAGATCGGAAGCCTCGTGTTTGGCCATGTAGATCAGCAGATCGTTCAGGCTGAACGCAGGCTGCTGATCGGTCGCCGGGGGCGTCGGCGTTTGGACGGTCACGGATGGATTATACGAGTCCTGAGTCCTGAGTCCTGAGTCCTGAGTGGG
>JALYZI010000256.1 GCA_030948915.1 Acidobacteriota bacterium
CCGTTGGCCGTTGGCCGTTGGCCGTTGGCCGTTGGCCGTTAGCCGTTAGCCGTTGGCCGTTAGCCGTTTGCCGTTAGCCGTTTGCCGTTAGCCGTTGGCCGTTGGCCGTTGGCCGTTGGCCGTTGGCTGTTAGCCGTTTGCCGTTAGCCGTTTGCCGTTAGCCGTTGGCCGTTAGCCGTTGGCCGTTGGCTGTTGGCCGTTAGCCGTTGGCCGTTAGCCGTTGGCCGTTGGCCGTTGGCCGTTGGCCGTTAGCCGTTGGCCGTTGGCCGTTAGCCGTTGGCCGTTGGCCGTTGGCCGTTCGGCTAACGGCTAACGGCTAACGGCAAGCAGCTAAAGGCGTACCGAACGGCTGCTCCACAACAACACCAGGTCATACACGATCTTCATCACACCCGCGGCGACGAACGGCATCCAATCGTGTGAGCCGGCGATCACCGGCACAGCCAGAATCGGCGCGAGCGCGGCGCCCGTCGTGCGCGCCACTCCGGTCACGCCGGCGGCTGCCGTCCGCTCCGTTTCGTCGACCACCGCCATAACGTACGACTGGCGCGTCGGCACATCCATTTGTGAAATCGAAAAACGGATCAGCAGCACCGTGATGGCCAGCGGCAGATTCGGCATGAACGGAATGAGAAGAAGAAGGATGTTCGACGGCAGATGCGTGAACACCATGGTGTTGATGAGACCAAAGCGCCGTGCCATCCGCGCCGCGGCCAGCGCAGAGATGCCGGCCATGATGTTCGCGCCGAAGAAAATCGCGCCGATGACCGCCGGACTCACGCCGAATCGCCGGAAGAACCAGTACGCGACGATGCTCTGAACGACCAGCCCGCCCGCAAATGAATCGAGCGCGAACAGGGCCGAGAGTCGCGCCACGATCCCGCGTGACCGATGAACACCGAACAGTGTGGAGCGGGCACTCTTGCCGGCGCGAGATTCGATCGCACCCGACATTTTCACGAAAACAAAGATCAGGACGAAACCGAGGAGCGCGTAGACGACGATGGCGCTGCGGTAACTCGAAGCGGCGTCGAATCCGCGCCGCATCATTAACGATGAGAGGACGCCGCCCGCCAGCGATCCGACTGCGGTCGCAAACGAGCCCGCCAGGTTGTACCAGGCGAATACCGACGTTCGATCGCGCGATATCTCCGCCTGCGTGAGAGCCACCTGCTCGACCGCCAGGAATGGTCCGACTTCATTTCCGCTCGGGCTGATCACGCCGACCGTCGCGGCGATCAGCAGCAGAGTGAAATCGCGTGTGAACGCAAACACCACCCCGGCGATGATCATCAGCACCGCGCCCGCGATCAGCGTGCGACGCCGGCCGATGATGTCGGCACGCGTCGTCAGATAGAGCGAGACCAGAACATCGCCGACCAGCGTGAGCGTGAGCAGCAGCCCGATTCGCTGCGGATTGAGCCCGATCGTCGCGAGATAGAGGACCAGCACAACCGACAGGAACCCATACGCAAAGAGTCGAACGACGCGCGCGGTGAAAAGGAGACGGGTATCGTTCATATGCAAAGTCTAGATGCGATACGTTGCTTTTGGCGCCGAAGCGCAACCTCAGTCCAATTTCGATCGCCAGCCGATCAGAACGTTGACGTGATCGGGATAGGTATCGCTCGCGTTTTTCGCCGGCACGAGAAACCGGCCATCTCGCGTTACGCTGAAGGTACGGCCGTACGGCGTCGGCGGAATTGCGAAGAGCGGTTTGGGAACGGCTGGATCGAGCGCTGTCGCCGTCCGGCGCAATTGCACGGACATGAGCGTGCGATCGGGCGCCATGTAGAAGAGCTCGGAGCCGTCGTGACTCCACGCCGGAAACACGCCGCCTTTTGTCGAAACCTGAACCACGCGCCCTCCCGCCAGGCGGCGAACGTAGATCTCCCTTGCCGCGGAAAGATCGGTGGACTGGAAGGTCAGCCACTGGCCGTCGGGCGAAATTGCCGGAAAGTCTTCGTCCCCTTCTGTGCTGAAAATCTGCCGCGCCGCGCCGCCGCGCAAGGGAAGCATCCAGAGATCGCCCAACGTTTGCGGATCGCCGACGGCAGTGATGATGCAATCGCCGCCAGGCGACCAGCGGCCACGAGTCTTGTCGCGATTACTCTTCCACAGCGGCGTGACCGCTGTCTTTTCGTCGGGAGAAACGGTGTAGACGTCGTACATGCCGCCGCGATCCGAAGAGAACAACACCTGATTGCCATCCGGCGACCAGGTCGCATCCTGATGATTCGAGAGCCCGGAGGTAATGCGCGTGCGGAGGCCGCGCGCGAAATCGACGATCCAGAGGTCGTACGCCCCTTTTTTCGGGTCCTTCTTCATCATCAGCAATCGATGTCCATCGGGAGAGAGCTCCGGGTCGCGCAATCCGAAATCGGAGAGGAGCGTTTGCACGACCGTACCGCTCCGATCGTAGACGCGCATATCAACCCTCGGCAGGAAGACGGGGTAATACGCGATCGCTCCGATGCTCACCGACGCCCCTGCCGATCCCCACTCCTCGGCAAAATTCACGTTGCTGGCAACTTCGACTGGCTCGCCGCGCAAGACGAGACTGCGCTCGTCGAATCTCTGCGCGTACAGCGTGCTCTCCTTCACAAACAGCAGGTAGGGCGCGCTGAACCCGACGAGCGAATCGGCTTGCATCACGAGCTTCGAAGGACCGCCGTCGAGCGACGCTGCATGAATCTCGTTGCGCTGCTCAGCAGTCGTGTGCACGACATGAACGAAGTGGCGGCCGTCGCTCAGAAAGTGCGGCCAGGCATGTGCGGTTTCGTGTCGCGTTGCGTTCAGCGTGGTGACACGCACCGGCTCGCCTCCGGCCGCCGGAACGCGAAAGAGCGAATCGGTGAAATATCTCGTGAAGAGGATGGTGCCGTCGGTCGACCATGCCGCACCGATTCCGTAGCCGGCGTCGCAGATCTCTTTGATCGACCCGGTGGCGACATTGAGCTTCTTCAGTTTGCCTCTGCTGAAGAACGCGATCCATTCGCTATCCGGAGACCACGTCGGCCACTTTGTGTCTTCCGTGCCCGCGATCGCGTGCGGAACGGGATCGCTCAACTTGCGAAGCCATAGCACGGCCTCCGCGCCGGGCAGCGCGGCGACGTAGGCGACCGATTTTCCGTCGGGCGAAATCGCGACGCTATCGCCGGTCGTCGCGCCGGCAGGCGGAAGAAGTGAAAACGTTGCAGCGTCGCGCGGTCGCGTCCGCGATCGCAGGTAGAGAGTCGCGAAGAGAATGGACGTCGCCGCGAGAAGTGCAATCGGAATCGCGGCCAGCCAGCGGCCGCGGCGTCGCGGAATCGTCCCGGCGATTCCCTCGCCGCTGCTGGCGCTCTCGCGCAGCCACGTCAGATCGAGCATGAGATCGTGCGCCGTCTGAATCCGCTCCGCCGGATCTTTGCGGAGACACGCGCGCACGACGCGATCGAGCGACGGTGGCGCGAGCGGACGCACAACGGAAATCGGTGCGGGCTCGTGATCGAGAATCGACGCGATCAGACTCGCTTTGCTTTTTCCTTCGAAGGCGCGAGCTCCTGTCGCCGCCTCGTAAAGAACGGCACCGAGGGCGAAGATGTCCGTGCGCGCGTCTGCCGGCAGACCTTCGACCTGTTCCGGCGCCATGTATTGAAACGTGCCCAGGATCGCCCCCTGATCGGTGAGGGGTCTGGCGACGGTCGAACCATCGGCGGACCCCGGAGTCTCGGTGTGCGCCAATCCGAAATCGAGAAGCTTCGCTCCCGATCGCGTCAGCATGATGTTCCCCGGCTTCAGATCGCGATGCACGATGCCCTGACGATGCGCACGATCGAGCGCCGAAGCGATGTCGATTCCGATGCGAAGGGCCTGATCGATCGGCAGCGAACCTTTCGTTAGACGATCGGCGAGCGACTCGCCGTCGATGAACTCCATGACCAGGTACTGCGAGCTGTCGTAGGATCCGACGTCATACAAGGCGCAGATGTGCGGATGATTCAGCGAAGAGATGACTTTCGCTTCGCGCTCGAACCGCAATCTTGACGCCGGGTTGGCAGCGAATTCCCTGGGCAGGATCTTGATCGCAACGGTGCGATCGAGTCGCGTGTCGCGCGCGCGATAGACCTCGCCCATTCCGCCGGCGCCAACGGCCGCAACGATTTCGTACGGTCCGAGCGATGTGCCGGGAACGAGCGTCATGATCATCGAAGCGGAGCGCCGGCAAGGTTGCCGGCGCCCCACTGAGAATTAGAACGTGTAGCTCACTCGCGAGTAAACGAATCGTCCGTTCATGCCGAGCGGCGTGTTGATCGGATATGGGAATACGCCCGCACCGCCTGCCTGCTCGGTGAGCGCGCCTGTGCTGCGGAATCGGATGTTGCGCTGAGGAAACGCGTCGAACAGATTCTCCGCGCCGACCGCCAGCCTGTACTTGTTCCAGCGGTACGAAAGTTCGAGGTCCGTGAGCCATGTCGCCGGATAGGTCTGATCGTCGAGGGTCGAAATGGTGAGGCTGCAGTAATCGCCGAAGCGGCTCTGCCGCGCAGTGATGTTCCATCCGCCCTGCGCGTAATTCTCCATCACGCGGATGTTGTCCACCGGCTGTCCGCATGTTGCGCGCCGCGTCTCACGCCGATCAAAAATGATCGATCCGAGACCTGCCAGCTGCGGCGGCGTCACGATGTCGCCGACGATTGCAGTCTTGTTCCGGCTGTAGGCGGCCGACAGGTCGATGCGGCCCGACAACAATGGATGTTGATGATTCACGACCAGATCGAGACCGTTCGTGCGCGTGTTGATTGCGTTCGTGAAGAAACGCACGGTGTTGATTCCGAACGGCGCGATGATCGCCTGCACCTGCGGCTGGTTCAGGTTTCCGGACAACACGATGCGGTGCTTGATGTCGATGTGGAAAAAGTCGGCGGTCATCTCGAGATTCGACATCGGCTGCCAGACCACACCGCCGCTGTAGTTTTTCGACTTCTCCGCTTTGAGCGGTTGCGCGCCGAGAGCAACCGCGATCGGGCTGCTCACCGGAAACGTTCCGACTTCAAAGGGGCCGACGATTCCCGTCACCGGATCGGGAAGAAAATTCGTGCTGACTGCTGAAAACCACGACTGACCCAGCGATGGAGCGCGGAAACCCGTGCTGGCCGCGGCGCGGAAGATGAGCGGCTTGACGGGCGAGTATCGCAGCGTGAGTTTTCCGTTGGTCGTGCTGCCGAAGTCGCTGAAATGTTCGTATCTGGCTGCCAGTCCGACGCGGAATTGCGGCAGGACGTCGCCTTCCGTGTCCACATACAACGCGCGGCTATTTCGCGAGGTGTCGACCGCGTTCGACGGCCGGAATCCCGGGAAAACCTGTGAGCCGAGCGCAGGATTGCCGCCAAACTGGTTCTTCGACCCTCCATTGATGTATGACGCTGGTTCTCCGGCCGTGACCTGATAACCCTCGCGGCGGTACTCCAGACCCGCAGCAACGTTCACAGGTCCCGACAAGCCGATGTTGTATCCCTTCGAAATATCGAGATTGACGGTATAGAGACGGTCGGCGAGCGATCCGGCATAGAACGATGTCTGATTCGGCGGGATCGTCGGACCGAGCGAGACGTTGAGCGAGTGCCGGACAAAAAAGTCGAAGGTGTTGCGGCCGTAGCCGGCGCTCACATCGTAGAACCATTTTGCGAGCTCGCCGCGAAGACCGCCAGTCAGCGCCTCGTCCTTGACGCGCGGTTCGATCAGCGGAAGGAATCCGAGCGGATAGATCTGCGGCCAGTCGGTGGCGTCGAGCGCGCGCCGGAAGTTCCCGCCGTGCGATCCATGCCGAACGCCGTAGGTTCCGAAGCCGTAGACGATCTGTTTGCCGTCCGCGCTTACCGGAACATTCAGATTGAGGAGCGACATGATGTCGCGCTCGTACGAATCGCCCCAGTGAGTATTCGGTTGCGAAACCGCATTGTTGCCGGCGTCGCCGACCCTGACCTGATCGCGCGGATCGGGCAGCGCGCGATTCGTCGCGTACCGGTCGCGATATTCGACAGTGCCGAAGATTGCGCCGCGGCCTAACTTCCAGCCACCGCTCAGATTCGTGTCCACCATCTGGCCGTCGCCATGGGTGGTCGCTCCCCCTTTCACTTCCAGCTTCAGCGGCTCGGCATCCGATTTCAAAACCAGATTGAGCACGCCGGCGATGGCATCCGATCCGTACTGGGCCGCCGCTCCATCGCGGAGAATCTCGACGTTGTCGATCGCCGAGGCCGGAATGGCGTTGAGGTCCGCGCCGCTCGATCCGCGTCCAACGGTGTTGTTGACGTTGACCAGCGCGCTGACGTGGCGGCGCTTGCCGTTGACCATCACCAGGACCTGATCGGGGCCCAGACCGCGGAGGGTGGCGGGACGAACGCTGTCTGTGCCATCCGAAATTGTCGGCCGCGGAAAATTGAATGATGGCGCGACCTTTTCGATGATTTGACTCGTTTCCGTCGACGGTGCGGTGTCGATGTTTTCGCGGGAGATGATGTCGACCGGAACCGCCTTCTCCTGCTCGGCGTTGATCGCGCGTGAGCCGACCGTGATCTCCTGACCGAACGACGGCCGCAGAACGAAATCCTGCGTGACGTTGCCACTCGTATCGATCGTCGCGGTCCTGGTGGAGAATCCCTGCAGCGATGCGCTGATCTTCGCCGAGCCTCTACGGTTGGCGGGCAATGTCAGCGAGTACTGACCCTGCGCATCGGTGATCGCGGTGAGTCCCATCTCGTCGATAGAGACCGTCACGCCCGGAAGCGGCGACCCCTCCGTCGTGACACGGCCGCGAACAGTCTGCGCGGCCAGTGGAAGTGCAAAGAAAACAGCGAACAGCACTACACAGCGGAGCTTCTGCATGTGTTTCCCCTTTCGATTGTTTGGGCGACTGCGCCGCGAGTATATATCTGGACTGCGGCGGCATTAGAGCGGCGGCGAGCCGCCGGAGTCCAAAACCACTGCCAGGATCTTCGAACCGAGATCCACCAGCTTCTTCTCGCCGATCCCATAGACCTCGGAGAGCTGCGTCAGGGTGCGCGGGCGCAGCCGCGCGACTTCGCGCAGCGAGCGATCGCCGAGGATGATGTATGCCGGAACGCCGCGCGCGGCGGCCAGCTCGCGCCGGAACTTGCGCAGCGATTCGAACAGCGCCGGATCGACGCCCTCCCACGACTCGCTCTCGCTCTTCGATTTTCGCCGCCGCTCCTTGCGCGCGATCTGCACCAGTCGCACGCTCTCGTCGCCGCGCAATACCGGACGGGCGGCGTCGGTGATCTTCAGAATCGGATACTTGTCGCCATCCTGCTGCAGCAGACCGTGTCCAATGAGCTGATAGATCCAATCGCGGAGCTCGGATTGTCCGTACTCCGACAGCAGCCCGTACGTGCTTAGCCGGTCGTGCCCGAGTTTTCGGACGCGCTCGATCGATTCGCCCCGCAGGACCGAGATCACGTGTCCGATCCCGAATCGCTGGTCGACGCGAATGACGCACGACAGAATCTTCTGCGCGATGACCGTGGCATCGGCGACTTCCTCGACGTCGCCGAGGCAGAGGTCGCAGGCGCCGCAGTTAGGCGTGGTGTAGTCCTCGCCGAAGTAGCTGACCAGCGCGCGATGGCGGCACACCGCGCCGCGCGCGTAGCGATCGATCTCGTCGATCAGTCGCAGTGAATTGCCCTCGATGATCGATTTCCACACCAGGACGTCGGCCCCCGAATAGAGCAGGACGCAATCGGCCTCCAGCCCGTCCCGCCCCGCCCGCCCGGTTTCCTGTTGATAGTGCTCGATGGATTTCGGGAGGCCGGTGTGCAGGACGAAGCGAATGTTGGATCGATCGATGCCCATTCCGAACGCCACCGTCGCCACGACGATGTTGCACTCCTCGGCCGCGAACGCTTCCTGCGTCGCGCTGCGCTCTTCGCGCGTCAGGCCGGCGTGATACGGCCGCGCGTCGATCCCGCGCTTGCGCAGCGCGGCCGTCATCTCGTCGACGTCCTTTTTGCGGATGCAATAGATGATTCCCGCTTCGCCGGCGTGACGCTCGATCGTCTCCAGCGTCTGCTCGAGCGGCTTGACGCGCGGCAGAACGCGATAGGAGAGATTCGGCCGGTCGAAGCTGCCGACCAGAATTGCGGGATCGTTCATGCGCAGTTGCGCGGCGATGTCATTGCGCACGGCGGACGTCGCGGTGGCGGTGTACGCATGCAGCGCTGCGTCAGGAAACTTTTCCCGAAGCTCGCCCAGCTGGCGGTATTCCGGACGGAAGTCATGACCCCAATGGCTGATGCAGTGCGCTTCGTCGATCGCGAACGTCCGCACATCGAGTGTCGCGAGGAATTCCTGGAAGCGGTCGACGGCCAGGCGCTCGGGCGACACGAACAGCAGTCGCAATCTTTTCTCGCGTGCGGCCTTCACCATCTCGCGCTTCTCGACCTCGGTCGTTGTGCTGTTGACCTGGCGCGCGTCGATATCGAGATCGCGGAGGGTGTCGACCTGGTCCTTCATGAGCGAGATGAGCGGCGACACGACCACCGTCAACTCTCCCGTGAGTAGAGGCGGCAATTGGTAGCAGAGCGACTTCCCGCCGCCCGTCGGCATGACCACCAGCGAGTCGCGCCTCTCGAGCGCAGCCTCAATGGCGCGCTCCTGCAGGGGACGCAGCGACTCGTAACCCCACGTTCGGCGCAAAACGTCGAGAACGCGGGCATCCGGCACGAGAACAGTGTAACGCCGGCCGCTGGCCCGCTGTTTCGCCGGCGGCCGGCGTCAAATGGAATTGTGTACACAACTGTGACACAATTAACGCCATGCGATCCGTCTCAATCCGCGAATTCCGCGCCCGCCTCGCCGAGATGCTGGACGGCGACCCGCTGCTCGTCGCCCGCCACGGACGGAACGTCGCGATCGTTTACTCACTCCGCCATCCCGCAACTGTGCCGCTCGAAGTCCGTCGCGACATCGTCGATGCGACCGCCTCGAAGCTGGCCGTGCATCCTGACTGGCCCCTGCACTCCGCGGTCATCGCGGTCTACAAGCGCGACGTCGACCGCACGCTGATTCGCGAGAATCTCCGACGTACTCCCGAAGAGCGGATGCAGGCGCTGCAGCAGATGCAACGATTCGCCGGGGAACTCCGGCGCGCGCGGTGATCGACTTCAATCGTCTGCTGGGGGTCCTTGTCAAAGGCAAAGTCGAGTTCGTGATCGTCGGCGGCGTCGCCGCAACACTGCATGGATCAGCCCGCCTGACGATGGATCTCGACGTCGTGTACGGCCGGTCAAAAGAAAACATCCGCCGGCTGGTGACGGCTCTCGCGACTTTGAAGCCCTATCTGCGCGGAGCGCCTCCTGGCCTCCCCTTTCACTTCGATGCCGAGACCGTCAAAGCCGGACTGAATTTCGCGCTCACCACAACCGCGGGGCCGCTCGACCTCCTCGGCGAGATGGCTGGAGGCTTCACTTACGAAGTCCTCCTCAAACGCTCGAAGTTCGTGACGCTGTTCGGAGCGCGGTGCCGCGTCATCGACATCGACGCCCTCATCCAGGCAAAGCTCGCTGCCGGGCGCCTGAAAGATCTGGAAGTCATCGCAGAGCTGGAGATCATTCGCGAAGAGCGCGACGCGTAGCCGTGGTATCTTGTCCGGGCGGTCCCCACCTCTTTCATGTCAAATATCGCACAGACTCTCACCCTCACGAGCAATCGTCTGCTCTCGCAGCTGCCCGTCCACGAACGCAACGCGATTCAGCGCGCGTCCGAGATGCAGGTCTACGAAGTCGGCGAAGTGCTGATCAGCGCGCACACGCACAGCCGCTACGTTTACTTTCCGATCGAAGCGGTCGTCTCGGTCGTGCGGCCGCTGCGCGATCACCAATCCGTCGAGATCGGCGTCATCGGCAACGAAGGGATGATCGGCCTCGACGTCATCATGGAAGCGAAGACGCAGATCGACGACACCATCGTGCAGAGCGGCGGTTCCGCATTGCGCATGCCGGCCGACGATCTGCTCAAGCAGTTTCACAGCGGCGGCGCGCTGCACAAGCATCTCCTCCGCTTCACACACGCATTCCTCGGACAGGTCGCGCAGAACACAGTCTGCAATCGCTTCCATCCGCTGCAGTCGCGAATGGCGCGATGGCTGCTGATGATCAACGACCGCAGCGCGGTCGCCGAGATTCACAGCACAACGGCGCTGATTGGCGCCGCGCTCGGCGCCGATGCCGCAGAAGTCGAGGAAGCGCTCGGCCGTCTGGCCGCCGATAAAGGCATCCGCCAGCGCCGTCACTTCATCACGATCGAGCGCGATCGTCTGGAGCTCAGCGCCTGCGAGTGTTACGAAACGCTGCGCGAGTACTACGGCCGCACGCTCGCGTCCTGACAACAGGCGTCATAACAGGCGTCAGGCGTCAGGCGTCGCGTCAGGCGTTAGGCGTTAGATGTAAGGCGTTAGATGTTAGGCGTCAGTTGTTAGGCGTCAGGCGTCAGTTGTTAGGTGTTAGAGGCGTTCCTGACGCCTGACGCCTGACGCCTG
>JALYZI010000279.1 GCA_030948915.1 Acidobacteriota bacterium
TCGCGGAAAAACCGCCATCGAATGTTGCGCAGGAGCTGATCGCCGGCTATCTCGCCGATGCGGAGTTGCTGGGCCGGCGCACGGCGCAGATGCATCTCGCGCTCGCGTCGCGCGACGACATCGCGGCCTTCAAGCCGGAGCCGTTCACGCAGCATTATCAGCGCTCGATTTATCAATCGATGCGTTCGCTGACCGTCCAGACATTCCAACTCTTGCGCCGTCGCGCAAAGCAACTTCCGGAGGCCGAGGAGCTGTTAGGCCGCGAAGCGGAAATCCATCAGCGGCTGCGCGATCTCATCGAAGGCCGCATCGGCGGCTCCCGCATCCGCGTCCATGGCGACTATCACCTCGGTCAGGTCCTGTACACCGGCAACGATTTCGTCATCATCGATTTCGAAGGCGAGCCGGCCCGGCCGCTCAGCGAGCGGCGCATCAAACGCGGGGCTCTGCGCGATGTCGCCGGCATGCTGCGTTCATTCCATTACGCGCCGTATGCAGTCGTCTATGGCCAATCGGAAGGTTCGGTGATTCGCGCCGAGGATGTCGGTGCGCTCGAAGCGGGAAGCCGCTTCTGGCAGCGGTGGGTGAGCGCCGCCTTCCTCCGCGCCTATCTCGAAGAATCAGCAGCGGCGACGCATCTGCCGCCGGATCGCAAAGGGCTCGGTCTGTTGCTCGATGCGTACCTGTTGGAAAAGGCGCTCTACGAGATCGCCTACGAGCTCAACAATCGTCCCGACTGGGTGCGCATCCCGATTCGCGGCGCGTTGGATCTGCTCACTTGAGACTCTGAATGGCAGCCCAGTCGCTGGTGCTGGTCTTCGGCACAATGCTCGAAAGCATCGCGTCGTATCGCGACTTCTGCGACATCAGGTTTGCGACGCGCGACTGATTGACGTCGGTCATCGAGCCGAGGTCGTTGAGACGCTGGAGGAGTTGGGACGGCTCGGCGTTGGATGAAAGGGCCGACGGGCTTCGATAGTAATCATTCGGGCCGATCGCTTTCACCTTCGACATGGATCCGGTCGGCGTTTCTTTGCCTTCGAGCCATTTCTGTACGCTCTTTTTCTGCTCGCCCATCTTGCTGATTTCGTCGTTGATCGTCTTCATCTCTCCCTGCAGCGAAGTTGAAACGTCGGCCAGAACGTAGAACGTCAGGATTGTCATGTCGGTTTCGCTCAGCTCTGCATCGGGGAATTCCCGTTTGATCGCGAGTTGCGCTTCGCTTTCGCTCGACGGCTCCGCTTTCGATACCGATCGCAGTTTGGCTTCCGCCGACGATGAGAGCCTGGCAGCGATCTCCGACTGTTTCGCGGAAAGCGCGCCGGACGCCACCGCGACCTTCGAGGCCAGGAGAAGCAGGAGCATTAGACTGTGCATGATCGGTCGATTGTAATGCGCCTGTCGGTCGTGCTCTATCTCGGTCTGCTGCTCATCGCAGTGGCGATCGTGCTCGTGGCCACCAGGCGACCAAGGGCGGCCGTCACCACACTCGTTATCGGGTTGGTGATGGTCGTCGCGGCAATCTTCTGGCCCGCAAATGTGCAATACGCTTCCGACCGCGCGACGCATCTCGATGAGGTGATGCCGGCGTGGCAGTTCAACGAAGTACACAGCATTCACGTGAATGCTCCGCCACAAAAAGTGTTCGACTCGATCCGCCCGGTGACCGCCGGCGAAATCCGATTTTTCCGGACGCTCATCGCCATCCGCCGGCTCGGCCGGCCGCTGCCGCCGGGGATTTTGAATGCGCCGGAGAACGAGCCGCTGCTCGATCTCGCGACGCGCACGTCGTTTCGATATGTCGCCGACGATCCGCCGCGGGAGCTCGTTGTCGAGACAACGATCGTCAGGCCGCACGCCGTGATCGCCACGATGAACTTCGCTGTCCGGCCTGAAGGCGATGGATCGCGGCTGTCGACCGAGACGCGTGTCTACGCCAACACCGACAAAGCGCGCCGCCGTTTCGCAATCTACTGGCGCGTGATCCATCCTGGCAGCGACATCATCCGCCGCTCGTGGCTGCGCGCGATCAAGCGCCGGGCGGAGAGCACCTGATCGTCGTCGTCGAAACACCGATCGCAGCGCCGGTTGAGCTCTGCTTCGATCTCGCGCTCGACATCGATGTTCATGCCGAGAGCGCGGCATTTTCAGGCGAGCGCGTCGTCGAGCCGGGACGGACCTCGGGCGTGCTGCAGCTCGGCGACCTGCTGACATTCGAGGGCCGGCACTTCGGAATTCGGCAGCGGTTCACGACGCGGATCACCGAAGTCGATCGGCCGCGACGCTTCGTCGATGAGATAGTGCGCGGATTTTTCCGGCGATTGCGGCACGTCCACGAATTTCATCCGCGTGACGGCGGCACGCTGATGCGCGACGTCCTGGAATTCGAAGGGACGTCCGCCTTCCTGCTGAAGCACCACATGACGTGGTTCGTCACGATGAAGCAGCAGCATCTCAAGGCCATCATTGAACGGCGATATCGCTAAAAGATGCGAGAATTTGTTTGTCGTGCCGCGGGTCGTTACGTGCTTCGAGCCAATCCACCCGTGATGTGACACAGATGGACGCGATTCCCGCTTTCGCCACCGTCGGATGTTAGCACTCACCAACAAACGCATTGCAGTCGCTCGCTGCCTGCTTATGGCGATTCGCTAACGGCGGGACGGACCAAGCGCCAAATCCCGATTCCTCACGCACCTCGAGAGAGAAGGTTTAGTTATCAAAATGTCCGTAGACACGGCATGCCATCCTGCCGTATATCTGACCGCGTACAGTTATTTCGACAACCCAGGAGGCCCCAAAATGCGGTCAGCACGTCGTGAAGCGAAACTCGTCATCATGCTCCTGCTTCTTCCCGTTGTTATGTTTGCCCAGGCTACCGGACCGCGTTTGCCTCCAGGTTTGGACGGGCGATTCCTTAGTCTCACGCAGGAAGTGCCCGGGTTTGGCGGTTACTTCTTTGATGCGAATGGTGATCTGAACGTCTATCTCACGGACACGGGAAGTGAGACCGTCGCACGCGCCAAATTCGCGGACGTCGCACGCAACCGGCCCGGACGCAGCGATCAGCCATGGAGCCGTCCTGCTGAGATCGTGATCCGTCGCGGTGCTTTTGACTTCACGCAACTCAGCGACTGGCGGTCGCGCCTGGGGGGAACTTAACGATCACCGGCGTCCAATCACTCGACATCGAGGAGGGCACCAACCGCATCGTGATAGGCATCACGCAAGAGAGTGCCAGAGCGCAAGTACTGGCCCTCGCCGAAACGCTCGGCATACCAGCAGCGGCGGTAGTCGTCGACATTGAGGCTCCCGGGCACTTGATCACGAGCTTACTAGACTACGTTCGGCCAGTTGTGGGCGGTTTGCAGACGACCAGCGCTGTTGGTGGACCACCTCGGGGGTGTACTTTGGGTGTGAACGTCTGGTACACCAACTTAGCCCACGGCGTCCCTCAGGGTACGCAGGGTTTTTATACAGCGTCGCATTGCACGACAGTTCAGAGCGAGACAGAAGGCACCGTGTTCTCCCAGGGTGGAGTACGCATTGGATACGAGATGTGGGATCCACCACTCTTCACGGGACCACCCTGCCCGCCCAGCATCGCATGCCGCTGGAGTGACGTCGCGTTTGTGGCATACGACCCCGGAGTGAGTCTTCATCACGGAGCGATCGCACAGACACTCTACCGGAGCTTCAACCCCTTCCAAAACGGGTCGCTCGACATCAACGCGAGCAATCCCGAGTTCATCACGGCCTACGCACCCCAAACTCCGGTCGAAGGCATGTATCTGGACAAAATGGGCGCTACGACGGGATGGACAACAGGTCCCGTGGTGCACACTTGCAAGGACTTCCGACTCCCTACTTTCGCACTCCTCTGCCAGGACGAAGTCACCGCCTTTGCCGGTAACGGTGACAGCGGCGGACCAGTGTTCCAATTCATCAACCAGACAAGCGCGGCTTTCAGCGGTATTGTTTGGTACACCACAGGCACCGGTGGCACGTATTACTTCAGTTACGTTGACCGAATCGCGAGTGACATGGGCTCCTGGGTCAACTACGGTCCCCAATGAGAACTTTTCAGAAAAAGGCAAGCCAAAGTAGGCAAACATAATTTGTCCGGGAATGTGTCGTCGTATTCTTGCGGAAGTGTTACGCGCCTTAGCCAGTAGCACTACTGACGAAACCATCAGGAGCACGTGATGCGCAATCCTCTTGCAATTCTCCTTCTGGCCGCAGCAGCCCAGCTTCCTCGTCCGTACACTCGTGTGCTCTTACCTCTGTACCTCGAACAGAGTGTTCCAGGAGCATTCGGGTCGTTATGGGTGTCGAGATTCGCCGTACACAATGGCGGACAGATAAGCTACTTAATCGACACATGCTCGCCGGTAAGCCCGGATATCTTCGATCCCGGCTGTCTTGCATTCCTTGATGCAGACGAGGAAGTCCGCTCGAATGAGACGCAGGCCGCATTGCCAAGGCGATACCCTAAGCCCGAGAATGGTGCTGCTGGTGCAGTGATGTACCTGCATCCGCGGGCGGCAGACACGCCGGATCCAAACAGTTTGTCGTTCGAACTTCGGATTACTGATGTTAGCCGCAGCTCAACGAGTGCGGGCACAGAGGTGCCGGTGGTTCGTGAAAGTGGGTTCCGCACGGCGACGCTGCGGCTCCTCGATGTTCCCACCGACGCTCGATTTCGGAGTGTCGTGCGCCTGTTTGAGATGAACCTTGCTCGAGCTGAGTTCACCGTTCGCATCATCGATCCGGCGACGAACACGCTCCTGTCTGAACGACGCGTCACGACATCAACTCCGCCGCAGGGCCCACTTCGGTTTCACCCTGGGTTTGTGCAGATTGCCGACCCCACCGCGTCGCTCGGCACAGCGCAACCTGCGAACGTCCGCGTGGAGATCGAGCCACTCACAGCGGGCAGCGCATTTTGGGCATACGTCAGCATCACGAACAATGACTCCCAACAGGTTACGCTCGTGACGCCGCAATGAACCTTCGCGCATCCTGCTGCGTTCAAGCTATC
>JALYZI010000001.1 GCA_030948915.1 Acidobacteriota bacterium
CGTCAGATGAACGCCAATCCTGACGCCAGACGCCTGAGGCCTGACGCCTGACAAGATGATCATTACCGTCGCGAACCAAAAAGGTGGAGTCGGCAAGACGACCACCGCCATCAACCTCTCCGCCGCAGTCGCCAACAAAGGTTTCAAAACACTGCTGATCGATCTCGACCCGCAGTCGAACTCCACCATGAGCTATGTCGACCCGCGATCGGTGTCGAAATCGATGTTCGACGTCATGGTCAGCGAGGAGCTGGCGTTCAAGGATGTCGTCGTACCGACGCGGGTCCCGAATCTGATGCTCGCGCCATCGAAGATCGCGCTCGCGAAACTCGAATCGAAACTGATCGGTGAGATCGATGGGCCGTTCCGCCTCAAGGACAAGATGAAGGACACCGCCAACCAGTACGACTACATCTTCATCGACACGCCGCCGACGCTCGGCATGATCACGGTCAACGCCCTGGTGGCATCCACGCACGTGCTGGTGCCGATTCAGTCATCGTATTTCGCGCTCGAAGGCACGGACGATCTCCTGGAGACCATCGAGAAAATCAAAGCGCGCCCGAATCCGAATCTCCAGCTCCTCGGCGTCGTAATCACGATGCACGACAAGCGGACGACGCTCGCGCGCGACATCCACGAGCAGATCGGCGAGGTCTTCGGCGACCGGCTGTTCAACACCATCATCACGAAATCGATCCGGCTGGAGGAGAGTCCGGCGTACAAGGAATCGATCTTCACGTTCGCGCCGAAATCGAGCGGCGCCATGGAGTACTACTCGTTGTCGGAAGAGATTCTGTCGAGGGTCTGATGGCGATGAAACGCGGCTTACCCGAACGCTCCTCCATGCGCCACGACGCGCATTTCGTCGAAGAGCTCACGCGCCGGTCCGGGCGCCATATCGGATCGATGATTCCGCTCGAGCTGATCGAACCCAACACCGAGCAGCCGCGCACCAGTCTCGGCAACATCGAGGAGCTGGCGGCCTCGGTCCGCGAAAAGGGAGTGCTCGAGCCGATCCTCGTGCGCGCAACCGGGCCGAATCACTATCAGATCATCTCCGGCGAGCGACGTTTTCGCGCGGCGGGTCTGGCGGGACTCGACGAGATTCCCGCCATCGAGCTCGACGCCAACGACCAGGAAACGCTCGAGATCGCACTCGTGGAAAACATCCAGCGCAAGGACCTGACGCCGTTCGAAGAAGCGGAAGGGCTGATGGTGCTGCAGCAGAAATTCGGCTACACGCACGATCGCATTTCGCAGGTGATCGGCAAGTCGCGTTCGACCGTCACCGAGACGCTCTTGATCAACGACATCCCGGATCGGATCCGCGCGATGTGCCGCGAGGCGGGAGTGTCGAGCAAATCAATCCTCGTGCAGATCGCGCGCGCGGGAACCGAGCAGGCGATGGAGCAGGCGCTTCGGCGACTGGCGGCCGGCGATCTCTCGCGCGAGCAACTCCGCAAGGAAACGAAGAACGCGCCCAGAAAGGCCGGCCGTCCGAAGAACTACACCTTCCAGTTCAAGGACAAATCGCTTCCGTACAGCCTCAATCTTTCGTTTCGCAAGCCGAAGGTGGAGAAGCGCGAGATCATCGACGCGCTGCGCGAGCTGCTGAAGCGCCTGGAACGCGAATAGTTTCACCACAGAGGCACAGTAGAAAATCTTTGTGCTCTCTGTGCCTCTGTGGTGATATCCTCCCGCGCCAACATGCACCGCATCACGAACCCGATGGGCCGAATGGTGATGCGCCGCCCGGGCGCTGACGCGTAAGCTGCGTCTTCGACCCGGGTCCCTCCGCGTTTTTCTCTCACTCACGCAAAGAACATTGAAGGAGGGGACGCATGTCCTACCGATTCGACACACTGGCGATCCACGCCGGTCAGCCTAACGACGCAGCGACCGGCGCAGTCACTGTTCCTGTTTACCAGACCTCGACGTTTCAACAGCGCGAGCCGGGCGTGAGCCGCGGCTACGACTACTCGCGCACCGGACATCCGACGCGTCACGCGCTCGAAGAGAACCTCGCGGCGCTGGAGGGCGCGCGCTACGGCCTGGCGTTCTCCAGCGGGATGGCCGCCATTCACAACGTCTTGTCAACGCTCAGCGGCGGCGATCACGTCGTCGCCACGCAGGATCTCTACGGCGGCGCGTGGCGTATTTTCACGAAATACTTTGCGAAGTTCGGCGTCGAATTCACGTTCGTCGATACCACCGATCTCTTCGCGATCGAAAACGCGATTCGTCCAAACACACAATTGCTGTGGCTCGAGACGCCGTCGAATCCACTGCTCAAGGTGACCGACATCTCCGCGTGCGCCGCCATCGCGCGACGCCACGAGGTTCGCACGGTGGTCGACAACACCTTCGCGACGCCGGTGCTGCAACAGCCGCTGGCACTCGGCGCAGACGTCGTCGTGCATTCGACCACCAAGTACATCAACGGACACAGCGACTGCCTCGGCGGTTGTACTGTTACAAACGACGCTTTGTTCTATAACGATATGAAGTTCCTCCAGAACGCCATCGGAGCGGTGCCGGGGCCGCAGGATTGCTTCCTGATCCTTCGTGGAATCAAAACACTATCGCTGCGGATGGAGCGCCATTGCGCGAACGCGCGCAAGGTGGTCGAGTTTCTGCGCGGCCACGAAGAGGTGAGCCGTGTCTACTATCCCGGTTTCGGCGCCATCGTCGCGTTCGAGACCGGCGATCCGCTGGCATTTGCGGTCAACGTCAGACTCTGGACGCTCGCCGAAAGCCTCGGCAGCGTGAAGAGTCTGTTCTGCCATCCGGCCACGATGACGCACGCCTCGATGGAGCCCGAAGTGCGCAAGAGCGTCGGAATCGGCGACGGCCTCATTCGGCTGTCGGTCGGCCTCGAGGACGCCGCCGACCTGATCGAAGACCTCCAGCAGGCGCTAGTCGCGCGGAGCCTCGCATGCGCGAAGTGACGATCGGCCTTCTCGGCTGCGGAACCGTCGGACAGGGATTCATGCATCTGATGGATCGGGAACGCGACCGGATTCGCGCACGCGATGGAGTCGATCTGCGCGTGCGCCGCATTCTCGTCCGCGACACCGACAAGCCGCGGCCGGGCATCGACCGGAAATTGCTGACGACGAACGCCATCGACGTCATCGACGATTGCGATTTGCTGGTCGAGCTGATCGGCGGCGTGCATTCCGCCGGAGCGTATGTCCGCCGCGCGCTGCGGAGCGGACGCGACGTAGTGACCGCCAACAAGGCGCTGCTCGCGGAATCGGGCCGCGAGCTTTTCTCGACGGCCGCGGCTTCCGGCGCACGCATCGGATTCGAGGCCAGCGTCTGCGCCGGAATTCCGATCATCCGCGCCATCGAGCGGGGCCTGGCCGGCGATTCGATCGAGAGCATCACCGGAATCCTCAACGGCACCTGCAACTACATCCTGACGCGCATGGAAGAACGGAGCCTCGATTTCGCAGCCGCGTTGCGCATGGCGCAGCAGCAGGGGTTCGCCGAGGCCGATGCGACGCTCGATGTGAGCGGCGCGGACGCTCTGCAAAAACTTCAGATTCTAGGTGAGCTTGCCTTCGGGCCCTCGCATGCAAGAACGCGAGTTCACGGAATCGAGGATGTCAGCGGCGAAGAGATCGAGCAGGCGAGATCGCGACGCTGCGTCGTGCGTCATATCGCCAGCGCCCGCCGGCTGCCGGGGGGCGTGGAGCTGCGCATCGAGCGCCGTGAATTGCCGGAGTCGCATCCGTTCGCAGCGGTGCGCGACGAGACCAACGCCGTGATCGTGCGCGCGAAAGCGGTGGGAGAGATGATCTTTGTCGGAAAGGGGGCCGGGTCGCTGCCGACGGCGGCGGCGGTCTTATCGGATGTAATAGAGATCGTAATTTAACATAATCTATCTTATCGGACTCTGTGGATATCGCCCCGAGGGGCTAAGCTACCCTGACGCCTGACGCCTGACGCCCGACGCCTGACATCCAACGCCTGACATGAAGATCCTGACCCGCTACATCCTCAAGGAAATGATTGGCCCCACCGCCCTCGGCTTCAGCTTCTACACCTTCATCATCCTCATGCGGCAGCTCTTCGACTTCGCCGGCATGATCATCAAACGCTCGCTCCCGGCATCCACCGTCTTCGAGCTTCTCTGGCTGTCGCTGCCGAACATCATCGTCCTCACCGTCCCGATGTCGCTGCTGTTCGGAATCCTGATCGCGGTCGGCCGGCTGTCCGCTGACTCTGAAATCATCTCCATGCGCGCCCTCGGCATCTCGACGCGCACGATCTACCGTCCGGTCTTCCTCTTCAGTTTCCTCGCGTTCCTCTTGAACTTCTACCTGATGAACGTTCTGCTGCCGAGGGGCAATAGCCGGCTGCAGGCGTTGAAGGCGGAGATCTACACGGCGTCCATCGAAAAAGAACTGCGCCCGCGCGTCTTCTACGACGAATACGCAAACGTGATGATTTACGTAAACGATGTCGACGCGCGCACCGGCCGCTGGAAGGGCGTCTTTGTGGCCGACAGCCGCTCAGACGACTCGCAGCAGCAGGCGACGACCGCGGCCCAGGTCATTCAGGCGGCCGCTGCTGCACGCGAAGCCGAAAACTCGCCGTTCGCGGCACAACGATCGAGCCAGAAGATCATCGTCGCGGAAAGCGGCAGCCTGTCGATTCTTCCTTCGAAGCAGGTCTGGCTGAACCTCTACCGCGCCGATAACCATCTCTGGGACCCGCGCCGTCCGGATCGCTACGACTGGACCAGCAACGACTTTCAGCGCATGCGGCTCCCCGACCGCTCCGGCGGCACCGCCGACACGACCAACATGACCTACATCCGCTCGTTCCGCGAGATGAATCTGCGCGAGCTGATGCAGCAGGCGACCGTCGCGCGCACGGCCATGGAACGCACGCGCGGAAGAAGCGCGACGATGGATCTGCGCGAGAACTACAACCTCGCGCACGTCGAGATTCACAAAAAGTTCGCGATCCCGTGTGCCTGCCTCGTTTTCGGCGTGTTAGGCCTGCCCCTCGGAATCACGAACCGCCGCGGCGGCAAGAGCTCGGGGTTCTCGCTCAGCGTAGTGATCATCCTCGTCTACTACATCATGCTCAACAACGGCGAGCAGCTGGCGGCGTCCGGACGACTGCAGCCGTGGGTCGCCATGTGGACGCCGAATCTGATTCTGCTGGCCATCGGCATCTATCTCGTCGGCCGCGCGAATCGTGACATCGGCGCGCGGCGCTCTGGCTCGGGCCTCTTCAGGACGATGATCACCGGCATCCGCGCGCTGGTTACACGCAAGCGCGCTCCACGCGGCGAGATCGCAGCGGCGGAGATCGATGAGCCGGAAGTTCTGCGGCGGCTCGACGTCACGTTCCCGAACACTGTCGATCGCTACATCCTCCGCGAATTTCTGAAGATCCTCACGCTGGTGCTGGTCTCGGTGGCCGCGCTGGCGATCGTCGTCGACTACACGCAGATCAGCGGTGACGTGCAGGCCAACCACATCGCATTCCACACGCTCTTCGCCTACTACCGATTCATGCTGTTTCAGATTCTGAACTGGACGCTGCCAATCAGCGTGCTGGTCGCGACGCTCATCACGTTCGGACTGTTCTCGAAGAACAACGAAGTGACGGCGTTCAAATCGGCGGGCATCTCGCTCTATCGCGTGGCAATGCCGATCGTCAGCGTTGCCGTCGCGATGAGCGTGCTCTCGTACCTCATTGGCGACTACATCCTTCCCTATTCGAATCAGCGCGTCGACGAGCTGCGAAAGAAAATCAAAAGCCAACGCACTGTCGCGTCGCAGAACCAGCAGAAGCTCTGGTTCCTCGGCAAAGGCCGCTACATCATCAATTTTCTTTCGTATGACAGGAACGCGCGACAGCTCTCGCAGGTCCAGGTCTTCGAGCTCCATCCGACGCAGTTCCGACTGACGCGCCGCGTCTACGCCGCCAGCGCGCGGTGGGATGGTCAGGGCTGGGTCTTCGAAAACGGGTGGATGCGCTCGTTCGGCGACCACAAAGAAGTCGTGTACTCCCCGATCACCACGCCGCTGCGGCTTTTCTATCGCGAGCGGCCGGAAGATTTCGCGACGGAGATCAAGGCGCCCGAGCAGATGACGTTCGCGCAGTTGCGGCGCTACATCGAGACCATCCGCAAATCGGGCTACGCCGCCGAGGAATTGACGGTCAAGCTGTATGAGAAGACGTCGTGGCCCTTCATCAGCGTCGTGATGGCGCTGATCGCGCTGCCGTTCGCGTTTCGCACCGGCAAACGCGGCGCGCTGTACGGCGTCGGCATCGCGCTGGTGGTCGGCATCATCTACTGGATGATCTTCGCGGTCTTCACGAAATTCGGCGAGGTCGGCAACCTGCCGGCGATTCTCTCAGCGTGGAGCGCGAACGTGCTCTTCGCGCTCGCGGCGATCTATTTGTTTTTGGGCGTCGAGACGTGAGATCGGCTCACAGAGTCAGAACCACTCGGTCTTGCCGACCTTCGCGACCACGCGGTTCGCGTTCACGCGCAGCGTCGTGTAGGCGGTCGTCTGCGCGAGTGCGTCGAGCACGCCGACTGAAACGGTGTTCTGGCCGCGCTCGAGCACCAGCGAGACGCTGCATGCGCCCGTCCCGCATTCGGCGTGGCGGACATCCGACAATTCGCCGCGCGCATTCGCTGCCGCAAACGCAATCATCACCGGACCTTCGGCGCCGTTGACGCGCACCGTCAGCGGAATCGTGCAGGTCCGCGATTCGCAGCGGGTGATCTCTCCCGCCACAACTGCCAGCGGCGCATCCATCTGACGCATCGGAGTATCGGTGAGCAGGTTCGCGACGACGTGGTTGTCGAGCTGCGTGGTGAGCGATCGGAAGGCCAGGAAACGCGACGCTTTAGGCGCGGCGGCCTCGACGACGATCGGAGAGCGCGAGGGCATTTTGTATGCCGCCATTGCGACCGTCGCGAACGCCGTCACAAGGAGGCACGCCGAGATTCGCGAGCCAGTGCGCATGTATTCCCCTGTTTGAGGGCTTAAGGGTACAACAAAATGCGATGCCGGCCTACGGAGCGGCCTGCTGACACTGTCCTTTGTGGCCCGTCGGATCGTCGACACTCTGCCCCGCGGACATGCAGACTGCCGGCGCCTCGCACGTGCCCGCGACGGTGGTGTTACAAGCATCGCCCAGTTTCTTCTTCTTCATGCAGGCGCCGTACAGGACATAGGTGTTGCCTTGGAGCACTTCTCCCCGCACACCTTTATCGGAATCGCAGAAGAGACCTTCGGAGCAGAACAGAATTGGAGCCTCCGACGACGCATTCTCCAAACTCAGGAATGTTCTTCCCTTCGCCGTGAGACTTGCACGCCATGAGGATCAGCGCAACCAGGGCGATCCGTTTCATATCGCGTTGACGATCTCTTCGCTCAGGCCCTTCCACTTTCGAAGGTATTCGCGACGATCGTGGTTGTACTTCGCCACCAGCTCCGTGTACTCCGCGAGTCTCCCCTGTCGCTCGTACATTTTCTTCGGCTGCAGGTAGTCGTGATCGTCGACCCCCGGCACTTCGGTCGCGACGAGATAGCCGAAGTCGGGGTCCTTCGTCCACTTGATCGTCCCCTCCGCGATCGCCTTGACGACCGCGGATGACTGCTGGATCTTCACTTTCTTCGACCGTTCATCCTTGTCTGTCCCGCCGATGCGGCCCGTGTTCATGAGATAGACGTCCATCGGGCTCGACTTCATCAGCTCCAGCATGCGGTTGCCCTGCTGTGCGTGCAGCAGCGGGAAAAAGGGATTCGTGCCGGGAACGCGCAGCGATTTCCCCGCCTCCGCCGCCCC
>JALYZI010000040.1 GCA_030948915.1 Acidobacteriota bacterium
AACATCCGCGATGGAAGGCGCTGGCCGGGCGGGTTGGGCGAGGGGCGCCGGTGCGGGTGAGTGGCTACTCTCCGACCTGATAAACCTCGTCCGCGATCTTCCAGCCGTCGCCCTCTTTTGTCAGCAAGACCTGACCGTGAAGGTGATCGATCAGCGGGCTGCTGGCTTTGATCACGAGTACAGCCTGATTGTCGCGGACGTATCCGCTGACGATGCGCGCGTCCTTCAGTCTCCAGTGCACCTTTTCGGCGCGATAGTCGAGATACGCATCGAGCTTTCCCTTTTTTTCCTGCTTTGTCCAAATGTCGCGAGTCTCGGAGTCGAGCAGCTTGAAGACAGCCTTCTGATCTCCCTTGTCGACGGCGGCGTTGTAGGCGCGAAAAACCTTGGCCACCTCACTTCCGTCTTTGTCGATCGGCTTGCCCCATTCCTTCGGCGCAATCGGCACATCCATCGTGATGTCGAATGCGCGATTGTCACCCTGGAACGACAATGTGCCCTTCGCGCGTTGCCCCGCGATGCGGACGGTCGATTTCGCTTTCGGGTCATAGCAGAACCCGCAGCCGTCGCCTGAGCCGAGGTAGTACGACAGACCGTGGTACTTGCCGTTCGGCTCGAATTGAAAATAGACGACCGCCGTCTGGTCATCGACGAACTGCGTGTCGATGGCCGGCCGCGGGTTATAGAAAGCGTCAAAGTATGACCTTTTGAACGAGCTGTTCGACACCGCCACCTCGATCAGCGGACCGTCGTCCGGGTCGTTGATCCAGTAGGCGTACCCGCCGCCAACATCGAAGTTGCTTTTGCTCCCCTGAAACTTCCCGCTGACCTGTGCATCCTCAGCGGCCAACGAAAGAAACGGCACGAACGCGGCGATCACGATCGCCGAGCAGATAAGACGCCCTCGCATGAATCCTCCATATGGAGCGGAGTGAACATCTTAGCACCGCGAGACAAGAAAAGATGAATTTCGAATGCAATTGACTTACTGCTCGGCCTCAAAGTCGGCGAGTGACACCTCCTCATCCTCGCGCCTGCTCGCGACCGGCGCGCACGGCGGCAGCGTCGAGGTCCGGTCGTAATCGCGCATCCTTCAAATCACTGCGGACGGCTTCGCTGTCGGAGGACTGATGGCCTGGTTTCTTCGGGCACCCAATACAGACTTCACGGCTTCATCTGGCGAAATATCGGTCGACCGGCGGTGCGGCGTTCAGTTATGCCATCCGATTGCCGATGCAGCGCGCCATCGTGGTCACGGCTGCGGCAACTCTTCTATTCCCAACCGCCATTTGGGCCATTCGCTTCTTTACGCCATCGAGCATCCGTCTGCCGGGAATCTCCATCGTCCTGCTGCCGCTGGTCATGTTCATCCCTGTCACCCCGTTCGCAGTCTTCGGTGGCATCATCGGCTCGCTGATCGATTGGTCAGGGACCGAGCAGTACGAATGAACGTTTGCTCGTTGATCGAAACCAGCTTGACGGGGTGAAGATCGGCGCGCGAGGGAGTGAGCCGAGCTTGCGCCGGATGCAAGCGGCGACTCACGACTATCTAGGTCCCTGATCGCGACGTTTGCCGCGCATGCGCGCAAAACTCGGCGCATCAGAACAGATCGCTGGCCTCGCGTGGGTGCTGGCGCAAGGCGACGACATCGTCCCCATACCCGATACGAAGCAGATCAACTACCTCGACGAAAATCTCGGCGCGCTGAACGCTCGCCTAACAGCCGAGGATCTGCGAAAGATCCACGATGTACTGCCGCCGGGGCGGCCGGCGGGCACGCGCTGAACTCTCCATGCACCCACCTCACCGTGAATGGGTAGTCCTCGATCGGCTGGCCGCCGGCGCTGAGGTTGATGACGCATGTTCCCAACGCGAAACGCTTCGCGCCAGTCGTCCACAAGGCGGTGAAACGATCTAGTGGTGTTCCCCGGGCCTGAGCAGATAAGCGATGCCGCCGATCTCCTGTCCGTCAATCATTTCAACGACCTCGACTTTGTATTCGCTCCCTGCAATCGGATTCTTCATGCTGAACGCGAGTCGGACCGGCGCGACCTCGCGCGGAGCCATCGGAATTCCGCGAATCGCCGCGCGCGCCTCGCGGACGCGAAAGTCGACCCGCGATGGCGGACCGAGATCGTCGTTGGTCTTGCGATCGATACGCGGATCGCGCTCCGGCGCCTGCAGCTCCTTCACTTCCATCCCCTCGCTCTTGCGCGCGCGCTGCCAGCGGCGTTCCATCTCACGCGAAAGGCCTGCGTGGATCTCTCCGCCAGCCTGCAGAAATTCCGGCGGCACGCGTAAGACGAGATCGACGTCCTGCGCCTTCGCCTGCACGTTGCGCATCTGAAATGCCACGCTGTTCGCCGACATCGCCACGATGTTGACGTTCTTCCAGATGATGTTGTTGCTGTTCCGCGCATTGGTGTCGATGTTCGCTGTTTCGGCGAACGTGATCGGGTCCTGTGGGCCCTGCAATCGCGCGTACATACAGAAGTGGTCCGACGGCGAAGGATCGGGGGGGAACCATTGCAGCGGACCGGCCTGCTGCACTGCTGACGCAGCGACGTTGGCCACCGGAATGCTGCCGACATATGTAAAGTCCATCGGCCAGGACAGCCCGACAGCGGCCGCCGCAATCCACACGTCGACGCGTCCCGCTTTCAGCGTGTCGGTCGCGCTCAGGTTTCTGACGTTGGCGTAGATGAAGTTTGCGACCGGCATCGCGATTCCATGAATCGGATTCTGATGACCGGTCATGCCGTCGGCGGCGTTTCGATTCCAGATGTCCGGGCTCTGCCACATCGTGCCCGTGGACGGGACCGTACCGGTATCCGCGGCGTTGTCGCGCATAAACGCATCGACTGCCGGGGTCGCGGAGCATGGACTCGACTGCGGCGACAGAAACTCGCTGACGATCGTGTAGTTCTGCGGCGGAATGTTGAGCGTGGACGCCGTCACGCGGATCGTCCACGTTCCCGGCATCGCGCTGGGCACCACCACCTGTTCGATCGTATTGCGATGGTCGATCGCGGCGGCCGGAATCGGCATGGCCGCCGGCGTCGACGTGAGCACCGCCGGCGTCGCGGGATTGTTCGGATCCAATTGCCACGGCGTGTACTGCGTACCGTCCGGCGCGATGAGCAGCAAATCGAGATCGTTCTGCAGCAGACCGATTGCCGCCGACGGCGCGGCGTTTCCGGTGTGCGGCGGATCGTCCCACGCCAGAGTCACCTTCAGCGGCATAACTGTGCCGATCGTGATGGTCGTGTCGTTCGAGCCGATGGCGGCCAGCGACTGCTGTCGATGATGCGCGATCAGATCGACCGCCTCTTTCGCGCGCGCGCGTCCGTAGCCGTATTGAAAGTCAGGACCGGTGAAAACTCCCGGAACCGCAGGGATGGCTGTCTTGTCTTCGGCGGAATGCACCAGCAGCGCGCGCAGCGCGTCGGGCGTCGGTCCCGCCGCGACGCACGCCGTCGCATACCATTCGCTGACCAGCGCGCCCGCACCGGCCACCGCCGGAGTCGCCATTGAAGTGCCGACGTCAACGAAGTAGCTGTTCGGAGGCCGACAGGAGGTCACGCCCAAGTCGCCGCTGAACTGGATTCCCGGCCCTGAAATGTCCGGCTTCAATCTGCCGTCCGACGTCGGCCCTCGGCTCGACGCGACATCGGGGACATTATTGTCCGACGCGATGTTGGCGACTTCGACCGTACCTTTGGCGCTATTCGGAACGCGCACGGTGCCCCACATCGCGAACATGCGCAGCCCAGTCCCGATGTCGGCGTTGCCAACGGCGACCGTCGACCCCGCGGCAAAAGCTCCCGCGCCAGTGATGCGAAGATCGCCCACCGTGACTGTGCCCGAGTTGTCGAGATCGCGGTAGACGGCGCCGCCGGCGATGAACCCGCCGCTGTTCGGGTGCCGCTCATTGCCGTTGAAGTTCGCGAGCGCCGCGCCGATGTCGGCGTTGCCGGCGGCGACGAACGTTCCAGCCGCAAAAGCTCCGGAGGCGGTGATGCGGCGGTCGCCCAGCGAGACAGTGCCGCTGTTATCGAAGTCCGTGTAGACCGCTTCGCCGTTGTCGAATTGATTGTTTACCGCCACGCTCTCGTTGTGCCGCTCCGGATATCCGGCGTTGCCCGCGGATCCGAAGATCGAAATACGGCGCGCGAGCCCCGAAGCGACGCCGCTGCTCTGGCGTCCGCTGATCACGGAATCGTAGAACTCGCTGGTGACGTCGTAGCAGTTGTCAGGGGAGGTCTGAAAGCAGTGCGTCGATCCCCAAGAGTTCGTCGAGATCGCGACCGCGTTCGTGGCGGCATCGACGTAGCCGGCGTTCAGACCTGAAGCCAGATATCCGCGCAGCGATGCGGAAGGCGCCACGCCTTTCCACTGATTCGGTGAGCCACCGCTGGCCACACTCTGGAGTCCGGTGCCAACCGCCGTGCAAGCCACGTGCGTCGGATGCGAATCAATGCCCGATCCGGTCGGGCGCGTGATGACCCTTCCGATATCTGCGTCGCCGACTGCGACGATCGAACCTGCTACGAACGCGCCGGCGGCGGTGAGACGTGTCTCGCCGACATCGACGATGTGATTGGCGTTGGCGTCGAGATAGAACGGCTCCCCCGGATCGTAGCCGCCGTTGAAGTTCGCGTCGAACGATCGCGTGTTGCCGACGAAGTTGATCAAGGCGGTCCCGACGTCGGCGTCAGCGCCCGCCACGACACTCCCGATCGCAAATGCTCCCACTGCGCTTCCACGAAGGTCGCCGGCGGTCACGGTCGAAGAGTCATCCATGTCGGAATAAATGTTTTCTCCGATGTCGAACGCGCCGTTGACGGTCACGTTCTCGGCGTGCATCGTCGGCCTCTCGGAAGGTCCGACCGCCGTCGAGGCGGCGACGGCATGGCCGGAGAGATCGGGATGCGGGAAGAAGGCCCGTGCCGGCTCCCACTGGCCGATCGTCACTCCGCTGCCACTCAAGTTGTACGGAGCAGAGGTGGCGGGATTGGAATTGACGCCGGTGGCGCTGCGGACCCCGTCGTTGTCGACCGTCGGCGGTTCAGGCGCGGGAACAATCCACTTGACCGCGTCCTCGTGCGCGAGCGGCTTCAGCTCGGCATCGGCCATCACGATGTTCCAGCCGTTGATGGGGATCAGGCGCCCGGAACCTTGGTCGGCATGATGCTGGACCAAAACGCGTCGTTGCGCTGCCGCATCGACGTCCGCGAAGAATTCCACAATGTACGCCGACGTCCCCGAGCCGCGAGCGGCATACTTCGGCGGCCCATTCTTGAGTAGCTCGGGGAGAATCTTGTCGGTGTCGTGGATCGCGCCGATCCAGCGGACGCTTTGCGACGCCAGCTTCTTGAAAACGTCCAGTTTGTTGGGAACCGAGGCGAAGAAGGCGCGCTCGGGTAGAGGGTCGAGAATGCGCAGCTGATCGGATTCGATCCTTCGGCGCTCCTGGAGCGAGGGGATTTCATTGAACTGGACGAACACGTGGCGGCGCGCCGCACGGAGCGGGACGGCCGTCAACTCCGGATCGACACCCTCCGGGGGAGCAAACACCCTCGCTTGAAGTCGGATCACGTCCGGACGCAGTCTGTCCGCGATCGGTTGAGCGACCGCCGATAAGGGCATCAGAAGGACCGCGAGCGCGGCCGGCGAGAACTGCATATTGCCCTCCAAACCTCGAGAGTGATTTAGGGAACTACGCCAATATAGTTCTTACGCCTCGATTCGGCCACAGGGCGCTTCCGCCGCCCAATCACCCGATCACGTTCGAGAAGAATCGCAACAATGAGAAGCGAGAAAATGCAAACTTGTCGCATTGGTCTTCCCGTGTATTTTCGAAGAGTAGTGACGGGAGTGAAACAAGTGCCACACAAGGGCGCTGGACGAGTCAAATAAGTAGCGCCGGCTTTCAAGCGCTTTTCGAATAACAGCTGTCGTTACGACTTACTGCTCGTCCTCAAAATCCGACAGGCTGAGTGCCTCCTCATCCTCGGGCCTGAGCAGCTCCTCGAGGGTGGGGGCGGGGGCGGGTTCTTCCTTCTCCATGTAGATGTCGCGATACTGCGGCATGCCGGTGCCGGCCGGGATCAGCCGGCCCGCGATCACGTTTTCCTTCAGACCGCGCAGGTGGTCGACTCGGCCGGCAATTGCCGCCTCGGTGAGTACGCGCGTGGTCTCCTGGAACGACGCGGCCGAGATGAACGACTCGGTCGACAGCGACGCCTTCGTGATGCCGAGCAGCAGCGGGGTTCCGTCAGCCGGTTCGCCCCCGCGCCGACATCGTTTTTGCGCCATCTCGATAACGACTACTACTGCTTATGACCGTCTTGCTCGGATCACGTCAGTGATGTGGGCTTCGCGACTGCGCTCGCCGATGCCTGGGCCATTCGCGGATACTACGGAGGCGTCCCGACGTGGGAAGCGTGGGCACGCGGACGCGCGGCCGCCGATGAGGCGGAGCGGATCAATCCCGACGCGCCGGGCATTCCGCTGTCGCGCGCGATTCTCGAGCACTACTACG
>JALYZI010000041.1 GCA_030948915.1 Acidobacteriota bacterium
AACATCCGCGATGGAAGGCGCTGGCCGGGCGGGTTGGGCGAGGGGCGCCGGTGCGGGTGAGTGGCTACTCTCCGACCTGATAAACCTCGTCCGCGATCTTCCAGCCGTCGCCCTCTTTTGTCAGCAAAACCTGACCGTGAATGTGGTCGATCAGCGGGCTGATGGCTTTGACAAGGAGTACGGCCTGATTGTCGCGTACGTATCCGCTGACGATGCGCGCGTCCTTCAATCTCCAGTGCACCTTCTCGGCGCGATAGTCGAGATACGCATCGAGCTTTCCCTTTTTTTCCTGCGTTGTCCAAATGTCGCGAGTCTCGGAGTCGAGCAGCTTGAAGACAGCCTTCTGATCGCCCTTGTCGACGGCCGCGTTGTAGGCGCGAAAAACCCTGACCACGTCGCTTCCATCTTTGTCGATCGGCTTGCCCCATTCCTTCGGCGCAATCGGTACATCCAGAGTGAGATCGAATCCGCGATTGTCGCCGGCGTACGACAACCTGCCTTTCGCTCGATTACCTACGATGCGCACGGTCGATTTCACTTTCGGGTCATAGCAGAATCCGCAGCCATCGCCTGAGGTGAGGTAGTACGACATGCCGTGGTACTTGCCGTTCGGCTCGAATTGAAAATAGACGACCGCAGTCTGGTCACTGACGAACAGCGTGTCGATGGCCGGCCGCGGTTCATAGAAAGCGTCGAAGTATGACGCTTTGAACGAGTTGTTCGACACCGCTACTTCGATGAGCGGACCGGCGTCCGGGTCGTGGATCCAATAGGCGTACCCGCCGCCGGCCTCGAACACTTTTTTGGTCCCTTCAAACTTTCCGGTGACCGTCGCCTCATCGGCGGCGAGGGAAAGAAACGGCACGAACGCAGCGATCACGATCGCCGAGCAGATCAGACGCCCTCGCATGAATCCTCCTTATGGATCGGAGTGGGCATCTTAGCGTGGAAACAATTCGGGCGGCCTGGTGGCCGCCCGAAGTTTTAAAGCGCGATGATGGCCATTACGGCCGCTGATCGTGTGGAACAGTCACGGTCGTCGTGGCGGTCGCAGAATTTCCCGTGGCATCGGTCGCCGCGTACGTGACGGTGTACACGCGACCTTCCTGTTGCGTCCCGGATCGCCGCGCGCGAAGTCTGAAATCGCGATCGTCCATTCCAAAAGCGGCGCCATCGATATCTCCGCTCTCGAGCGTCTCGTTCGCGGTGATGGACACCAGGCGGACTGCCGGATGCGCATCGACATCGTCGCTCACGGAAATGTTCGCCTTGATGGCGATCATTTTGCCGTTAGGCGGCCAGAGCGTCGAAGGGTCGAGCGTCACTCGCAGAGTCGGAGCCGTCGTGTCATCCGCTTCCAGCAGTCCCGTTGCGCGCGTCGCGTCTCCGAAGACCACTTCGTAGGTCGCGTTGCGATATCCATCGGTTGGCTGCGCGACTTTGATCGCGAATCCGGAGACGGTCGCGCCCGGCGCGACGTCGAACTGAGCGCCGGCGTCGCTGCTCCAGTCGAGATAGACATTCGGGTTTTCTTCCATCGTCACCACCCGGCTGGTCCAGCCGGTGGGAGCACTGCTGCTCGATGTCGGCAGGCCGTCCTCAACGGTCCAACCGAGGGGGTAAACGGCGAGCATCGGCTCACCGGCGGATGCATCGAATCCGATCTTGACTCCGACGATCGGCTGCGACGAGCCGTTGACCACTCGATAGGTATAGGTCGTACCGTTGTCGCCGGTCGAGCCGGCAACTTTGATGTGCACCGGTGCGGCAAACGTCGCAGATGCCATCGACATCAGAGCGAGAAGTGCGATCAGGCGTGCGCTCACAATCATTGGTCTTTTCATGATCTCTCCCCTCACTTATGAATGAAATGCACTTTGTCGGTCTTGGGCACCGGTCGTTTCAGGTCGCAATGATCGGCGAAACTGTCGATGTCGGTGCCCGGCGGGAGAGTCCAGTTGATGTCGATGGCCTCGCCGCGAGTGTGTGCGCTGTTGGTTGCCGGACGCTGCGTCGGCAGCAACGTATGCTTGTGAAATTCCTTGTCCACGTCGTCCTTGAGTTTCGCGCATCCCGGCTCGCGGTTGTTTTTCAGAAGTTCCTCTTTGTCCCACACTTCGCGAATGTGCGTCTGGTACGGGATTGGCCTGAACGCGGAGGTCACCTTGATGCCTCCGCCGAGGCCCTGCGCCTGCTGTTGCAGACACGTGAGTGCAGTCTGCATCGAGGTGTTGAGGTCGTTCGTGTCGACGGTGTTCCCCGCTTCGAACTGCAGCGAGAGCGGGTCGGTGATCGGCGCGATTGGCGCCACATCGCAGAAAGCGCCGGCGAGAGTGACCACCCACTCGAACGTTGCGTCGGTGCGATCTCCCTGGGTGGCGCTTCCCCAGCCGGTGTTGCAGCAGCAGTTCTCCACGGCGACGAGCGTGAACGACGCCGTGTCGCCGGTGATCGTGACCTGGTCGCTCACTTCCTGCACTCCGGTAACGGAGCCGACGCCCTGGCACATCCCGGCAACGTCGGTCACCAGTTTCGAGCCGACGAAGCCGTAGTCGTCGGCACTTCCGGCAACGATGTAGAGGTGCAATGAAACGATGGGCGCGTTGAATGTGCGCGTCACCTGGAACGAGGCGGCCGAGCCGACGCCGGCCGACCGCACCGAGTACGTGTACTGCGTGAAATCGTCGATCTTGGTCGGATCATCGGCGAGGCAGGGAAATGCCGCAAGGGAGAAAATTGCGGCGATCAGCAGTGCTGTTCGTATACGAATCACAGACGACCTCCTCGTCGTGGGAGTACCGGTGCCATATTTTTTGTGGGAGATGAGGATTAAGGACGGAGAAGGGTAAATCCCGAACGGCAGATTGTCAACAATAAGTACGTATTGTTGGGGCCGGTGGGAGAAGTGAACAAAAACTCGGGCGGCCTCGCGCAGCGTCGCGGTGGCTGACGCCGACGCGTTGATCGGCAACCTCGTGATCCCATCCATAGGCACAGGCTCTCTGGATCCAAGCGCCACCAGCGCGTTGACGTCGTGCCTCGCCATTTTCAAACGACGGTGCGGTTGGTCCCGGTTCGAGCGCCCCGCCGGATCCCGGTCCTGATGGAGTGTTTACTCCCGGACGTTCCAATTGAATGAACGCGAGACACCCACGTTGTAAAGGTAGCCGTAGTGCGTGTCCGTGCCGCCGAGGACCTTGGCGATCGAGGCATAGACGTTCACTTTCGCCGTCAAGGCATACCCTGCGCCGATGCCGGCTCTCCAGTAGTTGTCGCGGATCAGGCCGTCGTGCACGCGATAAAGCGCCGGATCGGTTGTCTTGTTGTCGAAGTTCAAGACGAAATCGCTTGCTAGGCCGCCGTGAGTCCTTTGCCAGTCCAGAAACCCGCGCATGCTGAAGGCCGTGCCAAGGGGACTTCCGACTGTGAGATCGGCGTTGCTGCGGTTGGTCGCGACGCCGAGCAGCTTCTGCACGAATGTGTAGGTGTACTGCCCGGCGACATACACCGGCTGACCGCCGGGATTCAAAACACCGCCGGCCGCGAGCCCTGCCTGGACCTCTTCAAGATGGCGTCCGGGCGCGGCTTCAAATGCGGTTGCATACCGGTGAGAAGGAAAGCGCACCGAGACTGATGGCGTGATGACCACCGGCTGCGTTGCGACCCTGTAACGTGCACCAACCGTGAAGTCCTGCCACGTCGAGTGGTACTTGCCGTCGTCGAGACCGGGACACGTCGGGCAGAACAGGGTCAAATTGGGGCCGTTGTTGCGCGCAAATTTCGACGCAACGTACGGAATGCCAACGCTGATCGCGAGCTTGTCCGTGACACTGTGTTCCATGGTGAGACCGACGGCCGATGCATGCGAGCCACCGACACGCAACCAGTCGCCATTGGTGAGCACGTGTCCTTCGTGCTCCGTCCTTTCGTAGGTGATGCTGACTGTCGTCTCGCCTCGCGGCCCGATCCAGGGTTGTGCTCGCAGCACGGACGCGGCGAAAAAGACGACGACGGGCACCCAGGCGATGCGCTTGTTGACTCGCAATTCCGCTAATTCTAACGGCGAGTGCCCAGCACGGTCGTTCCGGCATCGCTCGCGTTGTCGACCGTGCTTCCGTATGCGAGCCAGCGAGAAGGAGACCCGATCGATGTCACGCTGACCGTGAGCGAGCCGAAATCGCCGTCCGTCAACCATGTCCGCGAAGAGCGATAGGGCGGAACGAAGACGTCGAACGCGCTACTTTGACGCTCGCCGGCGATCGTGACGTGAAATGCGTGCCAGCTCGCGTCGAGATTCACAATGCCGACGCTCGAGCGGAATTTCGCATCGTGGCGCAACCCGGCGACATGCATCGCCGCGGTGTCGGCCAATCCCGCGGTCGGAATGCTGGGAGTCGATTCACAAATCGGCGACCGGTCCTCTCGATGACTGCAGATCCGCACCGACGCGTCCAGCGATTCACCGAAAAGGAGCATGCTCCCGGTACCGGTCGCTTCCAGTTTGTCGACGATGTTCGGCAGCTCCACTTGCTGGCCGGCTGGAACTTTGAACGCGAACGACGAAACGGCACCAGCGTCGGATTGAGAAAGCCAGGCGATCGCCACGTCCTGATCCCGCGACGCGTTGTTCCGAACCGCGAGGTCGCTGCTCCAGCGCGTTCCGTTCGCACCATGGGTTGAGCCGGCGATCGGAATGACGACGCTTGCGCGTACCACTTCGTCGAGTCGCGGCCCGTCGGCGAGTGGAACCACTTCGATGCCGCTCTCATATCCGTAAACGCCGCGGTCTGTTGCGACGAAGAGAAATCGTCCCGAGGCATCCATAGACAGTGCCCTGACGGCGCCATGCGGAAGACCGTCGTCGAATCGCTCCCAGCTCTCCGCGCGATCGTTGCTCCGGTACACGTTTCCGCTTTCCGTTCCCGCATAGATCGTGTGTGGCTGCGCCGCACTGATTGCCAGAGCGTTCACGATCTCGTCCGCCAGGCCACCCGCCCTCCAGCTCACACCGCCGTCGTCGCTGACGAAGATTCCTCTTTCCGAAAGCCACGGCTTGCCTGCGCCGCGGTACATGCGGTGCGAGTCCGAGGAATCGATCGCCATCGTGAGATACCAGGGAGCGGAAGCGACGTGCGACCACGTCGCGCCGTCTTCGGTCTTGAAGAGTCCGTCCGGCCGTCCGATGTACGCGACAGAAGCATCGCGTGGATCGACTACTGCCGCCGCCGTGTCGAAGTCGCCGTAGTACCGCTCATCCTCGGTAAGATGAAGACCGCTGTTGATCGAAGTCCACGTAGCGCCTGCGTCGCTGCTTCTTGCCATTCCGTCCGCAAGCGCGGCGTAGACGACTGAGGAGTCCGAAGGAGCGACCGCTGCCGCATACGCGACCTGGGGACGGACGACGGTCCACGTTCTGCCGCTGTCGGTGCTCTTCTTGAGCCCGACATTCACCGGTAAACGAACATCTGGCGGACAGTAATAAATGCGGCATGCAACGCCTGTTAGATACGCAACGTTCGATGCATTCGGATCGACGGCGACATGAGTACCACGCGCGTCGAGCCCTTCCCATGTCTTCCCGCCATCTGCACTGCGCAGTGCGCCCGCGTCGCTTGCGGCATACAGCAGAGATGCATCGCGAGGAGCGACCGCAATGTCGGACATCGGAGTCCCTCCCAATCCCGTGTTCGCAGCACTCCATTTGCCGTCTTCGAGCGCGAAGATGCCGCGTACCCACGTGCCCGCGTAGATCCGCCCTGTATCGCGAGCCGATGTGATCACCCCGGCGGGTGAGCCGGTCATCTCCTGGCTTGCGACGAGACGTGCGTCGTCATATTCCTCCAAAAACCACCGCCCGTCCGGCAACCTTTTCGAGATGTACACCCGCCCATTTGCCGCTACGTGAAGCTTGCTCACGTACAACGACGCCTGGTCGCAGCCGTCACAAACCAGAGTGATGTCTCTCCACGTTCGTCCCCCATCCACGCTCTTGTGGACGATGAGCGCACCACGGGGTCGATCCATGATGTAGAGCGCGCCATCCGCGCCGAAGTCGATGAGCTCACCGCTTTGCTGCACAGGTTTCCAGTTGAATCCGTCGGTGGTGATGAATTTGAAACCGGGAGCGGAGACGATCACAGAACCGTCCTGTGATGCTGCGAGCTGATTCCATTGATAGAAGGGAAGACCCTCTGGGCGGTCATACATGTCAAACGAGGCCGATTCCCACGTGTTCACGCCGTTGAATACGGACACTGACTGCCTGGTCAAGAGGATCGCGCGATCTGCAGTCGCAGCGAGGGCAATCGTATTACCGCCGCCGGCGGTGATATTTCTCCAGTGCTCGCCACCGTCGGAGCTCAACCAAACCTTGCTGGTGCTCGCTGCGTAGAGCGTCCCGGCCGATGGCGAGATCGCCAGCCAGAAGACCGCCGGATCGGCCAGGTCTAATCGACGCCACGTCGACGCGGCATCCTCACTCTTATAAACGGTGCCGGAAACAGCGGCGTAGAGAATCTGATTGTCCGCCGGACTGACAATGATCTCCGACACGTCTCCCCCTGCGGGGCCGAGGAGAGTCCAACGGTTGAGTCCGGCGAACATCGATTGTGCCGGCGCGACCATGAGCAGCAAGAAAAGAAACGCAGTTCGCCTCATTTGTCCTCCAGACTGATTCGCGTGAGAACATGCGGCCGGGCGGCTCTCGAGAAATCAGCGATTTCTCAGGAATTTCTGAAGAATTTTCAGCGCGGCCTCTCCATAATTGACAAGACCCGGGCCGCGGCCGAAGAATGAGCGAACCCGGACACCAAGGAGGACCGTCTGATGCAGAGGATCGCGTGGATTCTCGCGTTTTGCGCGAGTGTCTGGACCTCGGAAGTGCTGGCGTGCGGCG
>JALYZI010000048.1 GCA_030948915.1 Acidobacteriota bacterium
CGCCCGACGCCTGACGCCTGACGCCTATTTAATGTATCTGCCGATGATCGGCGCGAGCCTCCTTTTGATTTCGGCGGGGATCTGCCCGGGATCGGTCACGAGCGCGAACTGCAATGCGTTGGCACACGCGCAATCGCGTTTGCGGGCCGCCGCGCGCGGGACGGCAATGCGCAAGATGCGCTGCGCCATCTCGGCGTTCGCTTTGAGGTAGCCGAAGATCTGCTCCACGCTGACCGATTCCGCCGTCTCGTGCCAGCAGTCGTAATCCGTGACCAGCGCCATCGTTGCGTAGCAGATCTCCGCTTCGCGCGCGAGTTTCGCTTCCTGCAGGTTCGTCATGCCGATGACGTCGACGCCCCAGGAGCGATAAAGATTCGATTCGGCGCGCGTGGAGAATTGCGGGCCTTCGATGCAGACGTAAACGCCGCGCTCGTGAACGCGTGCTCCCGCTTCGCGTCCGGCGGCGAAGGCAATCGACGCGACGGCGCCGCAGATCGGATCGGCGAACGTGATGTGTCCGACGATTCCATTTCCGAAGAACGAATCGGGCCGATGCCGCGTGCGATCGATGAACTGATCGGGGAAGACGATGTCGGTCGGGTGATAAGACTCTTTCATCGATCCGACCGCGCTCGCGGAGATGATCGTGTGGACGCCGAGGAGCTTGAATCCGAAGATGTTCGCGCGGTAGTTGATCTCCGACGGAATCACCCGATGTCCGCGCCCGTGCCGCGACAAAAACGCGACGCGCAGGCCGTCGATCTCGCCGACGATGTACGGATCGGAGGGCTCGCCGAATGGCGTGTTGAGCTTGCGCTCCTTGATCACTTTCAGCCCTTCCATCTGGTAAAGGCCGGAACCGCCGATGATTCCGATCGCGATATTCATCGCCGCCATTTCCTCATCGATTCCTCGATCGCGGCCGCGACATCCTTCGCGAGAGCCACCGCCGCGACTCCATCTTCGCCGCTCACCAGCGGGCGTGTGCGGTCACGCACGCATTGCAAGAATGATTCGAGCTCGGCGCGCAGCGGCTCTTTTTTCACCACATCGACAGCCATCGGTTCGATCGCGCGATTTCCCAGACGAAATCCTTTCACTTCCTGCTCTTTCGTGTCGACCGAGATGTACGCCTCGCTGCTGAAGAATCGCACTTTCCGAACGCGTTCCTGCGAGACGCGGCTGGCGGTGAGATTCGCGACCGCGCCGTTTTCGAGCTCGAGCCGGACGTTCGTGATGTCGACTTTCTCCGTCAGCACCGGCACGCCGACCGCGCGCACCTCGGTCACGCGCGAATGCAGCAGCGACAGGACCAGGTTGAGATCGTGAATCATCAGATCGAGGAGAACGTCGATGTCGAGGGAGCGTCCGACGAAGACGCCCAGCCGCTCAGCCTCGAGGTAGCGGACATCGTGCAGAAGCGGGGCAACCGCGACGATGGCGGGGTTGTAGCGTTCGACGTGCCCGACCTGCAGGATGCGCGCGCGTTTTTCGGCGAGCGCATTCAGCTTGCGCCCTTCCTCGACTTCGGCCGTGATCGGCTTCTCGACCAGCACGTCGCGTCCGGCCTCGATCAATTCGCGCGCGACATCGAAATGCGTCGTGGTGGGCGTTGCAACCACAGCGCATTCGATCTCGCGTGCCAGCGCCGCGACGGAATCGAATCTTCGGAGATTCAGCGTCGCGGCGATTTCGCTCGCGATGGCGTCACTGCTGTCGACGAAGCCGACGACCTGCGCTTCCGGCATTTCGGTGAGCACGCGCGCGTGCAGGCGGCCGAGGTAGCCGGTGCCGACGACGCCGACGCGGGTCTTCATCGGATGAAGCCGCGACTCGATCCCCCGCGGATGAACTCCACGAGATAACGCGTCTCGGGATAGTTCGTGAGCTCGCCCTCGATCTTCTGCAACGCATCCTGCAGCTTGAGTTTCGATCGGATGAGAATGCGATACGCGCGATCGAGCGCCTCCAGAGTGTCGGGTGAAAAGCCCTTCCGCTGCAGGCCGATCGTGTTGATCCCGTAAGTCTTCGCAGGACGATCGCCGACGGTCTTGACGTACGGCAGCGCGTCCTGCGTCACGACCGTGAATCCGCCGATGAATGCGTGATCGCCGACGCGGCAGAACTGATGCACGGCCGAGAACGCCCCGATCGTCGCGTGGTCGCCAATGTCGACATGTCCCGCCAGCGTGGCGTTGTTCGCGAAGATGACGTTCGAGCCGACGTGGCAATCGTGCGCGACGTGCGAGTAGGCCATGAAAAAGTTGTTGGAATCGATCGTGGTGCGCCCGCCGCCGCCCGCCGTTCCGCGATTCATCGTGACGAACTCGCGGAAGACGTTGTCGCTTCCGATCGCGATCGCCGTTCGCTCGCCGTGATATTTCAGATCCTGCGGCGGACTGCCGATCGACGCCTGGCCGTAGAAGAGGTTCCGTTCACCGATCGTGGTCGGCCCTTCGATGCGCGTGAATGCACCAATTATAGAATCTGCGCCGATCGTGACGCTGGGACCGATGACGACGTACGGTCCGATTTCGACCCCGTCCCCGATCGATGCTTCCCTGCTGACGATCGCGGTCGCGTGAATCTGCGCCACTACTTCGGCCTCTCCACCATCACGCTCAGCATCTCGGCCTCGGCCACCAGCTCGCCGTTGACGGTCGCCGTCCCGTGGATCTTCACGCTGTTAGACCGGCGCTGCACGATTTCGCATTCGAGCCGCACCTGATCGCCGGGCACGACCGGCTTGCGGAAACGCGCCTTGTCGACGCCGCCGAACAGAAAGAGTTTTTCTTCGCGATTCGGAATGTCGCGCAGGATGAGCACCGCCGCGCACTGCGCCATGGCCTCGACGATCAACACGCCCGGCATCACCGGCGCGCCGGGAAAATGTCCTTGAAAAAACTGTTCGTTCGCGGAGACATTCTTGATGCCGACGATCCGCTTGCCGGAGTCGATCTCCACGATGCGATCGACGAGCAGCATCGGATAGCGATGCGGCAGGATCTTCATGATTTCGATGATCGTCAGCATCAATCTCTTTTCTTCGCCAGGCGCTTGATTGCCACATCGCGGCGCGCGAATTCTCGAAACGGAATCGCCGGATTCCCCACGACTTTCGTTCCGGCCGGCACATCGTGAAAGACGCTCGCTGCTCCGCCGACCTGCGCGCCGTTTCCAATTTTCAGATGTCCCGCGATGCCCGCCTGTCCCGCGATGACGACGTAGTCGCCGAGCTCCGTCGATCCGGCGATCCCGACCTGCGCGACGATCAGGCAGTGCTTGCCGATGCGGACGTTGTGTCCGATCTGCACGAGGTTGTCGATTTTCGTACCCTCGCCGATCACCGTTTCGCCGAGCGCGGCGCGATCGACGGTCGAATTCGATCCGATCTCGACGTCGTCTTCGATGCGCACGATCCCGATCTGCGGGATCTTGCGATGTTTTCCGCCGACCGCCACGAATCCGTAGCCATCGGAGCCGATCACCACGCCGCTGTGCAGAATGCATCGGCGGCCGATCTGCGAGCCGTCGTAGATCGAAACATTGGAATGGATGATCGTGTCGTCGCCGATCACGACGTTCTCGCCAATCGAAGTGAACGCGCCCACCGTGACATTCGGTCCGAGCTTGGCGCTCGATGCGACGGATGCGAGTGGCGAGATGCCGCGGGGATTCTTTCGATTATTGAACCAGCGATCGAGGACTTCCGCGAGCGCAGCGTGCGGCTTCTCGACACGGATGAAGCGCGGATCGTTTCCGTCAAGATCGCCGGGCACGAGGATCGCGCCCGCTCGCGTCGTCGCGAGCTGCGGAACGTAGGTCGGATTGCCGAGGAAGGCGAGGTGATCTTCAGTGGCGTCGTTGAGTGTCGCTACGCCAGCAATGACACAATCGCCGGGGCCGTCGTAACGGCCGCCGACGAGCGCGACGATGTCTTGGATTGGAACGCCCGGCATAAGCGCGGGGCATTGTAGTTCAGGCGTCAGGCGTCAGGCCTCGGGCGTCAGGAAAACTGACGCCTGATGCCTGATGCCGGACGCCTGCATTTCTACTGCTTCTTCGCTGCGGCCGGTTGTGCGGCCGGCGCGGTGCCGGCTTCGGCAACTGTGTCGTTGAATCGCTTGATCACCGTGTCGGTGATGTCGATGGCATCCGACGCGTAGACCAGACCCGACTCGAACTTGTTGAAGATCACCGCCAGGCCCATCTCTTTTCCGAGCTGATCGATGACGGGTTTGATCTTGCCCTCGAGCTCGAGCAGCGCTTTGTCGCGCGCTTCGCCGAGCTCTTTGTCGG
>JALYZI010000073.1 GCA_030948915.1 Acidobacteriota bacterium
GGTCTGGAAATTCTACTTTACCGAATAAAGTAGAGTTTCCAGACCTGACCCTACTTCCGTTACACGGGCACGTGTGCGATCGCCGATAACCAGCCGCCGAGAACCTCGCCGATCACGACTGCCACAACATCGACGTAGAGAATTCCCGTCGCGGCCATCGTCGATCGGATCTTGACCGTGCCCCAGACCATCGGGTAAAGCGCGAGCGGGCCCACCAATCCCCACCCGGCGCGCATCCAGAAGAAGATGCCCTGCCGGATCGCGACCGCCGTCCACATGCCCGGAATGACCAGCGCACTGGCGACGACGATCGTTCGAAGGAGCACGCCCGCCAGCGTCGCGATTGTCAGACGCTTGAGCGGATCGATACTCATACCGCGAACGACCAGATACCAGTGGCCTAACAGCATCGCGAGATTGACGGTGCCGAGCAGCGCGATGCTGGAGAGCGCGCCGGCGATACTCCACGGCCATGTCGCCACGATCGCAATCCGCCACAACAGCACTGCGATGACGAGATACGCGCCGCCCAGCAGCGCCGCCGCCACGCGGAAGATCAGCCGCCTCGGATAGCGCAACGTGACGTAGACGATGCCCGTCAGGCCGATGAGGATCGCGTTACTCGGATCCCAGCGCGCCACTGATGCGCACAAAACCAACGCGCCAGTGACGATGAGGATCAACCGATAAAACTTCACGCCGGCGTTGCGACGTCCGACCAGCGGCAGAAAAAGATAGAGACCGGCCGCCGCATCGATCAGGAAAAGCGCCAGGAGCAACTAGCGCACCGCCTCGCTCGCCCGCACGAATCGAAATCCCTCGCGCCGCAGCACTGGCACTTCGGCGAGAAGCACGCGCACGGTCGCAGGGTACATGTGCCCGATGCCGACCGCTACTCCGCGCGCTTCGGCTTCGCGCGCCAGCTCACGCAGTTGCTGGCGAATGGCGGTCTCGCTGATCACGTCGTCCAAAAAGACACTTCGCGACGCGGTCCGCACGCGTCTCTCACGCGCCACGGCCGCAGCGACCGACGATCCAGTCGTCCGCGAATCGATGAAGTACATGCCGTCCGGAAGCGCGGCCAGCACCGATTCCATCACGCGACGATCGGCGGTCGCACGCGAACCCATGTGATTGTTCATTCCGCGAGCGTACGGCACGGCCTGCAATCCGGCCGCAGTCGTCCGCGCGATCTCGACGTCCGACATCGACGTCAGCACCGCGCCGCTGCCGGGCGAAACGCGCGGAAATTGCTCGGGCTCCATCGGCAGGTGACACAGCACTTCGAATCCGCGGTCATGCAGGAGGTTGGCGTCTTCCAGAGCGAGCCGCGCGTTCGGCAGCACGGAGAAGTTGACATTCGGATCGATGTGCATGGCGGCCGTGATCGGCTGACGGTCGAAGCCAACATCATCGAGGATGAGGACGATGCGTGCGGATGTTCGCCGTTCGCCGTTCGCCGTTGGCCGTTTGGTCAGGGGTCGGCGAACGGCCGACGGCAAACGGCTAACGGCACGTTGTGCAACGAAGGTCCAAACAAGAACTCCAAGAAGGCCAACGACGGGAACCAGAGTGAGGAGTGCGATGGTGCGGAATGACTTCTGCCGCGGCGAGATCCTGCGTCTCCCCTCCCAACCGTCCATGCGCAACTCAATTTTCGCACAAACGACCGGTCGTGGTACTCTTCGCCGCCCACACGAGACCGCGATCCTCCGCGCGGCCGCTTCCGAATTCCCCCCGCACCACAAAATGCAAATGAGAAGATTCATATATATCGTGTGCTTTTTTATCCCTGCCGGACTCGTGGCAGCCGTACCGATGGCGCGAGTCGTCAACGTGATCGACAGCCACACCATCCGCGTTGAACTGGATGGCCGGCGCGTATCGGTTGCGCTCAGCGGAGTGGTGGTCTCGCCCTCTGAAGAAGACGCCGCGATCGAGTATCTCCATCGGCTCGTCGATGGCGCATGGGTGTACATCGAGGACGGAAATGTCTACCGCTCGCCCGATGGCCTGTTCGTCACCGGGGAGATGCAGCGGCACGCATGGTGGTCGACTCCGAACATGCGCTACCTCGGATTGGCAGATCCCGGACCGCGAACGGCGGCCGCGAAAACGACGGCCGTTAAACCGCCATCGCCCGGCAAAGCCGCGTCACGGTCAGAATCCCCACGACGCGCTCCTGTTCGACGATCTTCAGCTCGGCACCTGCAATGAGCTGAAGAAGATCGGCGCCGCCCTCGATCTCGACGACGACGCGGGCCGCCTGTCCCGGCTCAATCGTCGGCGGACCTTCGATGAAGCGCATCGGCATCGAGCCGATGGTGGGCCGATACGAGCCTTCGCGCGGTGCAATCGCTTGCGTACGCCCTCCGACGTCAGTCGGAAGAAGGAGAACGACCGCCTCGAGAAAGTCGACCATTGCCAATTGTAACGCGCGGGCCGCGGAGTAGACTTCAGGAAATGTCATCGACTCCCAAGGAGGTCCGGCGGCCCTTTTCGGGCGTGGCGCCGCGAACGAGCGTCGAATCTCTTCTGCGGACAGCGCAACAGCATCACGTGCAGCTCAGCGTCATGGCCGAAACGAAAGCGAGCATCCTGATCACGATTTCGTCGATCGTCCTGACGATCGCGCTCAGCCGCGCGAACGATCCGCAACTGCGGCCGGCCCTGCTCACGCTGGCCGCCGCATGTCTGATCTCGCTCTTGCTCGCGATCATCGCCGTCCCGCCGACATTCGCACGATCGCGCCGGAACACCGCCGAGCGCAACATTCTCTTCTTCGGTCATTTCGCGCAGATGACGAGCGAGGAATACCGCGACGAGATGGAGCACATCCTGTCATCCGACGCCCTGGTCTACGAAGCCTCCGTCCGCGACATCCACTCCCTCGGCGTCTACCTGTACAAGAAGAAGTACCGGTTCCTGCGGTTCGCGTACGTCGCGCTGCTGATCGGTTTCATCCTCGCGACGGTCGTCGAGGCGTTGTTTTACTGGCGGATCTGAGAGCCGGCCCGGAAGGTATCGCAGTCCTCGATCCGTCCCGAATCGTATCCGCGTCGAAACCACGAGGCGCGCTGTTTGGAGGATCCGTGCGTGAATGTGTCGGGATTCACGCTGCGGCCAGCCGCCTTCTGCAGGCGATCGTCGCCGACCGCTGAGGCGGCGTTGAGCCCTTCCTCGATGTCTCCGCTCTCCAGAATGTTCCGCTGCGAGGTCGAGTGGGCCCAGATTCCCGCGAAGCAATCGGCCTGCAGCTCGATCGCGACTGAATCGCTACGCCCGCGTTTCTCGATGCCGAGGAGTTTCTGCACGTGATGGCCGAGCTCGTGCGTGATGACGTACGCCTGCGCGAAGTCACCGGTGGCCGCGAACCGATCGCGCATCTCGTCGAAGAATCCGAGATCGAGATAGACCTTCTCGTCCACGGGACAGTAGAACGGCCCCGATGCTGCCTGAGCAAAACCGCAGGACGACGGTATCGCGTCACGAAAGAGAACGAGCTTCGCGTGGTGATAACGATTGCCCAGCGTCTTCTCCCACGTCGTTTGAGCGTCATCGAGGACGAACGAGACGAACTGCACTTCTTTGCTCTCCGCCGGAGTCTGTTCGACAGGGCGAGCGTCGGCCGTCGACGTGCTCGTCGTGGGTGAGCCTTGGAAGATCGCGAAAAAATTCTTTCCAAATACGAGGCTGAGGATCAGAAGGATGATGGCCCCGCCGATACCGATCGGGGCACCGCCGCCGAATCCGCTCGATCCGCGGCGATCCTCGATGTCGGAGCTTTCTCCACCAGGCGTCCAGCGCATGGACGCCTGAGGTAGCACAATCAACGCCAGCCCGGGCTACGCTTTTCGCAAATCGAACAGAAAGCCACGTCCGGGTGGCTTCGCGACGCGTTTTTTCGCCTGCCCGAGAGCTTCGAGAACATAAAGAATTCTGAGCACGTCGAACCGCTCTTTGACGACGCTGGATCGCTTCAGAATCTCGGCCGACGTGAGCCCCTTCTTGCCGCCGAACCGTCGCTGCACCGACTCGACGGCCCGTCGCGCCACCAGATTGAAATTGCCGGAGAGCGGTCCGGACTGCGTGATGAGGATGAAGTGCTTCTCGGTGCTCAGAACGTAGTACGTGCTCCGGAGACCGGCAATCTCGCCGATGAAGTCCGCATTGCGGAACTCGCCGAGCAACGCCCTGGCCTTCATGGGAGATCGAATGTTACTGCATCCGCTGCAGCAGACGAACGTCGGCGCTGCCGCACACGATGTTGTATCCGGCGATCCGCCGTATCTGTGCGCCGCGCCAGACGACGACCGCGTCCGGCGGGCGGGGGGGTTGGTTGGGGCGGTAGGAGAGGGGAAAATCGGGCAGCCGCGCCTCGTAATCGTCGAGATCGACAACGTCGTTCTGCAGGCCGAGGTAGCTCGTGAGGTGGAGAGTGGGCGTGACCTGAGGGCTCATTCGCGATATCGCGAAAAACGTCTGGATCGTGCTGTGCGGTCGGATCAGCGGAGCGCATTTCGCGATGTCGGCAATGTAGCGATTGAGCTTCGCGATCTGAATTGAGGTCAGGCCGATGTGCGCCGCGATCGCAATCAGAAACAGGGTCATCGCAATCGCAGGCCGGGGCAGCGTGATCCACGCCGGCAGCGTGAGGATCGTCAGGAACAACAGCCTCTCGTTGATCCAGCCGGCCTGCACCCACCCGCCCGCCGAGTATCCCCACGGCATGACGAAATATGCGAGGAGGAGCGCCGCCGAGACGAGCGCCATCTGACGCGCAAAGCGACGCCAGATCGCCCAGACGATTCCCGCTGCGACGAGCGCCATCGTGGCCCACGCGATCACGATGTGGCCTGCCGCGAAGAATGCCGGCATCTGGCGGACGTGCCACATGAACGTGTGAAAGACCGCCTCTCCCGACGTCCGCGCAAATGCATCGACCGCGAAGACGACGTAGGACGGCGTCAACTCGAGCAGCACGCGCCATCGGCGCTCCGTGACGGCCAGAATCGAGATCGCCATCAATGTCGCCGCGAACGCCAGGCCGTGGCTGAGGTAGATCACGATCAGGAGCGCGTACAACGCATAGATGTAGCGCGTGTTGCGACGGCGCCACCAGAATCCGGTTGCGAAGATGAAGAGGGCCGCGCCGACGATGAAGTTGAAGAATCCCATGAAAAAGATGTAGCTGAACGCCAGCAGCACGCCGAGGAGTGCGGTTGGATCGGCGGCCGGTTTGAATGATTTCTGAAGGTAGATGACCGCCGCCGGAATCGCGATGACGCACAACGACAGAATGATCTGCTGGACGATCAGCGGCGGAAGGATGCGCAGCAGGAGCGCCATCACGACGTACGTTGTCCAGTTCGGAAAAAGGCGCAGGTTCAGCGCGAAATGCGCGTGCGTTACGGTGCTCGACGGATCGAAGTAGTGGGACAGCACGAACGCGTTGTAGAGATGGCTCGGCCCGTCCTGCGTTGGAAAGTATCGAAAGATCCAGATCGGCACGAGTGCGGCTGCGGTCGCCAACGCGCAAAGGCGCTCGACCGGGCCGCGCGGCATCAGATCTGGCCGCTCGCGGGCGGGTAATCTTCGGCCCGAATGAGAACGTCGCGCGGCTTGCTGCCCTGCGACGGACCGACGACGCCGTGTGCTTCCATGATCTCGATGAGCCGCGCTGCACGTGAGTATCCGAGCTTCAACCGCCGCTGGAGATACGAGGCCGAGGCCTGCCCCGTCGACAGCACGACGCGAACGGCGTCGTCATATTTCGGATCGTCGAGATACTCGATTCCGTCGACGGAGCTCTTCTCCTCCAGAACCTTGGTGATCTCCTCGAGGAATTTCGGCTCGCCCTGATTCTTCTTGACGAAGTCGACGACCTCGTTGATCTCCGCTTCCGAGACGTACGAGCCGTGAATGCGGCGGATGCGCGCGGTGCCGGGCGGCAGGAACAGCATGTCGCCCGAGCCGAGGAGTTTCTCGGCGCCCTGAGTGTCGAGAATGGTTCGCGAATCGACCCTCGACGCCACCTGATACGCGATGCGCGACGGGAAATTCGCTTTGATGACACCGGTGATGACATCGACGGACGGACGCTGCGTGGCAACGATGAGATGGATGCCCACAGCGCGCGCTTTCTGCGCGAGCCGCGTGACGGAGTCTTCGACATCTTTCGGCGCCACCATCATCAGGTCGGCGAATTCATCGATGATGATGACGATGTAATGCATCGCCTCCGGCGTCGGCGTCTGATCGTCGGCCGCCGCTTTCCTCGCGCGTCGATGGGCCTCGGGGTCCTTCAGAAGCGCGTTGTACTGATCGATGTTGCGCACCCCGCACTCCGCGAGTGTGCGGTAACGATTCTCCATCTCGGCAACCGCCCACATCAGAGCGGTCGAGGCGAGCTTCGGATCGGTCACGATGGGATGGAGCAGGTGCGGAATGTCTTCGTAAATCTTCAGCTCGACCATCTTCGGATCGATCATCAGCATCCGCAGCTGACGCGGGAGTGCTTTGTAGAGCAGCGACACGATCATCGAGTTGAGGCCCACCGACTTGCCCGCGCCTGTGGCACCGGCGACGAGAAGATGCGGCATGCGCGCGAGATCGGTGACGGTCGGGTCACCATGGATGTCTTTCCCGAGCGCAATCGTCAGGAGCGACGGCGATTGCAGGAAAGTCTCGGTGTCGACAACGTCGCGCAGCGTGATGAGATCGCGTTTGCGATTGGGGACCTCGATCCCGACGGTCGATGATCCGGAGATGCGCTCGATCCGAATCGATTCGGCCTTCAGCGCCAGCGCAAGGTCGTCGCCCAGATTCACGACGCGCGCGTACTTCACGCCGGCAGACGGTTTGAACTCGAAAGTCGTGACGACAGGACCGGGATGATAGGCGGTGATTTCTCCTTCGACTGCGAACTCGCGGCACCGCTCTTCGATCAGCCGGCCGATCTCCAGATACTTTTTGTGGACGTCGTCGTTGATCTGATCCTGCTTCACGCCGGCCGCCAGCAGGCTGACGGAAGGGAGCTGGTCGTTGCCCGGCCGCGTTTCGCGTTTTGCAGGCCGCGCAGGTTTCGCGGCCGGACGCGTCATCAGCACCTTCGGCTTCGGCCGCGGCTCGATAAAAAGCGGGTCTTCGAATTCTTCCGGCTGCGGTTCAGCGTACAACGCAAACGGATCCTGCGTCTCCTGCTGCGCCAGCGCCTGGGCCGCCTTCCGAAGATCGGCCTTGGTGACTTTGCGGATCTGAAACCGTCCGGGGCCCTTCACTTCCCGTACGACCGGGCCGGAATCGTCCTGCGGCGCCGTTTCGTCCTGCTCGACCAGTCGCAAGGCGTGCTTACGGACGATGGCCTCTTTCATCTTTTCCTTACGCCGGCGCTCGGTGAGTCTCGCCCACTGCAGCGAACCGCCGCGGCCTAACGCGACCAGGCCCTCTTTGATCGCGACGAAGATCGCGGCCAGGCTGATGCGAGTCGACAACAGCAACCCGACCAGCAGCATCGTTCCGAAGAGGATGGCGGCGCCGCCGCGGTTCAGATTGGCCGTCGCGGCGTGATCGATCTCCTGCCCGAGGTAGCCGCCGGATGCGATGAGGGCTCCGCGGAGCCAGACTTTTCCGAAGATCAGATCCAGCAGCGGCGGAACGGCGATCAGCAGCGTGATCCAGCCGATCAACTTCGTCTGGAGATAGTCGAGCTCTTTTCCCCAGAAGCGCTGCCATCCTACGATCAACATTCCCAGCGGAAAGAGCAGGCTCGCGAAGCCGAAGAATCCGACGAAGATCCAGGCGACGGTCGCGCCGTAATAGCCGATGGCGTTGGAGATCGCGTTATTTGTGGATGTGTAAAACGCGGAAGAGTCGTCGGGGTGATAGGTCACCAGCGCGGCGCCGAGACTCAGGCCCGCAGCCAGGATCACGATCCCGATCAGCTCTCCACCGCGCCTGCTTTTCGCGAAATGCAGGATCTCCATCACACCCGCCACGTACTGCGCAGTCAACAGCTTAGCAGAAATTCAGTAGCGCGGTCCCATGTCCGGCGGCTGGGTCATGATCTGGATCGAGAAATCCCCGGTCATGCTGTTGTGTCCCGTTCCACACGATGGGTTCACGCAGAAGTACGCATATGTCCCCTTCTTCGCAACGGTCCAGGTCTTATCGACCACAGCGCCCGGACTAAAGATCTGGGGCGGTATCACAACGGCGCCGTTTGGATCGAGCAGCTCGAAGCCGTGAGTTGAGTCGCGAACGGTGATGTGAAACGTCACGACGTCATTCACATTGAGGTCTGGAAGATTGATCGGCGGCGCGATCGTGATTTGAAAGTTCTGCAACGTGACGTTGTAGACCTTGCCGGTCGGCTGCGTTTGGATCGTCCCGCTATCGGGCGACATCGGGATGAAGGTGGGATCGGTCGTCGCGTTGTCGACGATGGACGCGTACGCGAAGATCGGCTTGTCGGATGTGAAGTTGACCCACGCGTCGCTCAGATCCGCGTTGCCGGGAGTGAAAAAGAACGTGCCGGCCATGTTCGTCGGATTGATGACCGCCATCGACGGCATCGCGATCGGCGTGCCCGTGGCAACGAGCGTGTTATTCCGGTCGTACAGTCGCCACGTGACGTTTGCAGTCGTCGTATTCGGATTGACTGCGCCGATGTTGGTCCGGAACGCGCTGTTCGACTTGAGCTGAATCAGAACGCCCTGGATTGCGGCGCTCGAAACATCGAGAGCCGGAACGAATTGGCCGAGAGTGCCGGCGCTCGAGCACGCGTTGGCTGCCGTCTGGGCGTAGATGCGCTGGGTTGCAACGAAGTCGTCGTCAGATTTCAATCGGATGGCACCCGTTCCGCCACCGTGGAAAAGGCTGGACACGACGTCGTCGTAATTCAGCATCTGCCGCTTCGGAACCGTGATCGAAACGGCCTGCACCGCGGAGTTATCCAGATTTCCAACAGGCAGGTAATAGGCCTGGATCTGAATGTCTTTGGTCGACGAAGGATTGAACACGCGCATATCGGTGCGAAAGGCTCCGACGCTTCCCCCGATGCTGAGATAAGCATCCTTTGCAAACGCGCAGGTTGCAAAAGTAAGCACGCACACGAAAACCACTGAGCGAAAACGCATTTAGGACTCCCTTCCTCGGGAAGGATTGTCCTCAACGCCCCACAACCAAGGTGATGTGGATCACACTTTGGAGAATGTCATTACCAACGTGTCGGATATGAACCGAGCACCCGAACCATCTCAGCGAGCTGACGCAGGCTGTCGAGAGCGCGCGCGACGTTTCCTTCGTCTTGCTTTCCGATGCAATCGAGATAGAACGCGTACTCCCACGGCTTGCCTTCGATCGGGCGCGACTCGATTTTCGTGAGATCGATTTCAAAGATCGCGAAAGCGCCGAGTGCCCGGAAAAGCGCGCCAGGTTTGTTCGAGACGCGAAACACGATCGACGTCTTCCATCGGCGCGCGGTCTCACGCAGAGTGATTCCGCCGGCACCGCCTTGCGGCGCGAGCAGAAAAAATCGCGTGTAATTCTGTACGTTGTCTTCGATGCCTTCGAGCAGAACGCGTCCGCCATAAATCTCGGCGGCCGCTGCCGATGCGATCGCCCCTTCGTCTTTCCGCCGGCGATCCATGATCAGCCGCACCGCGCCGGCCGTGTCGTGCACCGCGATCGGCTCGACGTTCGGATTTGCGCTGAAGAAGCGCGTGCACTGCGCCAGCGCGACCGGATGCGAGTAGACGCGGCGGATCTCCGCGAGCGAAACGTCCGGCGGCGCGATGAGACTGTGGACGATGCGCATGCTGGTCTCGCCGGCAATCGACAGGTCCGATTGCAGCAGCAGGTCGTAGTTGCGATGGATCGAGCCGGCCAGACTGTTCTCGATCGGCGCAATGCAGCAGTCGGCGTTGCCCGATCCGACGGACGCGAACATGTCCTCGAACGCATGGCACGGCACGCCGGTGATGTCGGCGCCGAGCAGCCGCCGCGCCGCGTTCTCGCTGAATGCTCCTGCTTCACCCTGATATGCAACCCGCATGGTCTCCTCCTGAAAACAAAAAGGCCCGCGTCCTTTTCAGGAGCGGGCCTCGTTTTTTCGTGATCGTTGTCTAGACGCTCATCGAGCCCGCTCTGTCGCTGGTAAAAAATGCGAAGAACCGGAACCCGGTGGCCATCATGTCCGGCGGATTATCGCACACCTTTGCGGCCGACGATCGTCAGAAGCACGCCGCCTCCGACCAGGACCGCGCTCACGATGGGATCGATTTTTCTTTTCTCCGTCGTCTCGACTCCGACCGACACCGGGCCGGCATTGAAGCCGTGCCTTTCGCGGATCGGAATCGGAACGAAGAGCGAGACGACGCCGAGGAGGATGAGGATCACGCCGAGAACGAAGAGTGCACGCATGCAGTCATTATCGCCTTCATTCGGTGTTCTCGGTGCCTCTGTGGTGAAAGAGTGTTCACCACAGAGGCGCAGAGGGGCTCAGAAAAGCGCCGGTTCCTGATACGTCCCGAACACCGCGCGCAGCGCGTCGGAGATCTCGCCCACGGTTGCGTAAACCCGCACGGCTTCAATGATAGACGGCATCGTGTTGGCGTTGGGATCGGCAGCCGCGTTGCGCAGGCGCTCGAGAGATTGCTCGACAGCGCGGGCATCGCGCGATTTCTTCACGCGATCGAGAGCCGCCAGCTGATCGGCGCTCGCCGACTCGTCGATGTACAGGATATCGAAGGGATCCTCATCGCTCTGGAACGCATTCACACCGACGACGACCTTCTCGCCGGAATCGACAGCGCGTTGATACTGATACGAGGCGTCCCAGATCTCGCGCTGCGGGAATCCGGCCTCGATGGCTTCGACCATTCCGCCGAACTGGTCGATCTTTTCAATGTATTCGAAGCAGCCTTTCTCCATGCGATCGGTCAGCTCCTCGACGAAGAACGAACCGCCCAGAGGATCGACGGTGTTGATGACGCCCGATTCGTGCGCCAGGATCTGCTGGGTGCGCAGCGCGATGGTCGCCGACTTTTCCGTCGGAAGCGCGAGTGTTTCGTCGAGCGAGTTCGTGTGCAGCGATTGCGTTCCGCCTAACACGGCCGCCAGTCCCTGAATCGCGACCCGCACGATGTTGTTGTACGGCTGCTGTGCCGTCAGCGAGCAACCGGCCGTCTGCGTGTGGAAGCGCAGCATCCATGACCTCGGATCCTTCGCGCCATACCGGTCGCGCATGACCTTCGCCCACACGCGTCTGGCCGCGCGGAACTTCGCGACTTCCTCGAACAGATCGTTGTGCGAGTTGAAGAAGAACGACAGCCTGGGCGCGAATTCATCGACGTCCAGGCCGGCGCGCGTGCCGTATTCGACGTACTCCATGCCGTCGCGCAGCGTGAACGCCAGCTCCTGCAGCGCAGTCGAGCCGGCTTCGCGGATGTGGTAGCCGCTGATCGAGATGGTGTTGTACTTCGGAACATTCTCCGCGCAGAACTTGAAGATGTCCGTAATCAGCCGCATCGATGGACGCGGCGGAAAGATGTACTCCTTCTGCGCGATGTACTCCTTGAGGATGTCGTTCTGCAGCGTGCCGGAGATTTTTTTCCAGTCCGCCCCCTGCTTCTCCGCGACGACCAGATACATCGCGAGGAGAATCGGCGCGGTGGAGTTGATCGTCATCGAGACGGTCACTTCCTCGAGGTTGATTCCGTCGAAGATCGTCTCCATGTCGGCGAGCGTGTCGACAGCCACGCCGCACTTGCCGACTTCGCCGTTGCTGTAATGATGATCGGAGTCATAGCCGTAGAGAGTCGGCAGATGAAAAGCGGTCGAAAGGCCTGTCTGGCCGTGCTCTAGCAGATAGTGGAAGCGCTCGTTCGTCTGTTTCGGCGTTCCGAATCCCGCGAACTGGCGCATCGTCCACAACTTTCCCCGATAGCCGCTGGGATGGATGCCGCGCGTGTACGGAAATTCTCCCGGGAAAGCGAGGTCGCGCTCGAAGTCGAGATTCGCGACATCGTTCGGCGTCGCGAGCGGATTGACATCCATGCTGCTGACCGTGGTGAAGTCCTTCTTCCACGGACCGCGTTTTGCGACGGCTGGATCGTGGACGTCGCGACGCCACCGCGCCGCCTCCGAGCGGATCGCTCGCAGCGATTCGGCAGAGAAAAGCGAAAGCTGCCGGTCCTCTTGCGGCGGCGGCAGGACTGCCGTTTTCTCCTGTTCAACCGCGCGCTTCATGACGCCTCATTCTAGTCTCCGTGCAACTTCCGCGCGACCAGCAATAGTCCCGGCCCGAAGGGGATGAAACCGAAGAGCCGGTCGATCGCGAATACCGCGCGTACGATCCGCACCAGCGCCTGCGACTTTCCGGCGCGCGCGATCGATCGCAGTGCATCATCGCTGTCGACGTTTCGACGCGCACGGCGCTTGTTCATCGGCAGAAGAAACAGCGTGTCGTATGCCAGAACCACCGGAAAACCCCAGTAACGCGCGCTTTCAATCGACATTCGGGCCTGGACAAACAGGGCGCCGAGCTCATCGCGCGAATAGCGGCGGCGATGCTCGTAATAGTCGTCGCTGGCCGACCAGAGGCTCCGAAGAGCAGGGACGGTCGCAACGCAGGTGCCGCCCCTTTTCAGAATGCGGCTGATCTCGCGGACGGCGCCGGCATCATCGTCGAGATGCTCGAGCGTTTCGCCGGTCGTGACGCCGTCGAACGCGCCTTCGCGGAATGGCATCCGCGTCAGATCTCCGAGAACGACCGGAATGCTCGACGTGCGGCGAACGTGCAACACCGCATCAAACGCGGCGTCGATGCCGAACACCCGAAGGCCTTGCTGCTGGAGTCTCAGAGCGAGCTGGCCGAGTCCTACGGCTGCGTCGAGAACGCGCGCCCCGAGCGGAAGCTTCTGCGTCTCGGCAAGGATGATCGAAAGGCGATGTTCGTGACGCGGCCCGAACATCTCGGGCTGCGAACCCCACTGGTGTGTATGCATGTCAGGCGTCAGTCGTCAGTCGTCGGGCGTCAGCACAATCTGACGCCTGACGCCCGAGGCCTGACGCCTGATTCTCAATCCACCGGCGTGATCGTTGCCGTATTGCTGTCAATCGCGCCGCATGCGTTGCTGACGCGGACCCAGAACTCCTGCGTGGAATTGATCGCCGGCGTCGTGAACGTTGCCGAATTCGAATTTGGAATCGGCGTGCTGGTGAAGCCCGCGTGTCCCGAGAACCATTGATATCGGACGGCGCCCGCTTCCGGTTTCACGCTCAACTGCACGGTCTGACCGCGCTTTACGGTCTGACTCTTCGGCATGTTGACAGCGAGAAGAATCGGCGGATCGCAAACGACATCGATGGTGATTGTTGCGCCCTCGCTCGTATCGCCGCCGGTCGCGAGGACCGTGATGCCGCGGTAGGTCGCTGGGAAAACGTCAGGCGACAACTGAATTGTCAACCGCGACGTGCCGTTGCCCGGTGCCGGAATCGTCGTGCGCGTGAAGCTGGCAGTCATTCCTGCCGGAAGATTGGGCACCGTGAGCTCGAGCGGAGAATTGAAATCAACTTCCGGAGTCTTGGCTGTCGTGACGTCGAACGTCGCCGATTCGCCGGGGAACAGCGTGACGAAGGACGGCTCGACGCTGACCGAGAACGGAGCGACGCCCGTGATGTGCGGGATATCGCCGAACGACACCGCGCTTTGAATGAGTGCGGTCGTGACGCCCGCCGTCATGACGTTGTCCCACTCGAGTGCCGCGCCGTTATCGAGACAACCCGCCGGCGTGATGTTGTTGTTGAGCGTGCGCGCGCCGATTTGCGCCCATACGCCGGCGTAAGGGCCCGTCGTCACGCGGTTGGCGGTATCCGGTTGAATCGGGATCAGGAGAATGTGATAGGTCGACGGAATCGCGCAGTCGACGCCACCAACGGCGTGCAGAGTCGGCTCGAAGAAGAAGATGCCGTTGTCGGAGCTGGCGAGGTAGATGTCGGCGCCGAGGAACACTTTCACAGTGCGGTTGCCGGCGCTCGTGAATGTCTTGCGAATGCGGAAAAAGTTGTCGCCGTTGACGTACGTGACGACCATCGACATCGAAACGCCCGTTCCAGGAGCCGCGACGTTGACGGTCACCGTGAATGGCGAAGGTCCTTCGCCAGCTCCACCAACGGTGCTGATCGACACCTGTTGCCATGCCGTGGGCGAGCCGAGGCTGCCGGTGGCCGTACCGCAGGTGTGTTGCGAGAACGCGGGCGCAAAGAGCGTCCCGTTGATGTCGGCGAAGACACCCATGTCGCCGTACTGACAGCCGGTCGGGAAAATCTGACCGCTACCCGGTACTGCGGCGTTGAAGACCTGGAACGACGCGTCTGCGGCGACGTTGATCTTCAGTGGGTTTCCGTTGATCGTGACGATCTGCAGTCCAGTTGGCGCGGGCGTCTGCGCGAACGCAACAGCCGGCACGAGCACCGCGACCGCAATGAAGCTTCGAAGAAGAAGCGAACGGCTCAGCATCTCACACCCTCCTCCCGGTGTTAATAGGGATGGCTCTAAGAGTACACAAATAGGTTACTTATCTCAAATCCTGCCCACGCGCTCGAGCAATTCGCGGAGGGCTTCCGCGGCGCTATCGAGCGCTTCATCAAGCTTTTCCGCGTCTTTGCCTCCGGCCTGGGCAAGATCGGCCTTGCCGCCCCCCTTGCCACCCACGATCGGAGCGAGCTTCTGGATCAGCGAGTTGGCGGGAATGCGGTCGACGAGGTCCTTCGTGACGGCGATCAGCAGCGTGACTTTCCCGTCCGCCGCGCTGCCGAGGACGATGACCCCGCTCTGGATCCTGGAGCGGAGCTCGTCGGCGAGATTGCGCAGGTCGCTGCCGCTGATGTCGTCGACTCGACGCGTCATCAGCTGCACGTCTCCGATTTTTGCTACGGCGTCTTCATTGCGAGAACCGCCGCCCGAGGCGACCTTCATCCGCAACTGCTTCAATTCCTTTTCGAGATGCTTCTGCTTTTCCTGGAGCGACTGGACGAAGGCCGGAATGTCCTCGAGCCGCGCATTGAGCTGCTGTTGCAGCGCGTGCGCGGAGTCATCGAGATTCTGAAAATGCGCGAGCGCGCCGCGTCCGGTCAGCGCTTCCATGCGGCGGACGCCGGCGGCCAGCGAGCGATCGGACATGATCTTGAACACGCCGATGTCGCCGGTGCGGTTCACGTGACATCCGCCGCAGAATTCGCGCGACCAGTCCCCGGCCGCCACGATGCGAACGCGGTCGCCATACTTCTCCCCAAACATCGCCACCGCGCCGCTCTTCTTCGCATCGGCGATCGGCATGACGGTCTTGGTCACTTCAGCGTTCTCGCGAATCTTGTCGTTGACGACATCCTCGATGGCCTTGATCTGCTCGTCCGTCAGCGGCTGATGCCAGGTGTAATCAAATCGCAGACGATCGGGCGCGACGAGCGAGCCCGCCTGCTGCACTGTTTCGCCAAGAACATCCTTCAGCGCCTTGTGCAGCAGATGCGTTGCGGTGTGGTTCGCGGTCGTGTCGAGTCGTGCCGGTTGCGGAACGGACGCCCGAACCGCGGCGCCGCGCGCGAGATGTCCCGCGTCGACGCGCACGCGCGAAACCACCAATTCGCCGACCGGCTTCTGCGTGTCGAGAACCGTCGCGCGTCCGTCTTTCCATTCGAGCGTGCCGGCATCGCCGATCTGACCGCCCGATTCGGCATAGAACGGGGTGGGAGAGAGAACGACATCGGCTTCGCTTCCGTGATGCAGAACGTCATGCTCCTTGCCGTCGATGACGATCGCCTTCACGACCGAAGGAACGTTGACGTAATTCTCGTAGCCGACGAATTCAACCGAACCGACCTTCTCTGCAATCTGCGCGAACGTCGCAGCATCGGTCGAGGTCTGAAACTTCGAGGAGGCCTTGGCTTTCGAGCGCGCGCCGGACATCATCTTCTCGAAGCCCTGGCGGTCGAGCGTGACGCCTTCTTCTTCGGCCATCTCAGAGATCAGATCGACGGGGATGCCGTAGGTGTCGTAGAGGCGGAAGACCTCTTCGCCGGAGACCGTCCGCTCCCCTCGAGATCGAATTTCGTCAAGTAGTTGACCAACTCGCTCCATGCCGACGGTGAGTGTTCGCGAGAAGCGCTCCTCTTCCGATTTCAGCGTGGAGAGAATCGCCTGCCGGCGCTGCCGCAACTCGGGATACGCATTGCCCATCGCTTCGACGACCGGATCGACGAGCGCGGAGAGGAGGACGGCATTCGGAAGCTTGCGACCGAAACGGACCGCGCGGCGGATGATGCGCCGCAGCACGTATCCGCGGCCTTCATTCGACGGAATCACGCCATCGGCGATGAGGAATGCCGTCGATCGCGCGTGATCGCACAAGACGCGGACTGCAGTGTCGCGATCATTTTCCATGTCGCGGCCGTAGCGATGCGTGCTGATCTCTTCGATCTTGCGAACGATCGTTTTGAACGCATCCGTGTCGTAAACAGTGTCGACTTTCTGAAGGACGCTCGTGACGCGCTCGAGGCCCATTCCCGTATCGACCGACGGAGCCGGCAGCGGCGTCAGCGTGCCACTGCTGTCGCGGTCATACTGCATGAAGACCAGGTTCCAGATCTCCATCGTGTCGTCGCCCGCAGCGTTCACCAGCGCGGCGGTATTCGTCGACATGTCGTCGCCGCGAAAGTAATGGATCTCCGAACACGGACCGCACGGCCCGGTGTCGCCCATCGACCAGAAGTTGTCCTTCTTGCCGAAGCGCAGGACGCGATCCTTCGAAGCGCCGGCCTTGACCCACAGCGCGGCTGCTTCGTCATCCGCCGGAACGCCGTCGCCACCTTCGAACACCGTGAACCAGAGACGATCGACGTCGAGCTTCCAGACCTTCGTGATCAGCTCCCACGCGTACTCGATCGCTTCCTTTTTGAAATAGTCGCCGAACGAGAAATTGCCGAGCATCTCGAAAAATGTGAGATGCCGCGCCGTGCGGCCGACGTTCTCGAGATCGTTGTGCTTCCCGCCCGCCCGCACGCACTTTTGCGACGTTGTCGCGCGCTTGTAGTCGCGCTGCTCGCGGCCGAGGAAGACGTCTTTGAATTGATTCATGCCGGCGTTGGTGAAGAGCAACGTCGGATCGCCCGCCGGCACGAGCGACGAGCTCGCAACTACGCGATGGCCCTTGCCTGCGAAGTAGTCGAGAAACTCCCGGCGGATCTGGTCAGTGGTGAGCAACTTTGATCTCCTCGAGGATGCTGCGGACGAGCGCGGCATCGTAACCTTGATTCAACAGATAAACCGTCAATTTGTTTCGCACCACATCGGGAGCGTAGCGGCGCACGAGAATCGGCAGCCGCCGCTGTGCCAGAGCCAGCGCGCGCGCGCGTTCTTCTTCAGCGTCGACGTTTTCGGTGACGGCACTCGCGATGACGTCGTCGGCGACTCCGGCGCGGATCAGCTCCTGCCGGATGCGCACTTTCCCCTTCTTGCTCAGTCCTCGCGTTCGGACGTAGGCCGCCGCGAAACGCGCGTCATCGAGCCACTTCTCGTTCGCGAGCCGCGCGACTGCCGCGTCGATGGCATCGCGCTCGAAGCCCTTCGACCGCAGCTTCCTGCGCAGGTCCGCGGCGCTGTTGAATCGATACTTCAGGATGCGCAACGCCGCCGCGTAGCAGCGTTCAGATTCCTCCATGCCGGAAGTTTATCGCGCCAGCGAATCGGCCAGCGCCTCGTAAGCCGGCAACTCGCGAGATCGCGGCAAGCCGCGGCGCGCTTCGCCGAACAGCTTGCGGGCGCGAACGTAATCGCGATCGGCCAGCGCACCGACCGCCACGACATACGCGAGAAACGGATCGCGATTCCCGAGCGCGCGCTGCCGGACCGCAATGTCTTCGAGCCACGCATCCGTTCCGAGCAGAAGCCTCGGCAACGTTCGCAGTTGCGTTGTCGTCAGAACGCTGCGCAGCAACTCCGGCGATCGCGGAGAGGGCATGCCGAGGAAAACGAGCATCGCGCGGTCGAGGAGCTGCTGCGAACGGAAGTATTTCGGAGCTGCGGCGCGGACCTCCGGCGGCAGCGCGCGCCGAAGGAAGTCGCTTTTGACGAATGCGTCGGGCGCGCCTTGCATCAGCGGAAAGACCGGGGCCGGGAATCCATACGCCAGATTCGGGCTGAGGCGAAGCGGGTAATCGTCGGTCAGCGGCGGCGAATCGGCCGTGACGCGCCGGAGGATCGGAGCATCCGCGATGAAGCTCGCCGCCAGCTGCTCCGGCGTCTCGAAACCGATCCGTGTCAGCACGGAAGTCGATACGGGATCGCGCCACTGGCGCGCGAATGCGTCGAACGACGGCGGCGGAGTGGAACCGCGGCTCCCGACGAGAATCCATTCCGTCCCTGCGCCGCTCCACAAGCTACAGTCGGAGAACGCGCCGCAAAAAGCGCCGATGATCGCTTTGGCGTCGGAATCGGACAATTGATAGATGGGCAGCCAGTACGAGGCGATCCCCCGATCGCTGAGCCGATCGCGCATCAGTCCGAAATACTCACGCGTATAGAGGTTCACGATTCCGGCGGTCTTCGGCGGAGGAGGCTCCGCGGTGATGAGGTCGAACCGGCGCGGCGTCGTGAGTAGAAAAAAACGTCCGTCTTCGATGTGCGTCCGCACGCGCGGATCGGCGGGCGGATATTGCTTCCCCGGCCAGACGATTGCGCTGAGATCGACGATCGATTTCGAGATGTCGACGATATCGATCGATTCCAACTGCCGCGCCTCCGTCAGGCGTTTGGCCGTGATGCCGACGCCGTAGCTGATGAGCAGCGCGCTTCGAGCATCGGGGCGCAGCGCGAGCGGCAGATAAACGAACGCGCTCATGTAGCGCTTGGATGGGAATGCCGTCCCCGACATCGAGAAGCCATTCGTGAAGAGCTTGTAGACGAATGGTTCGCCGGCGATGTCAGTCCGGATGTAGACCGCGGTCTCGATCGGCCCTTCGCGCACCGCGACGATGCGTGAGCCGCGAAACTCCTGCGTGGCGTTCGGCAGGAAGTAGTTCCGCCACAGATGGAACGGGAAGAACATCAGTGTGACGGCGGCGATCGCAACCGCGATCAGAAAAACGCGCTTCCGGATCGTGAGCACTGCGATCACGACGTACAAGAGCGCGATGGCGAAGAACGATCCTTCAACGCCGATCGTCGGAATCAGAAAAAATCCCGCGATGACCGGACCGATCGCGGCGCCGATGGTGTTCGCGAACGTCACCAGCGCCGCCGCGCGCGATTGCTCGCCAAGCTCCCGCTCCACCGCCCGCCCGATGACCGTGAACAAGACTCCGGAAAGAACGCTCACCGGCAGCATCAGGCGGAGCGAATCGACGAAGATCGACATCGCGTCGTACTTTCCGGGAAGCGGAGCGAAGCCGCTGTAGCTGAGGACCAACGCGACCGCCGACGCGGCCGCAATCGCCGGAGTGCCGGCATCGGCGTCAGGAAATCGCGTCCAGATCGCAGACGCGATCAGCGCACCGATGCCGATGCCGGCGAGGACGACCGCCAACATCACCGCGAATGCCATGCTGGTCGACGCGACGAAGAAGATGATGAATCGAAACCAGATCACCTCGAGCGCGAGGAGCGCGAAGCCGGAGAGGCCAGCGGCAACGAGGAAGCGGAAGGGTTTGGAATGCGCCGGCTTGCCGCCGCTCTCGGAGCGGTGCCGCGGCACCGCAGTCCAGAGCGCAAGCGCCAGGAGCCCGGCGGCCATGGAACACGACGCCGCCACCACACCCGTCCCCCGCACGCCCAATGCGCGGATCAGAAACAGCTCGCCGGAAAGTGCTCCCGCGACGGCGCCGATGGTGTTGAACCCGTAGAGAAGTCCGAGGACGCGGCCGAAATTCGGGTCGCGTTTTGAAAGCGCGCTCACGACGGTCGGCAGCGTCGCCCCCATCACAGTCGCCGGAATCAGCAGCAGGACGAACGCGATCGTGAGCCGCACGCCATGCAAGAGTGGCGAATCGATGAAGTGCCGGAACAGCGGCGCGAGAACAGCCGGCGCGTGCGGAAGCGTCAGAACGAGAATGAGTCCGCTCAGCGCGATCGCAATCTCGAGGAAGCCGTAGAGTCGGAGCGGCTGCTGCCATTTGCGAAGGAGCCGCGGCGACAGCAGGTTGCCAATCGCGAGTCCGGCCATGAAGCTCGCGAGAACGATCGCCGATGCCCACGCGCTATTGCCGAAGACGAGACCGCAGTCCCGGAACCAGAGCGTCTCGAACAGGAGCGAGGCTGCGCCCGACAGAAAAAAGATGACGGAGAGCGTTAGCCGTAGGCCGTTGGCCGTTAGCCGTAAGCCGTTGGCGGTTAGCCGTAGAGGCATTGTTCGCGACGTTGAGTCCCGGCCGACGGCAAACGGCTAACGGCGAACGTGGTCACACCTGGTTCGAGAAATCGAACGGCGAGTCTTCCGAGAACGGATCGGTCTCGCTGGCAACTGACAGCTTCGATTCCATCTCTTCCTTCGAGATGTCGGATGTCGACTGAATGCCCTGCAGCTTGAGCCGGAACTCGTCGGGATTCGAGGCGCGCCGCAACGCTTCGTCGAGCGCGATCAGACCATTCTTGTAGAGCATGTACAGCGACTGATCGAAGGTCTGCATGCCGTACTGCGATGTGCCTTGCGCGATCGCGTCCTTGATCAGCTTCGTCTTCTCTTTGTTCTCGATGCAATCCCGGATGTAGCCCGTCGAGATGAGCACCTCGGCTGCCGGGACGCGTCCGAGTCCGTCGGCGCGTGGGAGAAGCCGCAGCGAGACGACGGCTTTGAGCACGGCCGCGAGCTGCAAACGGATCTGCTTCTGCTGATGCGGCGGGAAGACCGAGATGATGCGGTTGACGGTTTCCGTTGCGTCCATCGTGTGCAGCGTCGAGAAAACGAGGTGGCCGGTTTCGGCCGCCGTCAGCGCGGTTTCGATCGTTTCGTAGTCGCGCATTTCGCCGACGAGGATGACATCGGGATCCTGACGCAGTGCCGATCGCAGCGCCTGCGAGAACGACTTGGTGTCGACCTCCACTTCGCGCTGGTTGACGATCGATTTCTTGTCGCGGTGAAGGAACTCGATCGGATCCTCGACCGTCATGATGTGCTCGGTGCGATGCGTGTTGATGTAATCGATCATCGCCGCCAGGGTGGTGGATTTTCCGGATCCTGTCGTTCCAGTGCAAAGAATCAGACCGCGCCGCTCCTCCGAAATCTTTTCGAGGACCGAGGGGAGCATCAACTCGCGAATCGAAAGGATCTTGACCGGGATGACGCGCAGGACCATGCCGACCGTGCCGCGCTGTTGAAAGATGTTGCAGCGGAATCGGCCGAGGCCCGGGACGGAGTAGGCGATGTCGATTTCGTAGTTATTTTTGAACTTCTCTTTCTGGCGGGAGGACATGATCGAAAACGCCATCGCGATCGTGTCTTCCTGCATCAGGCGCTTGAGCTCGACGAGCGGGACGAGATCGCCGTCGACGCGGATGACGGGGTGCGAGCCGACCTTGATGTGGAGATCGGACGCGCGCCGCTCGGCGGCAATCTTCAGCAAATCGTTGATGTGCACGGGTTCACCTCTTGGGAACAAACAATTGTATAGCGTTTTAGAATGTGGGGCTTCGATGGCCGGCGATCTTCCACTGCGCTACGCACTTAGCGTCCCGGGGGGCGCCGCCGAGGATGCGGAGCTGCCGCTGGTGCTGGTGCTGCACGGGCGGGGGGCGGACGCCAACGACCTCGTCGATATCGCACCATTAATCGACAACAATTATCGTTTCATATTTCCGAATGCACCCGAGCCGTTCGAGCCGTCGCCCGGGTTCAGTTTCGGATTCACCTGGTTTGACGGCTGGCCGGCCGAACACAACTCGTTCGTCCGATCGCGAGAGGTGCTCCTGCGGTTCATCGACGCAGCGGTCGCGCGGTTTCCGACGCCTCCCGGAAAAATCGTGCTGAGCGGATTCTCACAGGGCGGGATGATGTCGCTCGACGCCGGCTTCCGCACGCAACAGCAGCTCGCCGGCATCGTCGTCATGAGCGGAGCGCTCAATGAACAAGACCCGCCGCCCCTCCGCCCTGACATTCCGGTACTGATGATCCACGGCACGCAGGACGACATGATTCCCGTTCTCGCGGCGCGACGCGCGCGGCGCGTTCTCGAAGAGCGGGGCGTACACCCGGAGTACCACGAATTCGCGATGGGACACTTCGTGACCCCCGAGTCGATGGCAGTCGTGCGCGATTTTCTTCTCCGCCGTCTCTCTTCTTAGTACCCTACAGCGCACATTTATGCTCTAGCGGGGTGCGTCTTCGGCCCTTATCGTGTCCTGACTACTCGAATGCACGAGGTGTAATGCATGACTCTTGGTCGCAGTTTGTGCGCAGCGATTCTTGTGTGCTCGGCTCAAAGCGCGCTCGGCGCCATGACCGCCACGCCTGCGAGCGTCACCGGTTTTCCGGGGCAGACCACTGCGCCGATCCGAGTCGATTTGACGTTCACATCAACGAACGGCGGCACCGGGACGATCCAGGATGCCGGCACGCCGGCCGGGACGACGACCGTTCCCGCGCCCATCACGTACACCACGACGGTCGGAACGACGACGTCTTCCACGTCGTTTCAATTCGCAATCGGCGCGGCGACGCTTCCCGGCACGTACATAATCACGCTGCGCGACCTGACGAACGCCGCCGGCGCCACCAACGTCACGCTCATCGTCAGCAATCCATCGATCAAACCGAGTGCGTCGCCGAACCCCGTCACGCTCGTGATCGGAGGAGGCTCGCAGCCGGTGACCGTCAGCACGAACCCCGACCCAGGTTTCCGAGCGAGTCCGATCACATACGCGTTCAGCGGATTTCCTGCGTTCATCAATCCCGGCCCGGCGCAGGCGACAACCGCGCCGGGCTATCCGCCAGTCACCTTCAACTTTTCCCTCGGTGCCGGCGCGGTCGCGGGCACCTACACCGGCACCCTCACCGGAACCTACACCGATCCGGCCGGAGCGCCGCAGTCCGTATCGGTTCCATTCACCGTGATCGTGCAGCAGCCGGACATTTCGGCGAGCTTCGCGAATCCGATGGTGAATGTCTGCGAAGGTGGCGCCGCGGTTTCCGATTCGATCAATCTCGCGCCGGTCAACGGCTACACCGGTACGCCGCGACTGGCGTTCACCGCTCCGCCGGGAATCATCGTCACTCCAACATCGCCGCCCGCGAACGCAATGCCTCCGTCGCAATCGGTACCGTTCACCGTTCGAGCGAGCGGCGCGACGGCCGGAATGCAGACCGTCACGCTGACCGTCAGCGATCCGGCGGCGAACATCAACAAGAGCATCACGCTCATCGTCAACGTAACCGCGCCCGACTTCACCCCTTCGGTCGCTCCAACGACGCTCAATCTCGTCGCGGGTGGCGGCTCGCAGGCGATGACTGCGTCGATCACGCCGAATGCGTGTTTCACAGCGGGAAGCGTGACGGTCACTCCGAGTGGGCAACCCGCAGGAATCATCTTCACGCCGCCTAACGCGACGATCACAGGGCCGTCCTACTCGCCGGTCAACTTCTTCGTTCAGGCGACGACCGCCGCACCGGGCACCTATCCTGTGACGTTCACATTCACGCCGTCGAATGGACCGGCGAGAACTGTTGCGACCACGATCACGGTGGCCGCCGGCCCGGATTTTCGGCTGACGGTGACTCCATCGACTGTTTCGGTCGCGCCGGGCCAGACGACGCAGGTCACCGTTTCCGCGACCGGCATCAACGGATTCACGGGCATGATCAACGTGACGTCGCCGATGGATCCGAATCTCACCTTCCAGCCTGCGACCTTCGTGTTGGCGGCCGGCGGCTCGCAAGTCGTCAACATCACCGCGTCGCCGACAGCGATGCCGGCGACATTCACCGGTCAATTCGTCGCGACGGCGCCGGGCGTTCCTGGAAATCGCACTGCGAGCGTGACCGTCAATGTCACGCCCGGTCCCGATTTCCAATTGTCTGTGATGCCGTCCGCCGTCACGGTCGGACAAGGTCAAACGGCGACGGTGATCGTGTCGGTCATCGGGATCAATGGTTTCACCGGCAACGTCACGGTCAACTCGCCGATGAATCCTGATTTCGGATTCAATCCGCAGACGTTCACCATTCCTGCCGGCGGTTCGCAGATGGTGCAGATCACGCCGGCGACGACGGCGCCGCTCGGCACATTCATGGGCGCGTTCACCGGAACTGCGCCGGGCGTGAGTGGATCGCGTACTGCGCCAATAACGGTCAACGTCACCGCGGCGCCCGATTTCACATTGGCGGTTCAACCGCCCACGATCACGATCGCTCAAACGGGCACCGCAAACGTCAGCGTTTCCGCAACGGGCATCAACGGATTCACCGGTCCGGTGACCGTCACGGCGATGCCGAGTGCCGGCGTTGTCGTAAACCCGCCGACATTCGTCCTGACGCCAGGAATGCCGGTCACGGTCGCGGTGACGGTCACGTCCACCGCGCCGATCGGCAACGCCAGCGTGATCTTCAGCGGGATCTCCGGAAGCATCGGACCGCGAACGGCGACGCTGTCGATCACCGTCGGAGGCCGCCCCGATTTTGCGCTGACCGTCACACCGCCGTCGATTTCGATTCCCGCCAACGGCAGCGGAACTGTCGCGGTGGGCGTCGTCGCATCGAACGGCTTCTCGGGTCCGGTGTCGATCACCGCGAATCCACCGGCGGGTGTGACCGTGACGCCGTCAACATTCACGGTCGTTCCTGGCGCGACGCAAATCGTACGCATCAATGTCGCAGCCGGAACGATGAGTCCCGTTTCGATCCGATTCACGGGCAACGCGATGGGACTCGCACACTCGACCGATCTTCTGATCAACGTCCTGGCACCCCGACCGGTGATCCTGAACATCGCGCCACCCAGTGTTGCGACCGGATCGCGCTCGATCGTGCTTCGCCTGACCGGAGAATTTTTCCAGCCTGGCGCGACGGTCAGCGTCGCGAACGGCGGCGTGCACGTCGAAAGCGTCTCGGTGATCTCGTCGCAGATCGCCGATGTCACGCTGAGTGTCCGCGACGATGCCGCCGCCGGCGCCACGACGCTGACGCTTCGCAATCCGGACGGCGGAACCGCCAGCGGGATCCTCCTCGTCTATCCATTCAGTTCGATCGCCGCGCCCCTCGGCGTGACCAATGCCGCAATCGTCTTCCCGCCAGCCGGAACGATGATCGCGAACGAGCAGAAGGTTTACCCACGCGGACTGCTCGCCACGACCGGCACCGGCACGATCATCGGCACCTGGAAATTCGACGGCACACCGTTCGATCGATTCGTCGTGACAGCGGGCGGCGGATTTCCCGCTGAAGTGCGCGCGCACCTCGCGATCCCGATTTCCTACGCCGGCAGCCACCGTCTCGAGCTGGAAGTCGAATCGCCGCAGCACGCCGTCTCACCGGCGGTCGACATCCTCATGGCTGCCGCGAGCGTTTCACGACTGACTCTTCTGGCACCGCGCGACGGAGCGGTCATCGTCGGACAAGGTGCAAAGTTCCGCTGGTCTCTGGTCCCGCATGCGAATGGCTACGAAGTATTCGTTTTCCCCGGGAGCTATGCGCATCGGCTCGCGGACCAGTCGCAGATGCGAATCCGAACTACCGATGCTGAATGGACGCTGAGCGCTCAGGACGTACAGACGCTCGGCGCCGGCATGCATTTCTGGCGCGTGCGTCCGGTCTTTGCGGGCGAGACAGAAGGCGAACCGACGGAAACGCAGCGCTTCGCAATTCTCCCGATGAACGTGACGCTGTCGGTCGATCCACCGATCATCGATGCGTCGCGTCGTATGCACGTGCGTTGGCGCGGCGGCGTCGCCGGACTGCTGTACCGCGTCGACTTCATCGGGGCGAACGGACAGACGATTTTCTCGGCGTTGACGTCAGCGAACGAGTACGTTGTACCGGTATCGATTCCTGCCGGCGCATCGGTGCGGGTGACGGCGATCGGTCCCGGCGGTGCCATGCTCGGCACGTCGCAGTCGTTGAAGGTTTCGCGACTCGGCGGAAGCGAGATCTATCTCGCGCAGCAACCGGCGGTCATCACGAGTCAGGAACCTCAGAACGGAGCGAAAGTCTCGACGACGCAGCCGCGCATCGCAGTGAATTGGCGAGGTTCGGTCAGGCCCGAAGACGTCTCGCTCATGGTTGATCAGACGGATGTGACCGCGGTCTCCACGATCACGGCCAGCTCGATCGCGTACGACTCGCTTCTGCCGCTGACGATCGGATCGCACACTGCTCGCGTATCGCTCGCAGGTCAATTGACGACATGGACATTCGATATTGTCGAAGGCGCGCCGGCAATGCCACAAGCTCCGTCGACAGCAGGGAAACCTGCGTCGACCCTGCAAAAAGATTGGGCAGTCACACCGATCGGCACGCTCACGGTCATCAGCGGCAACAATGCCGATGAGAAAGATGACGCGCGGTTGCAGATGTCATCGCAGACCGATCTCGCGAACACGACCGGCACGGCGAAAGTGACGGCCGATGTCTCGATGAAGCACGCGCTCAACGCGCCGCGCGAAACGATTCAAGAGAGCCGCAACTGGATCACCCAATTCCTCGGCCATCACGGCAATTACAAAGAGGAGGCGAAGATCGGCTACGCCGCGCCGAGCTTCACCGATCAAATGGAGCTGCTGACGACCGGCCTGGCGCGCGGCGGCGTCGAAGGTCGCGTGCATTTCCCGTTCGCGATCGCGTCGGGATACGAAACCTTCGGCACGCGGCCCGCGGGAGTGGTCGCCGGCAATTTCGGTCCGGAGCAGAAGATCCGCGCCGCTTCGCTCCAGACGCCCGCGAATGAGAAATGGGATTTCCGCGTCATCGGCTTCCGCGTCACCGACGAACCGGGAGTGAACAGCGCCGGCGGGCGCGGAAAGGGGGTCGGAATCTTCGGCAAGTACATCGTCAATCCGATGCTGACGGTCCTGCTCGAGAGCGCGCGCGGCAGCTTCGATCCGAATGCAGAAAGCGCGGAGCATCGGCGCGAAGGCAGCGCGTATCGTCTCGGCTTCAATGGCGTGGCGGGCACGCTCAGCTACGATCTGAGTCTGCGCCGCACTGCCGCCGATTTCGTCAATCCTGCGAATCGCGGATTCACGCCGGGCGGCGTGCCCGATCGCACCGGCGGAAATCTGTCGGTCACGAAAGTCATCAAGACGACGAGCATCTCCGTTCTGGTGCGCACACTGCGCGACGGAAATTCGTCCGGCGCGATCCTTCCTCGAAATCGTGAGAACGGCGGAACGATCTCGGTGGCGACATCGATCGGTCCGCGCACCACGCTGTCGCTCGGCACGAACTGGACGATGGATCACGGCGCGGGGAATCCGAATCTTTCGCTCCCCAACCTCGATCGAAAACAGACTGGCGCGAATGGAACGCTGGCGGAGACGATCGGCCGGTTCAACCTTTCGCAGACACTGACTGTGCAGCGGCTTCGCGACCGCGTGAATCCGATCTCCGATCAGAGCACGACCGCGGGAACGGTTTCATTCGGCGGCGCGATGACTCCGATCATCAACATGGCGGCGGTACTGTCGGGCACACGCAGCGCGGGAAGCGCCGCTGTCGGAACGACGAATCAATACCTGGCGTCGCTGCAGCCGACGCTCACGCTGCCTCGGGGAATCACGTTCCAGCCGAGGGCGATGTACAGCTCGTCGAAGAGCGATTTGACGAACATCGAATCGCGCAGCGAGCAGTACGCCGGGCTCGTGACGTGGGCTCCGCCGTGGCATCAGTCGGCGCTTTCGCTCCAGATTTCGGCGGACACGAGTCGCAATCGCTCCACGGGTCAGGTGATTCCGTCGAAATTCGTGCATCGCTATGTCAGCACGCTGTCGCTGCGCTGGGGCGCAGGGCAGGGTGCGGCGATGAACGGCACGACTGTCGTCAGTGCGCCGGTCGAAAATGCGAATCCGCAGACAAACGATCCAACGACGACCAGCACGGTCAGTCACTAGAAGGATTCATGAAGAGAAGACTGTTTCTGCTTCTGCTGCTCACGAGCCTGTTGATGGCGCAGAGCGCCGCGCCGCCGCAGATCACATTGAATCCTGCAGCCGGGGTCCAGGGCGCAACCCTCGACGTGGCTACCAATGTCGCGATTCCGGTCACCACCGCAATTGCGTTCGAGCCTGCCGGAAATCTGACCGTGTCGAACCTTCGGGTGACCGGTGGCGTGTCCGTGTTCACTCTGCAGATTTCGCCGACCGCAACGCCGGGGCCGTACACGCTCGTCTTGACGTCGAATGCGCCGACCGTGGCGGCGTTGCCGCAGATTCGCGTCAGCAACGCTTTCGCGGTCCGCGCGGCACCACCTCCCCCACCGCCCGCGACGCGCGCAATCTCGCTGCGATCGATCACGCCTTCGCAGATCACGGCCGGCGAGCCGGCGGTTTCCGCGCAGATCAGCGGCGCGGGCATTCTTCAAGGAGTCCAGCTCGCGATCCAGGGAGTCAATGCACAGGTGACCAGCGTGTCGCCGAACGGCGATGCGATGACGGTCTCTCTTTCTGCGCCCGCCTCCGCCGCGACTGGACCGCGAAACATCATCGCGACGAATCCCGACGGAACGAACAACGCCAATCAGCAGCCGCCGCTGCAACTCAATGTTCTGCCGCCACGTCCCGCGCCCACCGCTCCTCCGCCGCCTCCGCGAACAGTCGTGCTGCGTTCGATCGTGCCGGCGCAGATCACGGCCGGTGATCCGCCCATCAATGTGCAGATTGCAGGCGCAGGCATCGATCCGGGAGCACAACTCGCGATCTCTGGTCTGACAGTGCAGGTCAATTCGATCTCGGCCGCCGGCGATTCGATGACCGCGACGCTCACCGCGCCGGCTTCCGCCGCGCCGGGACCACGCAACGTCATCGTCACCAATCCCGACGGCACGACGAACAGCAATCAAGTGCCCGCGGTGCAGATCAATGTCTTGCCGGTGCGCGTTCCGATTCCACAGCCGTCGCCGCCTCCGACACCTCCAACTCCGGTCACACCTGTCACGCCACCCACGCCACCCGCTCCATCGCCGACGATCACCTCGATCGATCCGCACAGTCTCGCACCTGGAACGAACACGCTGTTGCGCGTGACCGGAACGAATTTCCAGGCCGGCGCAACCTTCACGATCGCCGGAATGGGCGCGCACATCGCGTCTTCCGGACTTCAAAACGGACAGTCGGCGGTCATCCAGGTGCTCGTCGACACGTCGGCTCCCTCCGGACCACGCAACGTCTACGTCGCGAATCCGAACGGAACGTCGAATCAGCAACAGACTCCGCCGGCGCAAATCATGATCGTCGCGCCGGCTCAGCCGACGCCGCAACCGCAACAGCCGCCGACACCGACGCCACCTCAGCCGACGCAACCGACGCAGCCGGCTCCTCAACCTCCGACGCAACCGGCGCCCCAGCCTCCGACCCCAACACCACAGCCGCCGACGCCCCAACCACCGGCCCCCACTCCGACACCCCAACCGCCCACCCCCACTCCGACGCCGCCGACCGTGACGCCCCAGCCGCCACCACCACAACCGCCGGCTCCCACGCCGCCGCCCCCAACAACTCTCCCGCCAAAGCCAAAGCCTCCGACAGAAATTCTCAAAGGTCCGCGAATCGACGTCGTCACGCCACAGAAGCTCGAGGCGGGAAAAAAGTACTCGCTGAAGCTGCAGGGGAAAAATCTCTCGCAGGACACGACGATCAGTCTCGGTAGGGACGTCGTTTTTCTCAGCCCGCCATTCTTCCAGTCGCCGACATCGGCGACCGTCGAAGTGACGGTCAACGCCGGAACACCGCCGGGCCTGATCGCGGCCGTCGCATCGAATCCGCAGGGATCGAACAAAGGTCCGGGCGGCGTGATGATTTCAGGACCGGCGCGCGCGACGACTCCCGCTCCAAAGCCGCCGATCGCGGTCCTGCCGATCAAATACAAGCAGCCGAAGGGCGACATCATCCTCGATGCGCCCTGCGATCCCGATCAATTGAAAGGCGATTGCAAACAGCCGGTCGGCCTCGATGACGAGACATCCTTCTTGTGGCACGAATCGAATCCCGGCCTCGCAAAGTTTTTTGTATTCGAGATCGTCGACGGCGACGGCAAAGTCCTCTTTTCTGCACAAACGTCGAAGAAGTATTTCCACCTCTCGGCGGCGAATCTCGCGGCGCTGCCACTCATCAACACGGCGCCGGCCGCATCGCGCGGAGGCGGCAGTCCGGTCGTCGCGGCGAAGCCGAAGACGGGCGGCGGGACCGCGGTCGCACTCGCGGCGTTGCCGCCGATCAAGCCGGGCGATCCGGTCGCGCTCGACGCGGCGATGCAGCACGCCGGACCGAGCGCCGTTCACAACGGCGTCGCACGCGCGGCGATCGCGGGTCGTCAACCCGAGGTCGGCGAGGTCTATTGGCGCGTCCACGGGATGGCGAACAAGATCAACGAAGAGACCGGCGCGAAAACCGCCGACATCATCCAGGCGGAAGACAGCCCGGAACGTCCGATTCTGCTGCCGCTTCCGCCTAACGGATTCTCGTGCGACAACGGCACGGCGGGATCGAAGCTCGGCACGCTCGATCCCCTTTTCTTTCCGACCAAATACACGTACACGCAACGTCCGAAGCCGTGTCCCGGCAACTCGACCAACATCTGCTCGATGGCCGACTACGCGATGATGCCGGCCAGCGCGCGGCTCGACCTGTCGCGCGTTCCGTTCAACATCGGACAGATCGGCGATCTGAACAGCAGCGCCGAGGTGTCGTTCAACAACGTGTTTGTCGATTGGGGCGACGGCTCGGAACCGAAGCCGCTCAAAGTCAGGGGCACGCTCACTTCGGGCAAGCAGACGCTGAAGAGCCTGCGCCTCATCAGCCCCGGCGAGGATGTGAAACGCATCCGCCACCTGTACATCAATGGTGATCCCGACGCTGAATTCGTTGTCTACAAGATCCGTATCTTCTCGCTCGCCGATCCGGACAAAGTCGCGCCATCGGATGTCGGGAAGGTCTCGAAGACTCAGATCGCCGGATTCGGATCGCTAGCCGCGAAAGGCGTCGGATCGCAAAACTCGACCGCGTCCCTTACTTCGCCTGTTACGTCCGCAACGACGCCTTCGGCAGCGGCGACGTCGCAGGCGATCGCCGCGCTCGCGCCGACGATGTTCACCATCGCATGCACCGAGGTGCAGGTGTGGAATCCGTGGGGAGTGGGAGCGGATGAAGAGCTCCATCTGCTGACGGCCAACATCGTCTTCCCAACCGACAGCGAACAAGCGCGCACAATCATTCGCTCGAAAGGAAAGGCGTCGACGAAAGCTCCGTCGGGTCCGTCGAGCTCATCGCCGATCGCTGCCGCGAAGCCGAGTGCCGTCGTCAAGAACCTCGATACGGTCGATGTTCCCGAGATCTCCGATTGTTCGTCGGCCTTCAAAGCCGCGGTGCAGATCACGTATTGGGGACACGGCAAAATCAAATTGAGTTGGTACCTCGATCAGACACTGATCGAGAGCACCGAGGTGCCGAGCGAGCTGCCGCCGGTGTCGACGGCCGATGGAGAAGCGGGGAAGAAACCGTATTTCGTGACGATGACGTCGGCTTTGCCGGCGGTGCTGCAGGCCGACGCGCATCGGCTGCAGGTCCGCGTCGACCGGGTCAAAGCGCCTCTCCCGATCATGGTCGTGCTCGGGCCGTCGCAATCGTCGCGCTCGCAGGTCAATCAGAAAGTCTCATTGACCTCGCCGTCGAAATCGACCTCGGCGCCCGCTCCGATCACATTCATCGGCGCGACGCCGGAGAAATCGACTCCGACATTCCAGATCATCGCAGTGAAACCGGAGCCCGGCAGCCAGGTCGATTCGAATTCGCGCTTCTACAAAGTCTTCGACCACAAAACGAAATCGATTCCGTGCGCTTTGCGCTACGCGACGCTGAACACCGGCACGTTCCAGATTACAGATCTCTCGACATTCACCAAAACAGCCGACACGTACAGCGGCACCGGAATGCTGAATCTGTTTTTCCCATCGCTGGATGGTTCGGTGAATTCACCGCAGCCGCTCAAAGTGAATTTCAGCGGGCTGTCACTGGCTCCAACAAGCGAAGGGGACGAGGACGTCCTGGATGTGAAATCGGGCTCGATCACGCAGACCTACACGTCCGACGGTTCGCTCATCGCGCTCAACTTCCCGGTGAAGATCGCGAAGCTCGCCCTCACCCCCGAAAAACTGACGATCGACGGCGATGTGCGCCTCCAGTCGGGCATGGGATTCACGAATGCGACCGTCGACGAATTGCCGCGATGGGAATTCGCCGCCTCGCCGCTGACGTCCGACGGCGACTTCTTCGTCTCGAAAGCGAAGGACGTCCAGACGGAGCTCGGCGCGAGTCAGTTCAAGCTGAAGATCTCCAACGCCGACATCGATTTCTCGAAGACGCAGGGAAGTGCGCCTGTGCAGCCGTGCGGCTCTCCAGCCGCCGGTGCGGAATGGCGCGGCATCCGGATCAAGGGAACGCTGACCGCTCCCGACACTCTCGAATTCGGCGGCAAGAAGCTTTTGAAGGATTACACCTTCGATGGATGGGGCATCGGTCCGGGCGGACTGTCGACGAAATTCGAAGATCCCGATTACACGAAGGCGGTTTCGACGTCCGGCGTTCTGGTCGCGATCAAAGGATTCAAATTCAGCGTCTGCGACGGAAGTTTCGGCTCCCCGTCGTTTGGAGTCGACGTCACGAACGCGCCGCTGGTGGTGAAGAAAATCAGCGGAACGATCACGCTCGATGCGTTCGCCGTACCGCATTCGTCATTCGCCGGAATCAACGTCAATCAGGACTGGGGGACTGTCAGCGGCAAGATCACGAATGCCGCACTCGGATACAGCGCGATCATTGGAAACTTTGCGCTCACGCTGCAGAGTCACTTCGCGTTCAAGGTCAAAGGCAAGCCGGCGTTCGAGCATGACTACGACGGCGTGCTGGTGACGCTCGACGGAAACGTTTTCGCGCCTAACGGCGATCACTACTGGTCGGTGGCCGATGCCGGCGCCGCCAAAATCGGCGGCTACCCCATGCAGGTCACCGCCCTCGGCGTCGGCAACATGCCGAACGGCGACGTCTGGTTCGGATTCAAAGGCGATGTCGAAGTCGGGCAGTTCGCGCCCAACGCCACCAATCGCGAAGCGCAATTCAAGCTCAAGAAAACGACCAGCGCTTCGCTGACACCGCGCCCGCAATATCAGGTCGCGTCGCTGTCGCTCGATGAGGCGACGACACTTTACGAGGACGATCAGAACTTTGACTACTCCTCCAGCGAAAAAGACGGCGTCACGATCTCGCAGGTCCATCTCGACTTCGCGTTCCCGCCGTCGAGCAAGACCGTCACCGTCGTCGCCGACTGCGTCTGGGAGGACAGCGACAAAGGATTCCGCTTCGTCGGCACCGGCAAGGTCACGGTCGCGCAATCGTTCGCGATCGACATCGAAGCGCTCTACGGCCGCGCCGATGAGCAGAGCTACTGGATGGTCAAGGCGAGTCTCGGCTTCCCAACGATGATCCCGCTCGGCTCGACCGGCTTCGGACTGAACGAGATCCACGGAGGACTGGGACTCAGCGTGCCGATCTCGGCGTACGACGTCGCGAGCATCAAGGATGTCGTCACCGACAAATCCGGCAATTACTCCTTCTCCGCCGGCGTCGGCCTCGGGACGCTCGATAACGGATTCACGATCTATTGCAAAGGCACGCTGACAGTGAAGATGGGCGGTCCGGATGCCGGCGCGCGCGTCGACGTCGCGTTGTGGATGCTCAATGGCGAGCACGTGCCGCCGCCGCTTGCCGAGGCTTGTATTCAATACGCGGGCGGCGCGTTTGATGCCGGCATGACCTTCCATCTCGAGATCGGCGGCGGTCTCATCAAGATCGACGCGCCGAAATCAGGACCGGATGTCTGCATGCAATCCGCGATTCAGGTGCACTTCGGCGGTTCCGGCGATTGGCACATCTGGATCGGTCATCCGCCGCTTCCGATCACCGCGACCATCCTCATCATCGAAGGCAAGGGCTACCTGACGATCGATGGCTCCGGCATCGCGATGTACAACGGCATCACGATCGACAAGAAGTGGGACGTCGACATCGCGGGCTTCAGCGCCTATTTGAAACTCAAAGGTGGAGTCGAGATCGAAGGCGGCATCAAGTACTCGCCGTTCTTCATTCATGGAAGCTTCCACGGCTACATCGATGTCTGGGCGGGCGTGGATGTTGTGGGCGGATGCTGCAGCGTTCACTTCATGGTCGATCTGAAATTCTCGGCCGAGGCGCCGCCGGTCAAAGTGTGCGGTAGTGTGGCGGTCTCGATCGGAACGCCGTGGCCGCTCCCGGACATTGATGTCAGCGTCGGACCGCTGTGCATCGGAGGCTAGCGCATGCGAAAAATCACTTTATCGATTCTCCTCGCCGCGCTTCCGCTGTTCGCGTTTGCAGCGACAGAACCGAACGCCATCGTCGTGATCGACGCGAATCGTGGCGCGTTCATTCGGTGGCCGCTGCCCGCGGGTGCGCTTCCGAAGGGAGGCTTCCAGATCGAGCGCAGCGTCGGCGGAAAGAAAGATCTGGTCGGCATTGTGCGTCCCGGCACCGCCGCGGAAGCGGATCAGCGGTTCGCTCCCGAAAAAGCGCGGCTTGCGAAAAAATATCTCGAGGTCAGTCCATCGCAATCGCGGGAGTTCACGCAAGCGCGCCTCTCGGTCGAGCTCATGAGTCTGCAGGATCCGCTGCTCGCGAGATTCCTGGCGCTTTCGATCGAAGATCCGAAAGTGCCGTACGGGTCGACCGTCGCCTACACAGTCACTGCGCTCGGCGAAAACGGCCAGCCGACCGGCGTCTACGCGGTTTCGCCGCTCACGCGAGTCGAGGCGACACCTCCCCCTTTCCCGCCCGGCGACCTGCGAGGAATTGCGATTCGCAAGGGCATCGCGCTTCTGTGGAGCGTTCCCGGGAAGGGCGAACACAATCCAGCTTCCGCAATCACCTACGAGATCAAGAAACGCGAAGGCGGGAAATCGATCGTGATGACGCCCGAGCCAGTGCTGAAGATGAATACCGACGCACCGGGATTCCTCGACGAGAAACCGCCGGTCGAGGCGACATCGTCATACACAATCACCGCGCTCGACATCTTCGGCCGTCGCGGACCGGAGTCCGCGCTCACTGAAGTTTTCTTTCCCGATTTCACGGCGCTCGATCCACCGGCGACGATCGAAAGCAGGACCGCCGACGGAAAAGCGTTTCTTGTCTGGGAAGCGAAGCCGAACAGATATCGAAAGGGCTGGAAGGTTGTCCGGGCGCTGCAGCCAGGCGCCGCCGGCGAACCGGTCACGACGCAGACGCTGACGACGAGCACATTCACCGATTCGACCGGCCGCGTCGGAACGACGTACTACTACCGCGTGTCGGCGATCAACATTCGCAACGAGGAAGGTCCGCCGATGGTGTCGCAAGCGGTGCTCGTCCGAAGCGGAAAAGCACCGGCAGCGCCCGCGAATCTCGCCGCCGAGTTGAAGAGCGGAAAAGTCATTCTGACCTGGGACGCGCCGCCGGAAACCGTGGCCGTCTTTCAAGTGCAGCGCTCGATGAATGGGTCGGAGTGGAATCTATTGACGCGTGTTGCCAGCAACGAACCGCGATACTCCGACATCTATCCGCGCGACGCGACCGGAAAAGTGCAGTACCGCGTTGTCGCGTGGAGCTATGACGACACCGCGTCCGAACCGTCGCAGACCTTGAGCGTCGAGCTTCCGGACACACAGCCGCCACTTCCTCCAAATATTGATGGGATCGACGGCACCGGCGGCCAGGTGGCAATAAAGTTCACGCCCAGCGGTCACGACGCAACGCAGCTTTTCATCTTGCGCAGTCTGACCTTCAAAGACACCGGCGCTGTCGTGAATCTCGATCCGCTTCCCGCGACCGCGCGAACGTTCACCGACTCCAACGTTCAGGCGGGAACGCTGTACTTCTACAGGCTGGTCGCCGTCGATGCTGCCGGAAACCGCAGCACGCCGACCGAGCCCGCCACCGTCCGTGTTTCCGAGCCGCCCTTGCCCCAGCCGGCGGCGCCGAGGGCGCGATTCGAGACGAAGCCGTTTCCTCGTGTGATCGTGGAGTTCACGCCGCCATCGTCCCCTTCAGTTCGCTACGCGCTCGAGCGGCGGGATCGCAGCGGAAAATGGCTCCTGATCCAGGGCCCGTTTCCGCAGGATGCAACGTCGGCGATGGACACGATTCCGCAAAAGGGATCGAAGAGTGCGTACCGGCTGGTGTCGATCGCATCCAACGGTGCAGCCGGACCGAGGTCAGCTGAAATCGAGGTGAATATTCCGAAATAGTCTGGCCCATCGCTTGCTTCTGATGGGCTCAGATGCCTTCAAATAACCTCATGCGCGCTCTCGCCGCGTCGGCAATAATGCTGGCCGTTCCCGCAGCGCATGCGAGCATGGCGGTGGCGGCAACATTCGACGACAAAGTCGACCATGCCGCCTCCATCATCCTCGGCAAATGCCTGCGCCAGGAGGCGCGTTTCGATCCGTCCGGGCGCTGGATCGTCACGTATTCGACCTTCGCGGTCGAGCGGACCATGAAGGGCAATCCGATGCCGGAGATGACCGTCGTGACGCCGGGCGGCGCGGTTGGGTCCTTGCATCAGTCGACCGTCGGGATTCCTGCATTTCATCCCGGCGCCGAGAATGTCCTTTTCGTGAAAAACACCAGCCTCGGGCCCACGGTGCTCTACTTCGACCAGGGGGCCTACGACGTCAGCATCGATGAACACGGCGAAAAAATCGTCACGCCAGTTCCTTCGAATCTGGTGAAGATCGATACGCAGCGCGGCATGGCCGTCGCGCCCAACGATACTCCCCGCCCGTTGCCGCTGTTCGAACGCGAAGTCGGCGATACGCTCCGCAATCTGCGCGATCAGAAGATGCGGATGGGGATCACGGCCGCCGAGAGATTGCGCAAAGAGGCGTCGCTGTGGTCGGTCGTCAAGGGAAACAGCTGGACGATCCTACTGGCCCTGGCCGGAATCGCCTTCGCCACCTGGCGCCTGCTGCGGCACTGATCGCTTTCGAAACTGTTCCACGGCCCACGCCATGGCTGCATCGCGATCGACGACGTCGCGCAGACTGATTTTGCGTTTGCGCTCACCGAGGTCGACTTCGATCGCGTTGCCATCGACGCGAAATCCTCGCATCTGATCCCACGCGACCCGGCGGCGAAAGAACAACCGCAGTCGCGCTTCGAAGCCGTCGTCATCCGCTTTCAGATATCGCGCTGCAGCGATCTGCGTGTCGAACATGGCAAAGAGAAGCAAGACGACAGGCTGGACGAACGCGAGGATGACGAAAGAGACGTGATGCGGTCCGCGAGTCCGCTCACCGGCTTCGATGCCGGCCATCAACGCGCCGGCAAACTCGACCCATGCGATTCCTCCGTGATGTGCCCTGCTGAATCGCTCGCGGATGACCGACGCGATGAGAAGCGCTCCGGCCGCGATTTCGGAAATCGAAAGCAGCGATCTTCCGCCATGTTCGATGCCGAAGTTGATGAGGATGAAGGCCGCGACGATGTGCTGCCCGATTTGAACGCGGCGCTGGCGCACGGCGCGGCGCGATTGCACGCGCAGGATTTCGGCCTGCGCTATTTCTCCTTGATCGTCATTGTGTCCCCCGTCATTACCCATGAGAGATGCTGTTCGCGCAAGATGGAGTCGAAGGCTTCATCCCATGGCATCTCGCGAACGGTCATCGTCACTTTACCCTGCAGCGTGTCGGGGTAGTCGATCTTAATACCGCTGATCTGGCTGAATCTCTGCAGCACGTCCTTGATGTCCGCATCTTTCAGATCGAGGCTGATGGACGCGCCGGTGTATTCCCGCTTCCTCTCCGCCCTGGGGATGGCCTGATAGTTCGATTCCTGAATGAGCGCGCCGTCTTTCGACATGCGCAGCACGACAGCGATCGAGCTGCCGGTATCGCGGACCTCGATCTCAGCCTCGCGATTTGTGACGCCATCGTTGTTTCCCGACCGTATTTTCGCCGTGCCGTGGCGCTTGAACGCGACGTTCGGCTGCGCAAAAAGCCGGTTCGTCCCGGCCTCGACGATGCGGCCGGAGAATACGAGCGTGTCGGGATCATCGCCGGGGTGAACTTCGATGAACATCTTGTACGGATATTTCGATGTGTCGGGGTTCGTCGGTTTGATGTCGCTCGCCAGAGTGACACCAGCGACGATGAGTGCTGCCAGGATCACGACGAGACGATGGGAGAGGGCGCGGTGCGTGTCGTAGCTCATGAGGTGGTCCAGCCTTTCTTTCAGATGTGCGCTCGCCATGCACGAGACGCCGGCAGTGCTCGGCGCCAGTGCGGCGATGCAGATTTTTGTTAGAGCGGAGATGTAAATATCGACGGCGCCGGGAGTGGACGCCGCGGTTTCGTCGCAGGCCTCCTCGCGCGCCGACGCGATCGCGCGCTGCGCGATCCAGACCAGAGGATGGAACCAGAACGCCGCGACGATCGCCGATTCCACGAACGTGAATGCGTTATCGACGCGCGCAACGTGCGCACATTCGTGCCGAAGAAGCGATTCCAGCTCCGCCGGGTCGAGCGCATCGCATCCGCCATCCGGCAGGACGATGATCGGTCGGATGACGCGCATGACGACCGGCGCTTCGCAGATCGGCGACCGCATCACGTCGACGGCGCGGCGCATTTGCAGCTGGCGCCGTGCGGCATCGAGCGCCGCATGTTCTCGCGGTGATGCCGGAGTGGCGCCGCGCAGCGCGGACGCGACGATCCGGCGGCGCGCAATCAGCCAGGCTGCCGCGAGCGCGACGGCCGGAACGATCCAGCCGATGCGCAGGATCAGCGGCCAGCTGCTCGCCGGCGACGGCGTCAGCGCGCTGAGAGGGATCCTGGAATCGAGCCATGCGATCGAGATCGTTTCAACGGCCTGCCGGCCGAAGATCGCGTGCAGCGGAGCGGTCAGTATCGCCGCCGGCAGCGCGAATTTGAACAGGCCGAAGAGCAGCACCGCGTAACGCGTGCGAGCCGTGAGCGGCAGGAATCGCGCTGCAATCAGAGCGAGAAACAGGACCAGCGTCGAGGTCCACATGTGCGTCATGACCGTGTTCATCGCGGACCTCCCCGCTTCTTCTTTTCCAACGCTTTGAGATCTTCGAGGGTCAATTTCCCGGTATCGAGAAGATGCGCGACCAGAGGTTGTGCCGATCCACCGAAGAGCTCCAACAGCTCGTCGATCATGCGCCGGTAGGCCGAGCGACGGCTGACGACCGCCTCGAACATCAGCGCATTGCCAACCTTGCGCGTCCGGCGCACGGCGCCTTTCTGCTCGAGACGCTGCACGATCGTCTGCACCGTCGTATAGGCCGGCCGCCCCTCGGCGGGAATCGCTTCCTGCAGCTCCCGGACGGACGATTCGCCCATCTGCCAGAGAAACTCCAGGATTTCGAGCTCGAACCGGCTGAGGCGAGTCGATTTCTTCATTGTACGTTGAACAAACTACGTCTGTAGTAGACAAATGTCAAGATGGCGCGAGGCTTGAAATCCATTCGGTATGCCGAAGAAGGCCGCTCCGCGCGCCGGCGTCCAGCGTGCGCTGAATCAGAAGCAGCTCGTGCTTTTCTATCAGCCGATCCACGAGTTGCACTCGCGCAGGATCGTGGCGGCCGAGGCCCTCCTGCGTGCGCGGCGGCGAAGCGGCGAGATCCGGAGCGGCGAATCGATCGCTGCCGGGGCCGAGGAGGGGCCTGATCTGTGGAGACTCGATTCGTGGATGGTGCAGCGCGCGATTCAAGACTCGGCGTCGTGGAAGGGCATCCGGCTGCACGTCAATTTATCGCCGCGTGAATTCGAAGAAGGATCGATCGCCAAACGGTTGACGAAGCTCGGCGGTGATCTCTCCCGCCTCAGCCTCGAGATCACCGAGACGGCGACCTTACACAAGCCGGAATACACGGAGCGCATGCTCGACCGGCTCCGCGACCTCGACATGCGGGTGTGGCTCGACGACTTCGGCACCGACCACTCGTCCATCTCGCATCTGCTGTACTTCACCCTCGACGGGCTGAAGATTCCGGGGACCTTCGTGAAGGGTCTTGCGAAAGAGAAACGCTGTCAGGCGATCACGAAAGCAATCATCGATCTGGCCCACGATCTCGACATGGAAGTGATCGCGGAAGGGATCGAGACGGAGGAGCAGCTCGCGTTTCTGGACGACGCGGGCTGCGAATACATTCAGGGATTTCTGTTCAGCGAGCCGATGCCGCTCGCCGATTTCGAAGCGACGCTCGGCATCGCGTCCTCGATGCAGTAGGTGTCCCGCCGCTGCTCGAGATCGCGGATCACGTTGCGCTTGAACTGTTCCGCGCCCCCCTTCGCCATCTGTTCCGCGATGTAGCCCGCGATGTCGACGTTCTCGACGCGCAGCCGCACTTTCGTGAACACATTCGGAATGTGCCCCGGCACCTGGACGTGATGCAGCCCGCCGCTGTACGCGATCAACATGCGGCCGTGCTCGATCGCCTGGAGAACGTCTGCGACGCCGCCGCGCACCGTCATCGGATTGCCGTTCGCGTCGAGTCCGGTGGCGCGTTTCATTCTGCCTTCCGGCGCGATGACGACCATCGATTTCGGATCGATCGTCTTCAACACCTCGAACCATGTGTCGTCGCGCTGCCGCGTGATCGGGATGACGTTATGCGCCACGAACTTGAAAACCAGTCCGACCAGAGGACGTCCGGTAGTCTTGTCGGCGGCGGGGATGACGCCGTGCCCCGCGAGCCGCCAGATGAAGCTCGCAGGAACGGCGCCGAGAAAGACCGGCTCGAACAGGCTGGTGTGATTGAGAAAGACGACCAGGCGGATGTTGTCCCACGGATCGCGCGGCGTCTCACCGATGAACGCGAAGTCCTGCTTGTAGAAAATCCTGCTCAGGTATTTGAGGACGCTCAGGAGATAAAAAACGGCGACGCTGCGTAGAAACGTCACGGGGTGGAAGCGTACCATGCAGCGCGGAACTGCTCGGCGAATCGAGGCCCCTTGCCCTCGTCTTCGTGTTTCAAAAAAACGTACGCTTCGCGCCACGGCTGCTTCGCGATGCGGTGTGCCCAGTCCGAGATGGCACCCTCGGTGTACTCCGTTCTGCGCAACCGCAGGTAACCCCAGGACGCCGTCGGAATGACGAGCCTGTCCGGATCGGTCACTTCGTCCGTATCCGACAGGCAGATCGGCGCGTCGCGCTCGCGAAGAATCGAATAGACCTCATCATCGCACCACGAGTCGTGGCGAAATTCAAAGGCCACCGGACATTTCGGCGGAAGTGCGCCGAGAAAAGCGCGCAACCTTTCGGAATCTTTCTTGAAGAACGGCGGCAACTGAAACAACACCGGCCCGAGTTTCGGGCCCAACGTCGATGCCGCCTCGAACAGATAGCGTACATCCTCTTCCGATCCAGACAATTTCTGACGGTGCGTGATGCGCTGCGGCGCTTTGAGAACGAACGTGAAATTGTCCGGCACCTGCGTCGCCCACTTGTCGAGCATCTTCGCTTCCGGCATGCGATAGAACGTGTTGTTGATCTCGACAGTGTCGAAACGTCCCGCGTAAAACTCGAGCATCTTCGACGCCGGGAGATCGTCCGGATAGAAACTCCCCTTCCATTCCTTGTAGCTGTAGCCGCTCGTTCCGATGCGGATCCGCACTGCGTCACTATAATCGCGGCATGCGCAAACTTCTCCTCGTGATGCTGCTGTGCACCTCCGCACAAGCGAAGGAGCAACTCGGCACGATCACCTTCGCAAACTCCGGAAAGCCCGAAGCGCAACCGGCGTTTCTGCGCGGCGTGCTGCTGCTCCACAACTTCGCTTATCCGCAGGCGAAGGACGCGTTCGTCGAGGCCGAAAAGATCGATCCGAAATTCCTGCTGGCCTTCTGGGGCGAAGCGATGACCTGCAACCATCCGATCTGGAATCAGGTCGACGTCGCCGCCGGGCGCCGCGTGCTGCAGCAAGTCCAACCGCTGCTGCCATCCGCGACGGCACGCGAGCGCAAATACATTGCTGCCCTGGAGGAGCTATTCCGCGAAGGTGACAAGGCTGCCCGCGATCAGGCGTACGAGCACGCGATGGAACGCGTTGCGAAAGACAATCCCGACGACACCGAAGCGCAGGTTTTCTGGGCCTTGTCGATTCTCGGCTCCCGCGCGTGGCATCAACTCGATGAGCGGAGATCGATGCGCGCGGCGGCCATCCTCGAGGAGTTGCTGCCAACGCACCCGGATCATCCCGGCGTTCTCCACTATCTCATCCACGCGTACGACGATCCCGTTCACGCGCCGCTCGGATTGCGCGCCGCGCGCCGCTATGCGACGGTCGCGTCATCCGCGCCGCATGCGCTGCACATGCCGTCGCACATTTTTCTCCAGCTCGGAATGTGGGACGACGCTGCGCGGTCGAACGAAGCGGCCTATGCCCTGTCGAAGGAATGGAAGCAGCCCGACTTCCACAGCCTCTCCTGGCTGGAGTACATCTATCTGCAACAACATCGCACCGCGGATGCGAAGCGGCTCCTCGGCGAAATCGACAGCCAGAACGAGCATGCGCACGGCGTGCGCGAGACCATGCAGGTGCGTTACGCCGTCGAGACCGGAGAATGGAGCGCATTCGATTTCAGCGGCCCGGTTGGACGCGCACTCCGGGCGATCGGTGAAAAGCGTTTCGGTGACGCCGAGCGTGAGATCAAGAACGCCGAAGCGAACAAAGACGACGATCACTACGGCGTCGCAGCGCCGGAGCCGGACGAGCTGCGCGCGCTGCAGGCCGCCGCACGCGGTCAGATGGACGAAGCGTTGCGTTTCGCGCAGCTCGCGATCCAGGAAGAAGACAAGTCAGGCGTTCCCTCCGGCCCGCCGGAGGTTTTCAAACCGGCGCACGAGCTGTATGGCGAACTGCTTTTGAGGGCCGGACGCATCAAGGAGGCGGCCGAGCAGTTCCACATCTCGCTGCTCCGGACGCCCAACCGCGCGGCTTCGCTCGCCGGCGCTCAGCGTCTCTCGCAGTAGCGCTGCACTTCCTGCAGCAAGCGGCCGCACGGCTGACTGCCTGCCAGACCGCGATGCGAACATTCGTCGATCGCCCATTTTGCGGAACTGATGATTTCCGATCGCCTGGGAACGTTGGTGCAGAGCTGCGGCGCGGGAGCGGCCTTCGCCATGCAGCTCTGAACGAAGGCGCGTACTGTGATCTCGCACGACAGTCCCGAGCACGCACCGAGCCGTTTCAGACCTTCGTCGACGCACTGCGCGCCATCCTTGCCGGCGGCGAACGCCTCGCCATCCTGCTTGGCCGCCGCGCCGGCCTTTATCCATTCTTCTTTGTGTTGATTGAAGTAGACGTAGCCGACGATGCCGAAGCCGATGATGATCAGCACGAATACACCGATCACGATCAACACGATTTTCAACCATGCCGGCACGTGCCGATGATAACCCGAACTACTCGCGCTGTGCCCGAACCTCGATCTGCCCGGCGCGCACTCGCACGTCAAAGCAGCGCGCGGGATAGGTCGTCGGACCATTCACGACGTGTCCGTCTTCGAGCGCCAGCTCCGATTGGTGCCACGGACACTGAATCGCATCGCCGACCAACTTGCCCTCCGACAGCGGACCGCCCAGGTGCGGACACGTCTCCGTCATCGCGTAGATCTCATCTTTGCGCCGGACGAGAAGAATCGCGAGGCCGTTCGCAAGAACGCGCGCCGGCTTGTTCTCCTTCAGTTCGGCGTCCGCCATCACGCGCGTGAATTTCTTCGGGCTGCCCGCGTCGGCGGTTGCCGTGTGATCGACGCCGATCTGCTCGCCGAATACCAGGTGCCCGCCGAGGTATGCGGCGGTGCTGGCGAGGGCATAGCCGAGCATCGACATCGCGATGCCGCTTTGCCGCGAGCGTTTTCGTTTTCGCATGAAGAGCGACGTCGTGTACAAGGTCGTGGCCGCGACGTTGAGGAGTCCGTGAAGCAGTCCGACTCTGCGCGCCGAACCGTCGGTCTCCGACCAGTCGGTGATGCCGGTGATCGCCGATCCGACCGCGCCGGCCAATCCGACCCCGATCGCGAGGTCGGCCGCCGATCCGCATTCTTTCCGGCCGCTCACTGCTTCGAGCGCATCCAGCGCCAGCGCGGCCGTCCACGCACCGACCGGGATGTCCGTCAGCACCGGATGCAGCGGATGTCCGAGCCATGTTCCGTGAAGAAAATTCTTGATTTCGCGCCCGCCGTCGCCTGCGAACGCGCCGCGGACTGCCCTCTGCAGCGGCTCGGCAGATCCTTCAAGCCATTTCTGATCGGTGACCGAGTTGATGATCTCTCGAGATGCCATTTCGCCTCCGGTTGTAACATACCGCATGCGCTACGTCCTGATCGTCATGGCAATCCTGACTGCGCCGCTGCTCGCGGACCCGGCGACTCCGAAACGGACTCCCGAACAGATGCGCGCATCGTACGACGCCCACCGCGGCGATTTCGATTATCTCGTCGGCGACTGGGAATTCACCGCGACCAGCCAGCAGTACGGAAAGTTCCACGGTTACTGGAGTGCAGTGCGCATCGGCGACGGCGCGGACATCCTCGATGAGTATCGGGTCGTTGGCGATAACGACGAGACGTATTACGTGACGAGGACCTTGCGCGTTTACAACGCGGCCGCCGATCGGTGGGAGCTCGTGTCGACAGACACCGGAAGCGGACTGCAGAACTTCGGCACCGGACATCGGGACGGATCGGAAATGCGCATCGAGCAGACATTCGGCGCCGTAACGCCGACGCCATCGCTGTTGCGCATCCGCTACTACAACATTCGGCCGGATCAGTTCTCATGGAGTGCAGACCGATCGATGGACGGCGGGAAAACCTGGACGACGAAGTTTCAGGAGATCGAGGCGCATCGGATCGGCGCCCCGCGCACGCTCGAGCCGCTGACCCATCCGAAAAAACATTGATGATCATGTTTGATGTTTTGCGCAGTAGTACGTGGTGCGCATTGCAACGACAGCGCGCTGAATCGTGCCGCCGCAACGCGGACAACGATCCCCTTCCTCGCGATGCTGGATGAGGAAACGCGCAGGATAGCCGCGATCGCGTGACTTGAGCTCGATCGTCTCCCGCAAAACGCTCCGGATCTGTTTGTAGAGCGTCTGCACTTCGGCATCGGACATCCGATCGACGGTCCGCCGCGGATCGATCGAGGCGCGAAAGAGCGCTTCGTCGGCGTACAGATTGCCGATACCGGCGATGATGTCCTGCGAAAGCAGAAGCGCCTTGATCCTTCCGCGACGCTTGTGCAGGAGCTTGCGAAACTCGCGGAGCGTGAATCGCGGATCGAGCGGATCGGGGCCGAGTCCGTGCTCGCGAATGAATTCTTCCGGCGAGCGCACGAGATCGACCACCCCGAAAAGGCGCGCATCTTCGTAGGCCAGATGTGCGCCGTTGTCGAAATCGAAAATCACGCGCGCAAACCGCGGCGGGTCATCGCGGTAGTACGCCAGATCTCCAGTCATTCCGAAATGCAGCCGCAGCCAGACGCCCTCGGCATCGGCAAAGAGATGCTTGCCGTGACGCTGCACGCGCCGGAACGCGCGACCGGCGAGCGGCCGCAGCGATCGCGTGCCGAGAATGCGGGTGTCGAGGACGCGAATGCGCTTGATGGGCTGCCCGAGCGCGTGGCGCGCAAAATAGCGCGCATACATCTCGACTTCCGGAAGCTCCGGCATGCCGACATTCTGGCACGCCGATTCGGAAGTACTATTGGATGCAGTTCAGAGAGACGCCCGCAGCGGATCGGCGGCGGTAACCACAATGGTCTGGCGGCAACGCACAATCTTGACAGGAGCGATGAGACGGCTCGCGCGGTCTGGCGTCGCAACCGCAGGACGCGCCACGCTCTGCGTGAGCGGCGCGTGGGCCTGCAATTGTAGAAATGATTGAAGCACGGCGGCGGCAGCAACGCGTTTTCCGGTGTCGTAGAAGCGGCAGCTCGTCAGCAGCAGAAGGATCAGAATCGCAGCGGGCCGTCTCATCTTGTAGGGTAAGACGCTGTTCGGCACCAAAAGTTGGCTCTGTAACGAATTGTTCATGACGACGACACCGGAAGTGACAACACGCCATCGCGCGCTGATCGTGGAGGACGATCCCGCGATACGAAGACTCGTCGGGAAACTCCTGCAGCGCCGCGGGATCGACATCGACGTCGTCAACGACGGCAGGCAGGCGATCGAAAAGATCCGCGGCGGCCGCTACTCCGTCCTCATCCTCGATCTGATGGTTCCTGAAGTGAACGGATTCGAGATCATCGACTTCGTGAAGAAGAATCACATCCGGACGCCGGTGGCAGTCGTGTCAGCGGTCTCGCATCAGGCGTTGACGAAACTCGACACGGACATCGTCAAGCTCGTCATCTCGAAACCCTTCGACGTCGAAGAATTTACGACTGCGATTCTCGCGCTCTGCTGTTCGCAACCGGCACCTTCCTCGCAATGATCACTGTCGAGGAGGCAACATGCCAAACGAAAGAACAATGGATCAGCCGGTCAAAATGACTGATTTGAAGAATCGTGCTCAGCAGTCCTTCAACAGCATCCGCGACTACGCCCTCGCCAATCCGGGGCGAGTCCTCGGCGGACTCTCGGCGCTCGTAATCGCTGCGGGTCTGTTGGGGCGCAGGCGTACGTAACGATGGCAGAGACATCGCCGCAACCGCGGCTATGTCATTTCACCGCGATCGATCGCGCCTGCTTGATATCGGTGATGCCGCGCAGTGCTTTTTCCATCGCATCCTGCAGCAGCGTCCGCATCCCCTGCTTCAGCGCCAGCGCGCGCAGCTCATCAATGGGTGCGCGGCGCTGCACCGCCCTCTTCACCTCATCCGAGCCGACCAGCAATTCGTGCACGCCCATGCGTCCTTTGTAACCGGTGTTGTTGCAGGCCGTGCAGCCCTTCGGGTTGTAGAGCATGTAGTCGGGTGAGTACTTGATGCCGAGACCGCCGAAATATTCGCGGCCGTAGATTTCCATGATCTCGTCCCACTCTTCTTCGCTCGGGTGATAGGCCTCTTTGCATTTCGGGCAGAGCGTTCGGATCAGGCGCTGCGCCATGATGCCGAGGAGTGCGTCGGCGAAGTTGAAGGGATCGATCTCCATGTCGAGAAGACGGGTGATCGTTTCCGGCGCCGAGTTGGTGTGGAGTGTCGAGAAAACCAAATGGCCAGTGAGCGACGCTTCGATGCCGATCGCTGCCGTCTCGTGATCGCGCATTTCGCCGACCATGATCACGTCAGGATCTGCGCGAAGAAATGAGCGCATGGCAGCCGCGAACGTGAATTCGATCTTCGGCTGCACCTGCACCTGACGCAGTCCGCGCTGCGTGATTTCGACCGGGTCCTCCGCCGTCCAGATCTTCATGTCCTCGGTATTGATCAATCCAAGAGCGGAGTGGAGCGTCGTGGTCTTGCCCGAGCCGGTCGGTCCGACGACCAGGCAGATGCCGTAAGGCTTCTGCAGGATCGACTTGAAGTTCGCCAGATTCTTTTCGCTGAAGCCCATCTTATCGAGCGGCAGCGGCTTCGAGCCGGCGAGAATACGCATGACGACATCTTCATTCTGATTCGCCGTCGGGATCGTTGCGACGCGAAGCTCGATGACGCCCTTCGACCACTTGAAGCGGATCTTGCCATCCTGCGGCTTCCGCTTTTCGGAGATGTCGAGCCTGGCCATGATCTTGAGGCGCTGCACCAGCGCGTTGCGGTGCGGCCCGGGGACTTCCATGAATTTCACGCAGTCGCCGTCGATCCGAAGCCGGATGCCACAGGGCAGCTGCGGGCCGTCGGGCTCGACATGGATGTCGGACGCGCCGCGCTGAGCAGCCTCGATGATCAGTTGATTGACCAGACGCACGATTCCGGAATCGGTTTCATCGATTTCCGGCTCATCCGATTTTTTCTCTTCCTCGACTTCGCCCTCTCCGTCGCCGAGCGTCTCGATGATTTTGGCGAGATCGGCGCTGTCGGTCGAGACCTCTGTCGATTCGCCGTAGGACGCCGCGATGTAAGCCAGAATGTCGTGCTTCAGCCCGACGTAGAAGTCATATCGCGGCGCGAGATTCATCGCGCGAATGCCGTCGAGTCGCGTCAGATCCTGCGGATCGTCGACCGCCACGATCAGCATTCCCGGGCGGCGCTCCACCGGCGCACATGTGTACTTCTTCCACATTTCGGACGGAACGCGCTCTTTGAGATCGTTCGGGATCGTCTGCACGCCGTCGTAGTTGAAGAATTGCGTGCCGTAAAACTGCGCCAGCGACTTCCCCAACTCGTCTTTCGGAACGTTGTGGTCGTCGATCAGAACTTTCTCGACGCTGGTGTTGTTGACGCGCGCGCTGCTGACGGCGGCTTCGATGTCTTTCTCGGAGATGATGCCTTTGTCGATCAGGACGCCGAATTTCGCCGGCTTCGACTGCCGCGCCGCGCGATGCTGGTTGTAAAACGCGATGCCGAGAATGCGCGCGATCTCTTCGGCACCATCCTCATCGAGCGCGGTGAAAATGGGGCCATGCCGCTTGTTAATGAGCTGCAGAACGCCGAGGAGATATTTTTCGAAGGCGATCGGGACTGCCAGGACGGACTTCGTCCGGAAGCCGCTCTGCTTGTCCCATCGTTGATCGAAGCGAAGGTTCGGATGGTATTTCGCGAGCTCGGCCTGATCGTAGGCATCCTTGATATTGATGGTCTTGCGGGCGAGCGCGGTGAATCCGGCGATCGATGCGAATGATTTCGGGACGCGGATCTCTTTCGGCACGTCGCCGATCTTCTGCATCGAATAGAGTTCCTGATTCTTCGTGTCGACGGCGTAGATTGTGAGTCGCTCGGCGTCGAGCAGCTCGAGGATCTTGTCCTTGAGCGACAGCAGGATGTGCTGGATGGAATCGGCCGAGTTGAGCTGATTGGTGATGCCGGTCAGCTTCTTGCGGTATTCGAGCTCGCGCTCGAGAGCATTCGAGGTAGCTTGCGCAGTCATGTGGTTTCTCCCGATCGGGGAAGTATCAGGAAAGAATAACATTTCAGTCGTGTGAGCAGGGAGAGGGCGCTCCGCGCCGGATACCTCGTCGCCATTACGGCCCTCGGCGCCTGGCTTCGCCTGCGGCAGATCAGCGTCCCCAGCTTCTGGCTCGACGAGGTCCTTGGCTACGACCTGACGACGGCGGCGGCGCGACAACCCATCTGGCGTTGGCTGACGATTTTTGATCTCGAGCACGGTCCGCTTTACTACGCCATGGAGCTCGCCGGACGTTTCCTTCGCAGCACGGAAGCCTCAGCGCGCCTTTTTCCCGCGCTGCTGGGCATCGCGACGATCGTGGTGGCGTGGTTTGCCGCCCGCGCGATTCGAACGCATCCGTCGACGCCGTATGTTTTCGTTCTGCTTGTCGCGGTTTCGCCCCTCCATGTTTACTACAGCCGCGAAGCGCGGCCGTATGCGCTCATCGCACTGGCGGCCGTGACGCTGCTCGCTATTTTCCTGAGTCGGCCGCGCATCGGAAGCGCGGCCGCGGTGCTGCTGGCCGCTTTCTACACATCGGCTGTGACCGCGCCACTCGTCATCTCTGCCGCGATCGTCGCCGCGATTCGGCGTTGGTGGACGATCGCGGCCGCGTCGGCCGTTTGCGCGATTCTGATCGTCGCTTGTTATCGCGGCGAGAAGCACGCTCCGAGCGGCGCGTTGGATTGGTCGCAACTCCATGGGATGCACCGCACCGTGTACGTCTTCGCAGCGCTCGCGATCATCGGCGCCGTAGATCTTTTTCGACGCAATCGCGGGCAAGCGCTCGTGGCGATCGGCCTCTGCGTTCTACCGGCTGCGATCGCGGTCGCGGCTGCGCGTGTTACGCACCATTTCTTCGCGATTCGCTATGTCATCGGCGCGCTGCCGGCGTATCTCGTACTCGTGTCGGTCGGAGTGGCGACGATCGGCCGATGGAAAAACGCCGCAAGCATCGTCGTCGCCCTGGTACTGGCCGGCGTTGGTTGGAACGCGGCGCTGATTGAACCCTTTCACAAGCTCGATTGGCGCTCGATCGCCGCCGCGATCGCACGTCACGCGCGCGAAAACGATCCCGTCATCGCGGACGGCGATTCCTCCGCGATCACAATTGGTTTCTATCTGCGCGGGCTCACGCCGCACCTTCGAGTCTTCGATGCGCGCGGTACGCAGATGATGGGTGAAGTCTTCGCGTATCAGAACACGACGTCGTGGATCGTGGTCGCCGGCGACAGCGAATTTTCGAGATGGGCGTGCCGATTCCCGGTCATGCTCGCATCGCCGCTCGAAGACTTCCGGCTGCACTACTCGCCGAGCGCGTACTACTTCCTCACCGATCGCAGTACGCCCGCCGAGCATCGAGCGCTGCTTGCGTCATTCGGTGGCGTTCCAGTCCTTCGCATGGGCCCCGGCGAGGACGCGCTGCTCGGCGAGGGCTGGAGCCCCGCCGAAAAAGAAGAGGGTCGCTATGCGCGCTGGGCAATCGGGAAGCGCTCGTACATCGCGATGCCCACCGCTTCGGGACCGTTGAGCATTGAGATGTCGCCCGCGATCACGCCACAATCAGTAGCGGTATATATTAATGATAAATATATACAAAATGTCCAACTGGAGAGCGGCCGGCATCAATACACAGTGCCTGCAGCGTGGCGCGCAGGCATCAACATCATTCGTTTCGAGTTCGATCGCGCGGTCGCGCCGTCGGATGTCGATCCGAAATCGACCGACCACCGTCCGCTGGCGGCCCGAGTCTTCGCGATCGGAGTCGCCGGCGATGGCCCCGATACCCTGCACGCGGTGCGGCTCGCCGACACAAACCTTGAAACGGAAATCGCGCGTCCCACTGGCAGTCGACCGTCGTCCCGGTCTGAGACTCTCGTCGGTCGCCTGGGATTCGATCCACAACTGCGCTCCGATGTCACAAATGATGCGCTCTCGCTAGCCGATGAATCCGTCTGCATGAATGACGATCAGTTCCTGCGCCGAATGGTGCTCGCCCTCCTCGGGCGCGACATCAGTGAGTACGAGCTGCGCGAATCGGAGCGCCAGCTTCGGGCCGGAATTTCACGACGGACAATGGTCCGCCGGTTGATCGGCTCGCAATGATCATCCGGGCGGCGCGCGAACACACGCCACCCGGACAATTGCTGTTTAAGCCCTGCCCGCCGCGCTCCAGGCTTGTCGATAGTGCTCCATGCCGGATTCGTACTGGCCGGAATTGATATCGCTGTCGCCCTTCGACAGATCGGTGCGTGCCTTGTCAACATTCGCGCCGCGTGCCGCCGCCTCGTTGATTGCCGTGAGCGCGAGCAGCCGCACATCGGTCACGATGCGGTTAATGATCGGCTGGAGTCTGTTCGCCGCGATGCTGCTCCGAGCATCTCTCACAATCTCGAGTAGCGGAATCAACGCATTCTTCGCTTGGGTGAAAATGCCGTCGCCGTCCGACCTCGTGGCGTGGATCGAATCGATCCACTGATCCGGGTCGAGGGCCTCGCCAAGATGCCTGATCGAGTCATTCAAGCGCTCGAGATCCTGCCTGTTCGTCGTGGCATCTCGTAACGTGGTGATGGCGTTCATCTGAAGCTGCAGATCGTCGCGAAGCCCGCGGATCGTCAGCATGCCGGTGCCGGTTGTGTTCGCGTAATTCGCGTTGGCGCTGACGAAAGTCGCGATCACGCCATACGTACCGGGGAGGGTGGGCGGGATCGGTGAACCGTTGTACGCGAACGTGAATGAACCGGCGACCGCCACTCCACCGATCCCGGTGGCTTTCGCCGAAGCCGTCTTCGGCGTGGCGTCGTAGATTGGCACCTCGCCGGTCAGCGTCAGACCGTTCACGGTCACAATCGGTAGTGCGGGATTAATGATGACGCTGGCCGTGCCCGAAGCCGGCGCGTAGTTGAGATTTCCGGCGAACGTCCAGTTCGCAGTTCCGCCAGGTACATTTGTAAACGCGGCGCCCAGGTTCAGTAGCGCGTTGAGGTTCTCGCCGCTCACGCCGGTTGCGGCGCCGGCAGCGCCGTGCGCTGCGCCGTCGTAGACGCCGCTGTAGCTGGTCACCTGAATTCGGGCGGCAGCCTGCGTAATCGTGATCGCGGTATCGCCGTTCGCGGAGGCGTAATTCGCGTTTCCCGAGAAGGTCCAATGTGCCGTACCACCAGGAACGTTGGTGAACGATGCGCCGAAAGCGAGGAGGCTGCTCAGGTTTTCACCATTCACGCCGCTCGCCGAACCGGTCGCACCGTGCGCATGGCCGTCATAAGGTCCACTGAAGCCGTTGATGTGAAATGTCGCAGCGGCTTGCGAGATCGTGATGGCCGCATCTCCCGCGGTGGATGCGTAATTGGTGTTGCCCGCAAACGACCAATGCGCAGTGCCGCCGGGAACATCAGTGAAAGACGCACCGAGGTTGAGCAAACTGCTGAGATCCTCGCCGCTCACGCCCTTGGCTGAACCGCTGGCACCGTGCGCACGACCGTCGTACACACCGGCGAAGCCGTTGACGGCCACGTTTGCAGCCGCCTGGTTGATGGTGATCGATAGATTTCCGGACACCGAGGCGTAGTTTGTATTTCCCGCAAACGTCCAATGCGCGGTGCCGCCGGGAGCGTCAGTGAAGCTCGCACCGAGGTTGAGGAGAGTGGTGAGATCCTCGCCGTTGACGCCGGCTGCAGTACCTGTCGCGCCATGTGCGTGACCGTCATAAACTCCGGTGAATCCGTTCACATGAATCGTCGCGGCGGCCTGCGCGATGTTGATCGCGGCATCGCCCGCTGTCGATGTGTAGTTCGGATTCCCAGTGAACGTCCAATGCGCGGCGCCGCCGGGAGCATCGGTGAAGCTCGCCCCAAGGTTGAGGAGTGTAGTGAGATCCTCGCCGTTGACGCCGGCTGCGGTACCTGTCGCGCCGTGTGCGTGACCGTCATAAATGCCGGTGAATCCGTTCACATGAATCGTCGCGGCGGCCTGCGCGATGTTGATCGCGGCATCGCCCGCCGTCGATGCGTAGTTCGTATTCCCAGCGAACGTCCAATGCGCGGAGCCGCCTGGAGCGTCCGTGAAGGTCGCACCTAAGTTGAGGAGAGTAGTGAGATCCTCGCCGTTGACGCCGGCTGCAGTACCTGTCACGGCATGCGCGTGACCGTCATAAACGCCGGTGAATCCGTTTACATGAATCGTCGCGGCGGCCTGCGCGATGTTGATCGCTATGTCGCCCGCGGTCGATGCATAGTTCGTATTCCCAGCGAACGTCCAATGCGCGGTGCCGCCTGGAGCGTCGGTAAAACTAGAGCCGAAGTTGAGGAGATTGGAGAGATCCTCGCCATTGATGCCGTTCGCCGTACCGGTCGCGCCGTGCGCATGACCATCGTAGGTGCCGCTGTACCCCTTGACGACGATCGTTGCCGCTGCCGGCACGATGGTAAAGCTGCGCGCGATGTCCGCGCCGGCGTTGTAGTTGCCGTCGCCGAGCTGCGAAGCGGTCACCGTGCAGCTGCCTGCGCTCGTGAGCGTGATCGTGCTGCCGTTGACACCGCTGGAGGTGCAGTTGCCTGCCGCGGCAAAGGTTACCGAGCTCGTCGAACCACCACCGACGGCGGTGACTGTGAATGGCGCATCGCCGTAAACCTTGTTAGGCGGCGCAGCGAAGGTGATGGTCTGATCCGCTTTGTTGACGACCTGCACCAGCGCGACGGTCGTGGTGCTCGGCGCGGATGCCGTGTCGCCTGCGTACGATGCAGTGATTGAGTGCGACCCAACCGAAAAGCCGTTGGTGACGAACGTGGCCTTACCGCTGTTGTCCAGCGCGCGACTCGCCATCGTGTTGCCGCCGTCCAGGAACGTCACGTTGCCCGTCGGTGACGACCCGCCGTTTACTGTGGCCGTAATGGTCACCGATCCGCCGAACTGCGACGGATTTGGACTCGAACCAAGCGTGGTGGCTGTTGGCGTGGTGAAGTTGATGTCGAGGATCGGGTGCAGCTCGATTCCGTTCGGCGCGACGCCGG
>JALYZI010000109.1 GCA_030948915.1 Acidobacteriota bacterium
GAGAAGCGACGCCGTGATTTTGACGGCTGGCAGGTCACGAAGCGCGTGATGTCGCTGGCGCGCCGCAGCGCCATCTTCATGCATTGCCTGCCCGCCCATCGCGGCGAGGAAGTGGCCGCCGACGTCATCGATTCGAAGCAGTCGGTCGTGTTCGATGAGGCGGAGAACCGACTGCACGTGCAGAAGGCGATCATGCTCACGCTCATGAAGAACCGATGACCACCGCGCAGGTGCGCCATCGCCGCGGTCTGCTGGTCGTCATCCTGTTAGGCGTCATTTTTCTCGCGCTGCTGTCGGCGCTGATCGTCGCCAGCGGAAAACATCCGGACGACAGCGCGGCGCAGTCAGAGTCGCTTTCGGTGCTCCCGCTTCGCGTTCGTCTGCGGACGGAACCGAGCACGAGGTCGCCGGTCGTGGCGACCGAAACCGAAGGCACGCGGCTGCGCGTGATCGAAGATCGAGGAGCGTGGGCGCGGGTGCAGGACGGCGAAGGCATCAGCGGATGGACGGAGCGCAACAGTCTCGAGCGAACTTCCGAGCGCGCACGCCGCCTCGCACGCTACGAGGCCATCAAGAAACTTCCATCGCTGGCTGCGATCGTCACCCAGCGAACGCCGCTTTATGCCGGTCCGGGGATTTTTTATCCGATCATGGGAGAGCTCTCCGCGGCGAATCCGGTTCGCGTCTACACGCGCGATCATGATTTCTACGCCATCGATCGCAATGGGGAAATCGCCTACGCCGATGTCGATGCGATCGACGTCTCGTCCGCTGGCACGCGCCAGCTCGACGTCAGCACGGCCACTGCAGCGCCGACAGAAAAGACCGCCTCCGCTGAGCCGCCGCCCACCGAAACAACCGCGCCGCCGGTCGCGCCGCTGCCCGAGCCGGTCGCGCCGGCGCTGCCGGACGTCCCGACAGATCATGGCGTCTACTCCGCGGTTCCGCTCGGTGGAACGCAGCCGGAGGAAATCGATCGCGTTCTGCCGCGATACCCGACCATGGCGCGGCGGGCGGGCGTGCAGGGCTCCGTCGTTCTGCGCGGGATCGTTCGGAAGGACGGCACGATCGACGATGTCGAGGTCATCAAAGATCTGCCTTACAGTCTCGGCGACACGGCGCGCGATGCTGTCAGCCACTGGCGCTTTCGCCCGGCGACATATCGCGGCGATCCGATCGATGTCTATTACACCGTGACCGTGAATTTCCGACTCACGCCCTGATGTTTTGAAGTCGGATGCCCCGGTTCCGATACTCCCAGAAACATGGCGATCTCATCGGTGCGCACCTTTCAACCAGAGGTGGCCTGCACACGGTCTTCGAGCGCGCCGCTGAAGTGAACGCAAGCGCGGTCGCGCTCTTCGCGAAGAATTCCAATCAGTGGAAGGGCAAAGAGCTGACCGATGACGATTGCAAACTCTTCGCGAAGAAGAGATTCGTGAAGCCTGTCTTCACGCACACGTCGTATCTCATCAACCTCGCGACCACGAACGCGGAGTTTCACAGGAAATCGATCGCCGCCATGATCGACGAGCTCGATCGCGCCGAACGCCTCGGCATCCGCGCAGTGGTGCTGCATCCAGGCGCGCACATGGGTGCGGGCGCAGACGCCGGAATCGAGAAGATCGCGCGGTCGCTGGATCAGATTCACGCGAAGATTCCGAATCACAAGGTTGTCACGCTTCTCGAGACCTCAGCGGGACAGGGATCGTGCGTCGGCTGCTCATTCGAGGAGCTTGGAAAAATCATCAAGTCAGTCGATGATCCAAGGCGCGTCGGCATTTGCTTCGATACCTGTCATGTTTTCGCGTCCGGCTACGACCTTCGGACGCGCGATGCGTACGAACGTTCGATTGAGGACCTCGAGCGACACGTCGGCACCAGGAATGTCGGCCTGTTTCATCTCAACGATTCCAAGAAAGCCCTCGGCTCGCGAGTGGACCGGCACGAACACATCGGCGACGGGCAGCTCGGCCTCGACGCCTTCGGCTTCCTGCTCAATGACGAACGATTCCGCGGCATACCCAAGCTGCTGGAGACCCCGAAAAAAGTCGAGCACGAATCCGATCGCCGCAATTTGGCCACGCTTCGATCGCTGCTAAACTCCG